>DASYJM010000147.1:0-4273 GCA_035996445.1 Candidatus Acidiferrum sp. | reverse complement strand
AAAACGTTGGATCATGGCGGTGAATATCCCGATACAATGCCCCAAGCTATCAAACTAACCGATGCTCAAGGCCGCTCCTGCATCTACGTGCCGATCACTCAGAACGGCAAGGTAGTCAATAGCCAAGGGTTTGTGTTCGATCCAGAAGATGAGTGACCATGCGCCGCTGATCGCGGAAGCAGTCAGTGCAACAATACACCGGATGACCGACCGGGGCGGTTTTGCAGAACGCCGCCCTTCCAAAGTGTGATAACCTTACGAACCCATCCCGGAGGGATACCGCCATGATGGACCCGACATTGAAAATTGACGTACCGCCACAGGTCCGAGAGTTCGCGCAGAAGAGCGTAGACCAAGCTGAAAGAGCAATCTCGTCATTCATGGATTCCGCCAGCAAGTCGGTTGGCATGGTCCCGGGTCCTATGACCGACGTAGCAAAGCACGCTCTCGCAATCACAGAGAAGAACCTAAAAGTATCTTTCGAACACGCAAAGCAGTTGATGCAAGCAAAGGATATTGGCGAAGTGATGCGACTCCAATCGGATTTTCTGCGGAATCAGTTCGGCATAGCAACCGAACAACTCAAAAAGACGACGGACGAGGCTGCAGCCGCTCCTAAAGATATTTCGAAGGAAGAGCCCGACTGATTTAGAGAGCCGGATTGCCTGTGTCTACTGACAGCCAGCGCCGCTGGATCTGGCAGGGATGTTTCTATTCCGGGTGATTGCCTCAACAGACTTCTGTGCTAGAAGGACGCTTCCCTAAAATAGGAGTGCCTCGTGGCGAAGAAAGTTAAGACGCGCGTCCGCCGTGAATACACCAAGACTGAAGAGAAAGAATTGCGTGCGCATTCCAAGGCGCGAACGCCAGTAAAGAAGATCGCCAAGCTTACCAAGCGCACCGAAGCTGCTCTACGCGCGAAGGCTAATACCCTGGGTATCGGCCTGGGCCATCAGCGTTAAAGGCAACCGGACGGAATCGCGATAGGCTCGTTTCGCTTCCGCAGGCGCGGCACGCGCCGACGTGAAGGCTAGGCATCATCATCCAGCGGAAACTAGAACATGTCACATACTAGGAAGCAGAGTAGCGTCACCCTCCACACGGGATGCTCGGCGGGATTATCAGTTCCGTTTGCAACGCTGGCTGAACGGTGCATTCAGAGACCGTTCAGGACCCACCCTATAACTGGTTGCACACCGACTAATGGAACTCATGGAATTCAACGGATGTGCCAACGCCTGATTATTGCGTGATGCTGCTGCTCGGTGTCTGTCGAAAACAAACGTTCGGATGAGTTGGATTATTGTCCTCACTGCGAACGGCTGCTCGAAATCGCCGCCATCAACTTAACTCTCTCGGGCCGGAATGTCGCGTTGTTCATCTGCCCTAACTGCGGGCTGGCGAGGGCTGAAACCCGCAACGAAGCGCGCAGTAAATTACGTCACCTGATTTCAGCGCTTGAACGCCTGTTGTGGGAGCTAAAATACTGGGTCCAACGATCTTAGCCTTTGCTGCTACGCCTGTTCATCAGCAACAAAGAACCCGTGCAATGGGCGCGGGTTGCGTGAACGCATCAGTGCATGTCGTCGTTCTCGCGCAAACTGTTGGAGTGGACGGCGCCGTTGCATAATCGAGGCGGGCTCATGAGCATATCCGCCATGGAATGGGTCGCCGGACTGTCATCGGCTGAATGTTTCGTTTGGATCACAAGCTGTAGTCCCAGCATTTTCAGATAACTTCCGCTTTGCCCCCAATGAGCGGACACCACCAGGCACCGACGCCACCTCCGAAAAGTGCCAATTGCAGAAATTACGGCTGGCAGGAAACGATGCACTGCATCGTCGGGTGCCCGATTACCTGTGGCAGCAGTGAAGTGTAATCCACTTCATACTTAGAAGCCTCTTCATCGAATATGACTGTTAGCGCAGCATGCCCTATCGGCGGGCGAGTACTCCGAACATTGATGGATGATTTTCGACTGCATCTTCGGCGGAAGCGCCTGAAGCTGAGCAGTCTCACAGGCCATCTGAAAAACAATGGAGGAAGCAATGAATAAGAAAAGTGTTTTCAATATTCTCGCTGTAACAGCGTTCGGACTTGCGCTTTTTGTTGCGCACGCTCGCGCCGATGCGATTACCGACTGGAACGCAAAGGCCGAGGCCATCCACATTCAAAAACAACTCCCGCCAGCGCCTAGCTCACGCGAGATGGCTATTCTCCACGTTGTTATGTTCGAGGCTGTGAACGCCATCGATCGACGCTACGCTGCGTACAAGCTCAATCTCCCCGCTGAACCGAATTTTTCGAAGGAAGCAGCTGCCGCCGCAGCAGCCCATGCGGTATTAATCGCGTTACATCCGGACCAGCAATCAAAGCTCGATGCTGCTTTGGCGACTTCCCTGGTCGGTATCGCCGAAGGCGAGCCGAAAGCAAAGGGTATCGATCTCGGTAAGAAGGCCGCAGCCGGGATACTCGCGCTGTGTGCCAATGATGGAGCAACCACTCCGGAAACCTATCGTCCCTACACGATCGCGGGTATCTATGTGCCGACAGTCGTCCCTGTATTCTCCACGGTGGGCGCGATAAGACCTTGGGTGATGACGACCGGCTCACAGTTCCGCCCGCCGCCGCCCCCGGCGCTTACTTCGTCGACCTGGACCAAGGATGTGAATGAGATACGGGAACTGGGCAGCCGCACCAGCACCGTGCGCACGGCCGAGCAGACGAATATTGGCCGCTTCTGGTTCTTCGTTGGCCCGCAAACATGGAGTCCCATTCTTCGACAAGTTGCAGCCAGCAAGGACATGGAGCTGGTTGACTGTGCACGCTTGTTCGCCCTTGCCGCCATGGCCGGCCATGACGCCCTCATCGCCGTATTTGATGCAAAATATGCCTACAATCTTTGGCGTCCTATCACCGCGATCCGCAATGCCGATTTGAGCAAGAACGACGCCACGCCGCGGGAAGCATCCTGGCTGCCGCTGGGTGATACGCCCATGCACCCGGAATATCCGTGCGCACACTGCATTACCTCGGCTGCGGTCGGCACGATCATCCAGAAGGTGGTGGGCAACGATGTGGCGGAAATCACGCTGACCAGCCCGACCGCTCCTGGCGTCACCCGCAAGTGGACGCGAATCCAGGACTATATGGACGAGGTTTCGCAAGCCAGGATTTATGCGGGCTTCCATTATCGCTTCTCGACCGAGGCCGGCGCGGACATGGGACGGAAGATCGCCGAATTGGCGGTGACCACCAAGTTGCTAGACGTGAAGGCGCCCGTGCGCTGAAAAACTTGCGAGAATGAACCACAAGACAGCCCCACGCGTTTCGGCCGGGTGGGGCTTCTTGCTGTCTTTGTTTTGTCTTCTGCGTTGCGCGCAAGCCCCGGTTTCGAGCTGCGCATCTATTTATTGCGCTTCTTGCGCGACCAGTGATCCCCAACAGCGCAGAGAAATTGCCTCTGTAGGTCTAGCGGTTCAAGGTTCAAATATCCTCTCATAATCGCGGCGCGGGCAAGCTGGGCGGTCTCGTGACGACTTATGCCCAAAAGATTCGGCCCCAGCGCGGGGGAGCTGGGGCCGATGTTTAGAAATGCCGGTAAGGGAACCCGACACAATACGTCATGTGGTTTCGCTGGCCCGCCTAGACAATTAAATTCGGTTTCAATTTCGCCCATCTTGGATTTCAGTATTGTGACAGTTCTGTTATCCGGAGAGGTCCAGTGGCTCAAAGCACCAAACCTTGTCTGATGAGCTCGGGCAAGCGGTCCAAAGGGAATTAGCAGCCTTTGAGAAGTTGGAGAACGGTTCAATGCGCGGGAACGAAAAGAACGGGCCGAGAAACTAGGTTTAGTGCTAGACAACTATTCATACTCACCGAAAGAGATTTCCAACTAACGGAAGGCCGCCGACTGAGGCGGCCTCTTTCATTTGGTCAGGCCGCTTGCGATTCCATTCGCGGCTCGGCTAGCCAAGTGGTGTGCCTGCCCTACGCGTCCAACCTCTGCGGGTGCACGTGCCGAGCGATGAACACGAGCGTCCCTACTACCATCGAAGCGCCGATCATCCAGCCTGCGAAGGAACTGAATTGAGACGGTGGTGGATATGATTTTCGCCAATGGGCCACGTGATCGCTTCTCAGTGAACCAACGGGGCAAAGCTGGCAGTTTCGTTACGACTTGTGCCCAAAGAAACGGCCTCAACTCGGGTACAAGCTGAGGCCGTCTAGTAATGTGCCCAGTCATGTGTGCCGATAGGGGACCGACACGATT
>DASYJM010000146.1:0-12408 GCA_035996445.1 Candidatus Acidiferrum sp. | reverse complement strand
TCAAGCGACACATCACCGAGGACGTGCTGCCGCCGCTGCTGGATAAGTTTTCAAGCGGGGTTTAGATTACCGCGATATCTGAGTCAGGCGGCGCTAAGGGTTAGAGTTTCCCGTAATAACCACATACGGTATTAATTTACTTGACACAGACCACACTCAGAACTACAAGTACGTTTAAACTGCCCTGTGCGGCCTTGACCTGTTTCGTTGGCACAGGCGAGTGGTCGTTTTCAGGAGAACTAAAATGAGAGAAAGAATGAACTCTCAAGTTACAATCTGGGCTGTAATTCAAATGGTTTTGGTGAGCGTGATGGTAATCTTGCTATCGGCTGCCGTAGCCAAGCCTGCAATTTCTCCGTGCACGCAGCCGGATGCGATGTTAACTGCACAGAGCAAATAATAAATGATTGTTCCAACCCGTCTACCACAGCGTGCGTTGTCCGCCACTGTGAAGTGTGCCCGCACAGCTGCGGTCGCTGCGCTAGAAATTGCATAACAACAAATCTCTGCGGGGGATGTATTCCGGGGCCGCTTCCTTGTGATGTTTCGACCGAATGTTGTCAACCTTAGGGTGATAAACATGAAGCTATATAATTTTGCGGTTCCGATTGTCGTTTTAACTGTTGCTGGCGTGGTGTACTCTGTTCGTTCTCAAATAACTCCGAAGCCATTACGCTCGTTTATCGTAACGAGCGTGATGAGCAGTCCGAAAAAGGACAGCCCCTATCTTCACACATACACACTTGCGCGAGCCGTTCGCGAAGATGGTTCTTGGGTAGAAATCTGGACAAGAATCATCAATAACCGAGAAACTCACGAGCGGAAAATCCACGACTACATAGCAGGAACATTTTATGGCGTTGTAGAGGAAACCAAATCAATTATTAAAGACAAGATTCCCGAGAATGAATATCGACACCGTATGAGCGCGGCAACTTCATGTGAAGGACACCCTAGCGGGAAACTTTTGGGTTTTGATGTTAACTA
Organism: Candidatus Acidiferrum sp.; assembly: GCA_035996445.1. Classification (GTDB taxonomy): domain Bacteria; phylum Acidobacteriota; class Terriglobia; order Acidiferrales; family UBA7541; genus Acidiferrum. The sequence goes on along the minus strand of DASYJM010000146.1, from coordinate 11,421 downwards.
CTCTGAGGACGTTCAACAGATGAAAGACAACCCTCAAGGTGCGGCCACGGTTGTCGTGAAGGACTGGCTGGCCCCGGACCTTGGATGCTTCGTTCTTCAAAAGGAAACCATCTCAACCAGAAACAGTGACGGAGTGCAACTTGTAGACACGAAGATAACTCCTATTGATATAAAGTTCGTGTCAGTGGACCAATTTTTTGAAGTTCCAACTACTGGTTACACCGAGCGAACGAGAGAAGAAGTGCGGGCGCTATTAGAGCAGACTATCGCACAGGTACCCCAACCCACACCATAGAATTGCACAACAAAAAACCGCCCTCAAACATCGAAGACCGGCTCGGTAAGTTGTGGGTCCTACCTAAGCAGGATGGTAGCGCGTCTCGGATTAGCCCCGAACAACCTCTCATGCAAGCGACGGGGTCTGCACTTCACGACTCCATCCGGTTCATTCGCGTTGTTCATACCAGTTGTGGACGGTTACCGGTGGGTATACAATCCGAGACGGAGGCGAACATGGCCATCGCAATCTCTGGACAGTATGTATTCCGTCCGCCGATTCGGAAAGGGTCCGTGCGCGAAAGCTCAAGGCTGGTGGGCACCATCTGTCCAGATGCGACATTTGGGAAGGTATTTGTGCCGACAACCGGCGAGGGCTTCACGCATCAAGAACTGTGCGAGATAGCCGAGTTCGTTAGAAAGATGGCTTTTTCAGGTGTTCGCAGGGAGCGAAAAGCGGCAAGACGCGGTTGAGCCCGGATTTGGGACGCGAGGAAGGGAAACCAATGCCAACTTTGACGCGAATTATATCTGACGACCGTACGAACATTGTCTTGAAAGGGGCACGTGATCCAACCACTTTGCATGTGGCGAAGACTCACTAACTTAGCGTCGCACCTCATTGACAATTGCTGCATTTAAACTCGCAACCAGACCAACACGATCCAGACTTGAAGTATTAAAGATCCGATACTATATTGTCCGACAAAACCTTTGCTATTTCCTGCTAACAGTCAGGACAACCATGAATTCACCTGATGAGTACCAATCGGCTCCCGGCGCGACACCGTATGATAACTTCACTGCTGGAAAGAAAGACTCTGACGGAAGAGCGATCAAAACTGTTATCGGTAGGCACCGCCAATTCATCGTGTACATCACTGAGGAGAACTACGTCGCATGGAATTACGATCAGCTTCCAGCGCGTCTTCGACCCGCGATCACAGAGTTGCAGCAGCTTAATGGCATCGCCAAGTCGAATTTGGGATCGAAGAGTCGTCCGCAGGTAGCAGCACTGCTAGGCGCAGCATTATATGCTGCGCTACTCTCGCCTGAGGGCGAGAACCCGCTGAGCCATTTTCAGTCTGCGCGTAACTTCATCTATTCGAAATGCACAAGGATTGCTCGATTATCTTATGAACTTTTTAGCTTGTTTTTTGGGTGCATCGTCATAGCCATAGCATTTTATCTCTATAAATACCTAGGAACCAGTCTAGATTTTCGAACCGCTCTCCTAGTGGGAACGGCGGGCGGAGCAATTGGATCAATAGTGTCGATATTTCAACGAGGGAGAAATCTGAAAATTGATCCTTTCGACTCGTGGATAATTTTAGGACTTCAAGGTCTGACTCGCGTGGCTCTCGGAGCCATTTTTGGGATGTTATTGGTTGTAGCGAGCAAAGCAAACATCGCGCTGGGACACTTCTCTGCAGAACCATGGGCGCTGTTTGGCCTTTCCGTCGGCGCGGGATTTACAGAACGATGGATTCCTGAACTGTTGGGCGCACATTCTGGAACGATTCAACCAGGCTCAGAGCGTGAGTAGACTCGCACGGGTTATCCAAGTCATTTCTCCGCACGAATAACGGGCCTGTGGCTAATTTGCGACCAATTCTCTCAAAAGTAGCCAAACGTCTGCCAACGGATGCAAAAGTTAAATAGCGCATTTTCAATGATTTTTCTTGATGGCAAAGAAGTTGCAAGTGAGGGCGTTTTTGCACCTCAAGCTAGTGCGTCTGCCAGTTCCGCCACGACCGCATTGAGACAATCCTAGAGTGCAACGGCAATGCTGTCAATCAACACCATGGCTTTAGATCTCCACACCCTTGGGGGCTAACGGAAGCGCGTTTAGGCGTTTTCCGGTGGCGTCGAAGATGGCATTGCCGATAGCCGGAGCGATGGTCATGATGGGCGTTTCGCCGGCGCCTGCGGGCGCAATGTCTTTGCGGTCCAGCAAGACCGCTTCAATCTCTGGAACATCGCGGAAACGTGGAACGCGGTAGGCCGCGAAATGCGGATTCTGAATGCGGCCATTCTCGAATTGGATAGCCTCGAATAAAGCGCCGCCCAATCCTTGAATGATGGCGCCTACAACTTGATTGCGCAGACCATCCGGGTTGACGATCGCTCCACATTCGAAAGCTTCCACTACCCGGACCACTTTTACTTCACCCTTGGCATCGACCGCGATTTCAACGCACGTGGCCACATAACTCCCCTTTTCGTTGCCCGCCGCAAAGCCAAATCCCTGGCCATCGCTCGTTTTCTTGCGGGGCCAGTCGAAGGATTTTGCGGCCGCTTCCAGCACGGCGCGCATCCGCGCGTCGGAAAGATTCTTCACGCGAAAGGCTAACGGGTCGATCTGCGCGGCGCGGGCCAGCGCATCCATATGTGTCTCGCGCGCGAAGTGGTTGGCCGTGGCCGCCAGCCCACGATACGAGCCGCTGCGCAACACCAAAGGGACGGCGTGATATTCCACGCGTTGATTCGCTACCACGTAGGGCGTCTCTATGCCGGACTTGCCGGAATGATAATTATCGAATTCCCACGCCGTGAGCCTGCCATCAGAATCGATCGCGCTTTTCACCTCTATTACTCCAGCGGGACGAAAATACGCCCAGGTGAATTCCTCTTCGCGTGTCCAAACAACTTTCACAGGGCGCCCTGCGGCGCGTGCCAGGCGAGCGGCTTCGAGCGCCGCGTCACTAGTGTGTTTTCCTCCGTACGCGGAACCCATATCCGGCACGATTACCCGAACATTGCTCTCCGGCACATGAAACGTCGCCGCAAGTTCATCGCGGTTCGCGAACGGACGCTGCGTGCCGGTCCACACAGTGAGTTTCCGGTCCTTCCACTGCGCCAGGGCCGCACGTGGTTCAAGCGGCGCGTGCGCGATATATTCCACCGTGTACGTGGCATCCAAACGATGCGCTGCACCAGCGTAGCCGTCCTGTAGCGATCCTTCTTTTATCGGATGTTTATCGGAGCCCGCGGCGCCATTCTGTTTCAGGTTGGAAAATATCTCGCGGTTCGAAATTTGCGGCACTTCTTTCCATTGCACCTTGACCGCATCCAAAGCTTTCTGGGCTTCGTGCACAGTTGGCGCCGCCGCACCCACGAAATCTCCGTCATGCACGAGAGTCACGCCGGGCTTTGCTTTAGCCGCACTGTCGTCGTAAGAAACGATGGTTGCTCCAAATGACGGCGGGCGGAGCACCTTGCCGTGGAGCATGCCCGCCAGTCGCAAGTCCGGAGTGTACTGGTGCGCCCCGGTCACGAAAGTTCGTGCCGCCACCTTGGGAATTTCTTTCCCAGCAATGGTCCATTGCCTTGGGGGAGTTGTGGGATCGTCGCCCGGCAAAACTTGCGCGAGTGTTTTGCCTTGCGCTAACTCGCCGTAGCTCGCGGAATTGTGCGAGGCCGGATCGGTAATTTTTCCATCGGCGGCCACCAACCCGGTAGGCGCGACGTTCCATTTTTTGGCGGCTTCCGCGACTAGCAAATCGCGCGCCGCTGCCGAGACACGCCGAAACTCCGGAGTCATGCTGGGAGTTGACCGGCTGCCAAATGTTCCCGCATCGAATGGCGTCAGGGTAGTGTCCGCAGTGACCATGCGAACGCTTTCGAACGGGACGCGCAACTCATCGGCGATGGTTTGCGCCAACGATGTTCGTATGTTCTGGCCGATTTCTGCTTTGCCAGTGAATCCCGTAACGGCGCCATCTTCGCTGATGTGCAGCCACGCGCTGATATCTGTCGGGAGCTCTTCCGGGTGAAAGGACTTGGATTGCGGCGCTGTTTCCTGCCCGGCAAAAGTATGTGTTGCAGAAGTGAAAATCGCAATCCCCGCACCCAGCAGATGAAAAAAGTCGCGCCGAGCCAATTCGAATTTGTGAATGGGATTTTCACTGAATTCAAAGCGCTCTGGTTCGGGAACGAATTTATCGGCATGCTTAATCATCGCCCCGGCTCCCGCGAAAGTTTCGCAGCGTTTAATACCGCTTCCATGATGCGCGGATGCGTTCCGCAACGGCACATGTTGCCCTGTAATCCCTGCACAATGTCAGCGGGGGTCGGAGTCGGATTTGTTTTTAGCAGCCCGACGCTGCTCATGATCATTCCCGAGGTGCAGTATGCGCACTGAAAGGCCCCGGCATCGAGAAAGGCCTGCTGCACCGGATGCAATTTGCCATTGTGCTCGAGACCTTCGATGGTGGTGATCGGCCGGCCGGCCGCCGCGCTCACAAGAATCTGGCACGAGCGCCGAGGGGCGCCGCCAAGCAGGACGGTGCATGCGCCGCATTGCCCTTCACCGCAACCATACTTCGTGCCAGTAAGTCCTAATTCATCGCGAAGCACGTAAAGCAGTGGCGTATCGCCGGGGTACTTCACCGTGTAGCGCTTGCCGTTTACTTCAAGTTGTAAGGGGTTGGCCATAACTTTTACCCAATTTTAATTTTTGCGCACGTCCGCGACAGAGGAGCGCTCGAAACTTGGGCGGGCATGACAAGTTTCGCACGTGGCCTTCGCATGATTCATCTCATGGCAGGTCAAACAGCTGTACATGGTCACTACGCTGGTGACCTCTGACATGGCCGAGATGTGCGACACATCTCCATGACACGTCTCACATTTTACGCCTGCCGCAAGATGAGCGCGATGAGTCCAATTTACTCCCGGGATCACCTTGTAAACACGCACCCAGGGAACCTGCTGGTTGGATGCGGCGTACTGAGCGATTTTTTGTATGGAGGGCTTGTCCGTCGCGATCGTGACATGGCACTGCATGCACTTAGCAGTGTCGGGAAAAGTCATCAGCTTGCCCGGTTCCGGATTGGTGTGGCACTCTCGGCATTTCAAACCGAAAGCCAGGTGCTGTTTGTGACTATAGGGGATCGGCTGCTCTGGCGCGGGGTGCGGGCTAGGATTGTCGGGCACTTTAAATTTTGCGGTTGTGTGCGCGCTGGTGCTTGTGGTTTTATGCGCGGGCGACTTGGCAGCGGGCTGTTCTTGTGCGGTGCCACGGGTCACTATGCAAAACAGTACAAGTAGTGTTAAGGCAACGAACACTAACGCTGCGGATCTTTTTCTCTCCATGAACCCCGACTCCCCCATAGATGAATTGTCCGTGCTGATGCGCTATCCGCTGTTACGCTTTTTTATTCACCACTTCTTCAATGCTGGTGCCGAAATCCTTGAGCATGACGGTCGCGCAATTTCTACCTGGGCCGCCGGTCACTGAGCCTCCCGGATGTGTAGTTGCACCTGTCTGGTACAACCCGGGAATGGGCATGTTGTGATGCGCCCATCCAGGCATTGGCCGCATGGGCCCGGTCTGCGCCGCAGTTTGCGCGCCGGCATGTGCGCTGCCATGCCAGAAATGCGGATTCATGCGCTCCATGTCCAAAGGGCTTTCAATAAAATGCGCGAGAATTTTGTCGTCAGTTAAATTCGGTGAGAAGCGGCGCAGATATTTCAGATTGGCATCGGAAACTTCTTTTTTGATGTTGTCCCAATGCTTCGGTCCTTCTTTTAATTGGTAAGGCTGCCAGCCCACGACCTTAAAGGTGTGCATTCCTGTGGGCGTGCGCGTAGAGTCGGCGGCGCTGCAACAAATTATTTGTAACGGCGGGTCCTTCAAGTTCACCACACCGCTGGCATCGTCATAGCCGAAGCGCAAGGCGCGCTCTGAACTAGCCAGCACTCCTGCCTCGCAGGGGGTTATAATGCCGCCCGCGACTTTAAACGTAGGAGCCTCGGTGGTGGCGTAGTGCGTGACGAACATCGCCGTTTCCGCTTGCCAGGTATCGACGCCGTCCACAAAATCCTGGCCCCACAATTCGCGGGGCGCCATGTCTACTAAATGTTTGATGTGGATGGTAGACACTACCGCCTTGTCCGCGCGGTACGAACTGCCATCGCTGCATTCCACGCCGACGCATTTTCCGTTTTCGATAATCACGCGCTCTACCCACTTATTGGTCAGCAAAACGCCGTTGTGCGCTTCGATGAAACCCGCCAGCGCCTTGGTCAGCTGTCCAGAACCGCCTTTAGGAATTGGACGGCCGGAGTGTTGTTGACGAGCAGTGGCATAAGCCAGGCGGCCGGTGCCTGGCGCATCGGCTGGCTCGGAGGCAAGATGCGACAGAAACAGCATGAACACCCGGGTGTGCTCATCTTCAAAAGTGTCGCGAATAATTTCCCACGCGGACATTGCCAATCGCCGCTGCCACAGCTTCCCGCGCGGCTGCCCAGCTAACACTTCATTCAACGGCTTGCCAAAACCAATAGGCGTAAACGCAGCACCCATCACCACGGGCTTAATTGCGTCAAACTCCGCCAACATTTTCCGGTAGGCGTCGGCATCTTTTTTGGAAAATTTGGCAAACTCCGCGCAGGTGCGATCCAGATCACGCCATTGCGTTAAATAACTACCGTCGGGAAATGGAATGTGGAAGACCGGGTCGGGATCGATGTACTCCAAACCATAATCGCCCAGGCGCAGTTCGTTGTTGCGCATCATGGGGTTGTCCATCAGGAAGGCGTGCGCCGAAGAACACACGTCGTCATGGAAACCTTTCAACATGAGTTCAGCGGTTTTTACGCCGCCGCCCAGTAGCGGGCGACCTTCCAAAACGACGCAGCGATAGCCGGCCTTCGAAAGATACGCCGCGGTGACGAGACTATTGTGACCGCCACCAGCAACCACAATGTCAAAGCGATCGGTGCCTTTTGCTTGCGTAGATGCCGTCGATGCTTGCGCCGTAGACGTAGCTTCTTGGGCGTCGGAACTGGAGCCGAGTCCCAAATGTGAAACGGCTAGCGGAGCAATGGCCGCTCCTTTTACGAAGCCACGTCTGGTGATGTTCTTCATGGTCTCTCCTCATACGTCGCCGCACGGAAATTCAGGTTTTCTTTATGACTTCGGCAATACTCGTTCCAAAATCCTTGAGCATCACCGCGGCAGCGTTGCGGCCCGGACCGCCAGTAACGGAACCGCCAGGATGCGTTGTGGCGCCCGTTTGATAGAGGCCGGCGATCGGCATACGGTGCTGAGCCCAACCGGGCATCGGGCGCATGGCGCCACTTTGTGCTGCGCTGGAGCCCCCAGCGTGGCAACTACCATGCCAGTTGTGTGGATTCATGCGCTCCAGATCGAGCGGACTTTCGATAGTGTGCGCGAGCACTTGGTCGTCCGTTAAATTTGTGGCGAATCGTTGCAAATATTTCAGGTTGGCGTCGGAAACTTTTTGTTTGATGGCGTCCCAGTGCTGCGGGCCTTCTTTGAGCGCGTAGGGCTGGTACGCCACCACTTTTACGGTGTGCATCCCGGTAGGCGCTCGCGACGAATCTGCGAGGCTGCAGCAGATCACGTGCAATGGTGGCTCTGCCAAATTCACAGCGCCAGTCGCGTAATCCAAGCTCATGCGCAAAGCGCGATCGGCGCTGGCCATCATCCCCGAATGTACCGGCGATAGAATCCCTGCGTCAGTGTGATATTTGGGCGGCTCTTTCATGGCGTAGTTCGTGGCGAATAGCGTCAGCCCCGCGTCCCACGTATCGACGCCATCGATAAAATCCTGGCCCCACAATTCGCGTGGTGCCATGTCCACCAGTTGCTTGATGTGAATAGTAGAGAGGACCGCTTTCGTGGCGCGATAGGACGACCCGTCGGCGCACTCTACACCGGTACATTTGCCATCCTCGACGATCAGCGCAGTGATCCATTTGTTGGTGAGAATCGTGCCGCCATGAGCTTCGATGAAACGCGACAACGCCTCCGTCAATGCTCCCGACCCGCCTTTAGGAAGCGGCCTACTCTCGCGCTGCTGGTGAAACGGAATAAATGCCGCGCGCGCGCTTCCAGGATCCTGCAGCGGCTGTAGCGCGTAGGGACAGCCCATCATGAAAGCCCGGCAATGATCGTCTTCGAAGGTGTCCCGCACAATTTCCCACGCGGACATCGCCAGCCGGCGTTGCCACAGCTTGCCTTGCGGATGTTCCGCGAGACGCTCACTTAGAGGCTTGCCGAATCCGATGGGATTGAAAGTTACTTCATTTAAAATTGGTCGGACTGTTTCGTATTCGATGATGAAACGCCGGTACGCGGCGCCATCCTTTTTTGAAAATTTTGCGAACTCCTCACAAGTGCGGTCAAGATCGCGCCACTGCGTTAAATAAGAGCCGTCGGGAAACGGCATGTGAAAAACGGGGTCGGGTAAAATGTATTCGAGACCATAATCCCCAAGCTTCAATTCATCGTTTCGCAGCGCGGGATTCCCGTAAATGCCATTGTGAGCCGACGAGCAAACGTCGTGAATAAATCCGCGCAAGGTCAATTCCGCGCTTTTGACGCCGCCGCCCGCGATGGGGCGCCCCTCCAGCACCATGCAGCGAAAGCCCGCCTTCGCCAGGTAGGCAGCTGCCAGGAGGCTGTTGTGCCCCGCGCCCGCGACCACAATGTCGAATTGCTCAGCCACGATTACAATCCATCTATTTAACGGCCGATTTCCCCGCGCGAGCGCGCAGTAAAGGCTGCAGATCGCAAGCCTCTTCCCACGTGCGCATCTGCAGCGACCGCGCAAATTTACCGACGCCGTCGGTCTGCGCGCACAGCAAAGCCAGCTCGATAATTTCTTCTTCCGTGAAATGTTTCTTTAAGTCGTCATAGACCGCGTCGGAGTCGATGGCGTCGTCGCCGGCTTTGAAAAGCGTGGCGAATCGCAGGGCGGCTCTCTCTTTTTCGTTAAATTGATCGCTGCATTCAAAATTCATGGTGGCGAGGACCTTGTCCTCGGTGAGCCCGCGGGCGATCGCTACGTTCGAACGCACGGTGGAGCAGTACCCGCAAAAATGTTTTGTGGAGATCAGCACGCGTACCGCTTCTTTCAGCGGAATCGGCAGGATGCCGCCATTGAGCAGTTCGTTCCACATGCGCAGCCAGTTGCGGCCTGCTTCGCTTCGAACGTAAATTTTTGCGCACAACGGATCGGGAGCCCCGTTGACCCGCGCGCTCTCAATCAGCAGGCGTTGCGTTTCCGTTGCTTCAGAATCTTCAATAGGTCGAATTCTGGGCATAATTGTTCTCCTAAACTTGCGCCGCTAAATTTTGCGTAGCGAGATTTCGACGCAGCGTCTGCACGTCGATTTCTTTTTCCCAGCGCGAAACCACCAAGGTAGCGACACCGTTGCCGATCATATTGACCAGCGCACGCGCCGTGCTCATGAACCGATCGATGCCCAGCAGCAGCGCCATCCCGGCTACTGGAATTGTCGGAACCACCGTGAGCGTAGCAACCAGCGCGATAAACGAAGCGCCCTGCACGCCGCTGGCGCCCTTGGACGTCAGCGTGGCAACCGCGAAGATAGTCAATTGCTGTAAAAGCGTGAGATGGGTATTTGTGGCCTGCGCCACGAAAAGCGCCGCCAGCGTCATGTAAATACTTGTTCCGTCGGTATTGAAGGTATAGCCGGTGGGCAGCACCAATCCCACCAAGCCTTTTGAACATCCCAACATTTCCATTTTTCCCATCAAAGTGGGAAGCGCGGCTTCCGAGGAGTTCACGCCAATGACGATCAAAATTTCTTCCTTGATGTAGCGCAGAAATTTAAGAATGCTGAAGCCCGCAAGGTAGGCAACGGCTCCAAGGACTGTGAGCACAAAGAAAATGGACGTTAAATAAAATAAACCAATCAATCTGAGCAACGGACCCAGCGCGGCGATTCCGTACTTGCCGACGGTAAAAGCCATGGCTCCAAACGCGCCGATGGGCGCGAAACGCATGAGGATTTTTACAATTCCGAACACCGCTTGCGTCAACGCCGTAAATAAATCGAGAAGCGGCTTGCCGCGCGTTCCGGCTATAGACAGCGCAAAGCCGAAAAGCATGGAGATGAACAGCACCTGCAAGATGTCGCCTTTGGCGAAAGCATCCGTGACCGTGGCGGGAATAATATGCAGGATAAAATCTGAGACACTTTGCGCCTTGGCCGGTCCCGCGTAATCAGCGATTGCTTTGGCATCAAGCGTTTTCGCATCGATATTCCATCCGCGCCCAGGTTGCACAACGTTGCCGACGATCAATCCAATCAACAGCGCCGCCGTGGAAACCGCTTCGAAATAAAGCAAAGCTTTTCCGCCGACGCGGCCCACCTTTTTCATGTCTTCCATGCCGGCGATACCCGTCACTACTGTGCAGAAAATCACCAGCGTGATAATCATGGTGATCAAGCGGATAAATGCATCGCCCAGTGGTTTGAACGCCACTGCTCTGGCAGGACTGAAGTGGCCCAGCAGAATGGCCAGCAGAATCGCCAACAAGACTTGGAATGTCAGGCTCGTGTAAAACGGTTTCTTGTCGACAGCTACAACAGTCACAGGCACGTTCCGCGGCAATGCAACTTGTGAAACCGCTGCGGGTTCGTGCCTGGTGACGCTATTCACCGAGCCATCCGTCGGGTTTTTGAATTGCTTCGGCTAAGGTCGTAAGAAATTCCGCAGCGCGCGCACCATCAAGTACGCGGTGATCGCTGGATAACGTCATGGTCATCATCGGCCGGATCGCGGGCTTGCCATTTACAGGCACTACGCGGTCAGCAATGGTGCCCACGGCAAGCGTCGCGGCTTGCGGCGGCGTGATGATCGCCGCGAACGCATCCACGTGGTACATGCCCAGATTTGAAATTGTGAATGTACCGCCCGAAATATCCGCGGGACGCAAACGATTGGAGCGCGCACGCTCCGCAAGCTCACGCCGTTGCACAGAAATGCCGCCAATCTTTGCGGAATCTGCTTTGTGAATCACCGCGCCGACGACGCCGTCCTTTACGGCCATGGCCAGGCTGATACTTATTTCCGGATTCTGACGGATGCCCGTTCCCGTCCAGCTCGCATTCATGACCGGATGTTTAGCGAGAGCACGAGCAACTGCCGCAATCAGCAGATCCGTAATAGTGAGTTTCGCGCCGTTGGATTTTTCAATGCTAGGGCCAAGACGTTTGTGCGCAGCCATCAATTCGGCGCAATCCACATCGCGTGTCAAAAAAAAATGCGGAACCGTCGTCCAACTCTGGGTCATTCGCTCAGCCATCAGCCTCGCAATTTGACTCAGCGCTTCACCTGGTTGTGAAGAGGCAGACACAGCG
>DASYJM010000145.1:0-2615 GCA_035996445.1 Candidatus Acidiferrum sp. | reverse complement strand
AGGCCTCGTTTGCTGTCGCGGCTTCGTAAATGCCTGGGGGAGCTTGAGCTACCTGTTGTGCTGCGGTTGGCTTGGAAGCACTGATCGGCACCAAACAAAGGGCAGCGCAAAGGGTGATGGACATCCTTACCAGGTGTGTGGAGAGGTGCCTGTTGAGGTACCACGGCATTATGTCCATCCAGTTCGACACCAAGGATGAATTTTTGGCAGTGTCGTAATTCGCTTGGGACCTAATAGGGCCTTTAGACGTTGAGTTTCCCAGCAATGCTACCGCCCAAATAGTCAACGCGCTTTCATACTTTTGTAACGAGTCTAAACTTTAGATGAATTGCACCGGAAATCAGCAGATTCGGTTCTAATCACACTAATTCGGGCCGCGTTTAGCAGAAAGGTGGGAACTTTATTGAAATTACTGCGTATTTAAAACAAAACGCGCCAACGTACGTCTATATGTACCAAGGGTGATGTCGATGACAACGGGAGTGGTTCCCATGCAGGCAAGTTACGATCCGACTCGCACGGAGAGCATCGCGCTCTCGTCCGGGCGCTATATCCGCCTGGGTCCGTTTCAAATCGATCAACAACGCCAAGAGATTACAAAGAATGGGGAAAAGCTAAGACTGCAGGGGAAAGTCTATCGGGTACTGATGACCCTGCTCGAGAAGCCCGGCGAAGTGGTTACTCGGGAAGAACTGCGCCAGCGATTGTGGCCCGCGGAAACCTATGTCAATTACGACGCAAATGTTAACACCACCGTTAACAAGTTAAGACTCGCGCTGGGAGATTCCTCGGACAAGCCCATTTATATTGAGACGATTCCGCGGAAGGGCTATTGCCTGCTGGTGCAGCCGGAAATTTCCACGACACCGAGGTTAGTGACCGCCTCGATTTCTGAACCTGGCGAGTTGCTAGCAAAGCATACTGAGACCAGCGATGCCAAACTGAAAGCGGCGATATGGAACGTCGCGGCGATAATCGGTCTGCTGCTCGCGGGAATACTGGTGGGCGCAGGCTTGACGCGATTGTGGATCTCACATTTCACTCCCACTAGTCCCTGGCAATAAAAAACGTAGTTTTTCTTGAACGCTCCGTAACCTTTGCTGCTGCTGAAGAAATTCGCGGCGTCCCCGTTTGCCTTCGCGCGGTAATGTCCCGCATTTCTAATCCGTGTAGACTTTCCTACTTATGCTTATTGCGATCACTCGCGGTGTCAGCCCCGCGATGGGAAATTGCGAGCTGACATTTATGGCCCGTGCGCCAATCGATCTCGCGAAGGCCCTCGAACAACATCGAGGGTACGAGCAAGTGCTTCAACAGTTTGGCGCCAAAGTTATTTCTCTTCCCGCCGAATCGGCTCTTGCGGATTCCATGTTTGTCGAGGATCCGGCGATGGTGCTTGACGAGGTGGCGTTAATTTTCCCGCTGGGCACAGCATCACGGCGCGCGGAAGCAGCTTCGCTGGCTAAGATATTAGCGAAGTTCCGTGAATTAAAGTATGTGCAGTTGCCTGGCGCCGCGGAAGGCGGCGATATTTTGCGTGTCGAGCGTCACTTGTTCGCAGGACTCTCTAAGCGCACGAATGAAGATGGCATCCGGCAGTTGCAATCGATCGTCGGAGAATACGACTACACCGTGACGGCGGTGCCGGTCAGCGGATGCCTGCATCTTAAATCTGCGGTGACGTTTCTTGGACGGAATACACTCCTCGCCAATCGGAAATGGTTTCATGCGTCCTGCATGCCCGGCTTCGATTGGATCGATGTTGCGCCGGAGGAACCGCATGCGGCGAACGCCTTGTCCTTTGGTGACACGGTAATTTTGCCGGCGACTTTTCCGTTGACGCGTGTGCGCATTGAAGCGCGAGGATTCAAAGTGTTGCCGTTGGATATTTCGGAGCTGCAAAAAGCCGAATCCGGGCTGACATGCTCAAGCCTATTGTTTGAAGCGAAAACTTTTCCTGGGCAAAATGAAACGCTGAGGCGCAGGTGACCGCCATAAAACCATCCCCACTTCACGAGAACAACAAGATCAATCCGGTTTCTTGATGAGTGGGCCGGCTTGCTCGATACTTCCTGGTACGAGGACGGTTTTTACCTCAGTTTTTTGTCCGGCCAGTAGATTTATTTCTGTGTCATAGGTCCGATAGCCGGGCAATTCGACTTTTATCCGGTGCTTACCTGGGCTGATGAGCATGGAACGGAATTTTCCGCCGAATTCGGCGGCGTGGCCCACGAATTTATCATCAAGAAAAACAGCCGCGCGCTTCGGTTCGATGTTCAGCTTTAAAGTTGCGGTAATGTCTGGTGAGGTGGCGCGCGGGCTCTTTAGCAGCACGGCGTTCACGATTTGAACTTGGCCGGGTTCGACCACAACTTTTTTTACGAAGTCATCGTAACCCGATTGCCTGACAATAACTTCGTGCTCACCCGGCAACAGCATAATTTTTTTGTCGCCCTTTAATTCCTTCAAATAGCCGACGTAATTTCCGTCTATCCACACTCCAGCGTCCTTTTCGACTTTTGTTGTACCTTCGAATTTAACCTCACCCATCACTTTGTTCTGTGCGAAGGTGGAAGGAGCGCCGAAAGAAAATATCGATGCAAAAAATACGATCG
>DASYJM010000144.1:0-20305 GCA_035996445.1 Candidatus Acidiferrum sp. | reverse complement strand
GCGAAATCTCAGCTTTTGCTTAGAGAAGATTTGTTTGCGAGCCGGTCAAGCTGAACCACATGTACGCGTGAACAAGGTCTTTTGGAACTCCCAAACCATTCAGATAGCGAAGGCCCAAATTGTTTCTACCTTGGCCTGCGCCGCCGAAGTCTGGAACGTGCTCGGCGGCTTTACGGCACCACTTAGCAGCCATAACGTAGTTCTGTTGCACTCCCTCTCCATATTCGTACATTTGTCCAAGGCCGACCTGAGCATCTGGGTCGCTCTGCGCGGCAGCCTTCCTAGACCATTTCAACGCCTCTTGAAAATCAGTTTCTCCAAATCGCCCTTGCTCATAAAATGTGCCAAGCCACATCTGTGCGTGTTTGTCCCCGAGCTCTGCGCTAGTCAAGAGTTGTTGGCGAGAATACTGTGGCCGGATGGGCAGTCTGAGGATCTTGCGCGCGAGTTAAAGAAGTTGACGTTGAAATCATGATAGCGAGTAATGTGAACAGAGTGCGTGATTTCATATACGCTCTCCCTCAGAAGATACTACAGCCGCAGGTCTTCAACGAGACCACGTGTTTGGTAAACGTGAGGATTTGGAAAAACGGATTTACTCGTAAATGGAGAACAAGCTTAGCGGAACAATCTTTACTGTAGCGTGCTAAAGCAACGAACCGCGGCGACGGGGATGTACGTGCCATCCCCTTCGCCACGCCATGGTGCGTGCATTTATTCGGGTTGAGAGTTGGTCAATCGACCGTGATGCGGGTACCGGCCGTTGTTCCCGTGACCTCTGCTGATGCCGGTCCGGTGCCAAAGACGTTGGTGGGGTCGAAGAGTTTGAAATCAAAGGTACCTTCGTAGGTTTTGCCATCGGACGCGACCGTATCCGTTTCATCGACGGTGAAGATGTGTGAAATTTTGCCGTCCGGGGCAAACATAAGACCGATATGGTGCAGCTTAACGCTGCGATGGCCTAAGTCCTTCCAGACGCCGAAGCAGATATTTCCGCCGCCGGGCGGCAGAAACGCGTTTTCAAATTCAGTTCCATCCCCGTGCCAGGTCTTGTAGGTTTCGGCGAACTTGAAGGGTGGTGTAGGGAAAGGAGGGGGAGCGGAAGTTGCAGTGTAAATCACATACCACAAACCCACGATGCTAGCATGCTTGTTCGATTCGTCGCCTTCTTGATGGTTCAACGATTCGTTCCCTTGAGGGCTCAGGAACGGAATTGAGGGAGCGGCAGCCATGTTGTATGCAAGGCCACAACCAGCAGCTTTGGTGCCGGAAGCGGTGAACAAAATCGCCAATCCTACCAATGCAACAAGAGCGCAGAACCACCCGCTCCGAAATGACCGACAGATGTGCATTCGATTCATTGTCTTTCTCCTTAGAGTTTGGCCTGAACGTCTGTCCGCTTCTCTTATATTGAGCGGGAACCGCCAAGTGGAAATGTTGACGCACTATGGGAAGAGCAGGGGCCTCTATACGTTGGGGGTTTCCACTTTCGACTCTCAAGGCCGACTCGTGTGCGCACGTACTACAATTGTTAGATTTACTTGTCAAGTGATTTATCACAAGTGAATTGGTTGGGGTTCGATTTGTGAGTGCTGGTACTCAAGTTGTCTCAAGAGGCCAGTTCCGCCCCTTCGGTGGGGCCAAGCCAAGGCCGCAAGAGATGGTTCTTGATCACAACTCCTGGGTCAGTCTTGTCAAATCGTAATCGGAAACTGACCGACTACTGAATCCCGGTTGGAGCGCTAAGTTCCAATCGCCAAACACGTCGTGTTGCCTTTGGTTTTTGCCCAGCGCATCATCAGAGCCCATGCATGCGAAAAGCCTCGGTAAGTCCAGCGCCGCACGCGTCATCGTCATCCGTCTCGTTTTCATCCTTTTAATCTTGACGTTTGCTCTGGGCATTATGGTGTGGCGCGCGCCGTTATGGGTCGGGAAGGAAATCACCCTATTTCGATTGTTGGCCGCCGGATTTCACAATCGTTCGATGGTCATCGATGGTCATCACGTATTTTACCTCGAGGGTGGCCCTGCGAGCGGGTCTTCCGTCGTGCTCATCCACGGGCTAGGCTCCGAAGCTCAACAGGATTGGGTCGCGCTGGCACCGTACCTGGTACGCGCCGGATATCACGTGTACGCGATGGATCTGCTGGGTTACGGACAGTCGGACAAGCCCTCAGAGCTCACGTTTTCGATTTCCGAGGAGGCAAAATTTGTCGAAGCGTTTCTCGACGCCAAGCATTTAACCTCGGTCGCATTGGGTGGCGATTCGATGGGCGGATGGATTGCGGCCAAGGTTGCGCTGGATAGGCCCGATCTGGTTGCTCGCCTCATGTTGTTTGATAGTGCCGGGATAAAGTTCCAGTTGAGTTTCGATCAAGCAATTTTCACGCCACAGACTGAGCAGCAGGTGGATCAATTGATGGCTGTCGTCACGCCCGATGCTCCACGCTTGCCGCAATTCGTGAAGGCTGACTTTATTCGGAAAAGCAAGCGCGACGGCTGGGTTGTGAAGCGCGCGTTGGCGTCCATGACCTCCGGGGCCGATGATCTGGACGCGAAATTTTCCGCGCTGAAAATGCCCTTGTTGATTGTGTGGGGCAAAGACGACGTAATGACGCCACTTTCGCTTGGCGAGTCCATGCATCGCGCCGCGCCGCAATCGGTGCTGGCGATTTACGACGACTGTGGGCACATTGCGGTTGTGACCTGCATAAATCAAATCGTGTCGACCGTGCTCAGTTTCCTCTCGGGCACGGGCCCAGAACCTGGTAAAACCATCGAAGTACCCGCGCAGAAGCATTTCTTGATGCCTTGATGATGAGAAGGAGACCATGCATTCGCTCAAATCCATTCTTGCTGCGCAACTGCTAGCCGGCCTATTCGTGCTGTTGCCTGTGGTCAGCCCTGCGCAGAATCTTCCTCAGCAATCGCCGGAGCGAGACGCGGCAGAGCAAAAAAACATGGAGCTGGTCGGCCACAGCGATCTAAGTGGCAATGGCGATGGCGGCGAGGGCATGGCTATCCAGCAATGGCCGGATGGCCGTCGCATCCTTTATATTGCGCACGAAGGCGAAAAGACTTGCCTCAGCGTCGTCGATGTCAGCCATCCTGAGAAGCCGGTGATGGTGAACCAACTGCCATCGCCACAGCCCGGCGTGACGCGTTGCAATTCTCTGGGTCTCTCAGGAAATGTGCTGGTGGTAGCGAATCAAGCCAAAAAAGTGGGGCAGACTTCAGCGGGCTTGTGGGTGCTGGATGTCTCGGATTTCAGCCGCCTTCAGACCGCGCGCAAATTGCAGGATCTTTCGTTCTCCTTCTTCGACACTTCCGGACCGGCTTCTCCGGGAGTCCACTATGTGTGGTTTGTCGACGGCCAGTTCGCGCATCTCACCACCGGCACCAAGGACTCGCGCCCTACGAATCAGAAGGACAATCAGTTCTACATCATCGTGGACCTTCGTGATCCTCGGAAGCCCCGCGAGGCCGCGCGCTGGTGGCTCCCCGGCACGCAGCAAGGTGACGTGTGCCTGCCCAACTGCCTCCCGGAACGCCACAAGATCGATGACGGCTATCGCAGTCACACTATAGAAGTGCTGCCAGAGCGGCCTGACCGCGCCTATGTTGGCTACATCGACGGTGGCCAGCTGATCCTGGATATTTCCGGTTTGAATGAGGTGCGCGCCGGAGGCACAACCAATTTCACTCCCAAGCTGGTAAGCCGCCTCAAGTTTTCGCCGCCCTACCCTGCCTGGACTCACACCGTCCAGCCGATATTCGACCGCGACCTGGCGTTCGTCTCAGATGAATCGGTTCAAGATGCTTGTGCCGATGCGCCCAAGCTCGTGTGGCTGGTGGACATTCGCGCCGAAACCAATCCCGTGATTATCGGCACTGCACCCTTTGCGCCCAACGCCGCCGAACTGTGTAAGCGCGGCGGTCGTTACGGCTCGCATAATCTAAGCCCCAACTTCCCGAGACCGACTTCGGCAAAGTTGAAGAACAGCACGGTGGCAACTTTCTTCAACGGCGGAGTTCGCATCTTTCGTCTGGTGGATGTTTCCGGAGTCGCAAAGGCGCCTCCGCGTATCGAAGAAGTCGGCTACTTCATTCCGCCAGCGCCACGCAACAACCCCACCCACGCCATCGCCATAAATCACGCCATCGTGGATGAGCACGGCTTGATTTACGCCGTCGACCGCGAAACCGGCGGCCTGTACATTCTTAAGTACACTGGTCAGCCACCCCTCGATTGAGTCCTTCGGCCATAGCGCAAGTTCGAACGCCGAGAGGATCACGCAACGGGAGTGGTCTTTTCGATGATTAGTTGACTCATTTCTTGTTAATTCCATCTCAGCTCGTAAGAATTCGAAGTAGGATCAACCCATGTTTGCCCTGCCTCCACAAACTTTTCGCTGGAGTGATCCTGACTCCTGGCCATGGGTTTTCTACGTCTGGATTGTGATGATTGGGGCTGGATATATTCCCAAGTTGTGGCGCATCTGGCGCCAGCAATCCGCGAAATCCTGGCTACCAGTGAGTGCCACCATCGACTCTACGCATGTCGACGCAGCGCCCAATCGTTTTTTGCAAATAGGCCGGCGCTCCGCCCAATTCCAAGCGAACCTCAACTACTCCTTTTCTGTTGGTGGAACGACTTACACGGGGCAATATTCGCGAATGTTTCATACCGAAGCTGAAGCTCTGGAATTTATCCGTGATCTTGGGGGCAAAACTTTAACGGCTCAAGTCAATCCCGCGAAGCCGACAAAGTCCCTGGTTTTCGACAGTGCGATTCAAAATCTGATCAGGGCCCGTCCGTCGCGCACCTTTGAGCAGATGAACTATCAAAATCCAGATGAGCTCACTCGTTACTGGTTCACTCCGTTTTTACAGTTGTTCGTTATCCTCGCGGCCGCTGGATTTCTCCTGAGCATGTGGGTCCACGTTGGCGCCATTCTTGGACACGCCGTCGCGCCATCAACATTCTTTGCGGCCTTCCATGTGGGAATCTTCGTGGTCTTTTTTCCAGCGGTCCTGGCTGCCACCAAGATCGCGGGAACTTCCCGCCGCAGTGATTTTTGGAAAATTGCTTTGCGGTTCGCGCCGCCGTGGATGCTTTACGGAGTTTACGTCCTTTTTCCCTACACTATTTTCAATTTTTTCACTGGCGCCTTCGCGGCGGGCGCACCGAGGCACGGCCACGGAGACCCTGGTGTGATGGAATGGCGCTTATTCTCCGGTCACTGGATGTTGTTTTATTTTTGTTCTTTGGCGCTTTTGTATTCCGCAATCTGTTCCCGGACAGCCACCGGCTTCTGTCACAACGGCCACCGCTTCTCCTCGCAGTATTCCAAGTGCCCGCAATGCGGAGAGCCGACGCACTATGCGCCCGCGAACGAAGATTTTTCCCACAGTTAATGAGTTTTCTGTTTGGCTTATACGACGGAACTAAACGCCCCAGCCGTAGCGCTCAGCGTGCTCCAAGGACCGCAGCATTTCTTCGCGCAGTAATTCTGTAAACACGGAGCCGGCGATGGCGCGTTGGCCGGACTCAGCGATGTCTGCGGTGCGATAGCCGCCGACCAGTACGCGTAGTAGTGCTTGCTCTACCCACTCAGCTTCCAGCGACAGACCGAAGGCGTCGCGGAGCATCATGGTGGCACTCAAAATTGAACCGATAGGATTGGCGGCGTCCTTGCCAACCAATTGGGGCGCCGAACCATGGATGGGCTCGAACAATGGCGCGCTCGATCCAAAGCTGGCGGACGGCACCAGGCCGATTGAACCTACCAGCGCGGCGGCAGCGTCACTCAAAATGTCGCCAAACATGTTGGAGCTAAGAATCACATCGAATTGCGTGGGACGCAGCGTCAGCTGCATCGCGGCGTTATCCACATACATGTGTTCAAGCTTTACGTAGCGATACACGGTGCTCATCGCCGCGACCGTGCGGCGCCACAGTTGCGAGCTGCTCAGCACATTGGCTTTGTCCACCGAGCACAAGCGCCGCGAGCGGCTCTCAGCGCGCGAAAACGCGAACGTAGCGATGCGCTCGATTTCCCGCGTTGAATATGATTCCGTATCCCACGCGCGTTCCTCGCCCTTTTCCGTAGCGCTGCCGCGCTCGCCGAAGTACATGCCTCCGGCCAGCTCGCGCACAATTTCAATATCCAGATCGCCGAGCCGCTCCGGTTTCAAGGGCGAAATTCCGCGCAGTGGCTCGAGCACTTTGACAGGCCGCACGTTCACATACAGCCCCATTCCTTTGCGCAATTCCAGCAGCCCGCTCTCCGGCCGCTTCCCTACCGGAAGCGCATCCCACTTCGCTCCGCCAACCGCGCCTAGAAAAACTGCGTCCGCTTTGCGGCAAGCATCCAGCGTTTCGGCCGGCAACGGAGTACCAACAGCGTCAATTGCCGCGCCACCGATCGGAAATTCGTGCATGTCGAATTGATGCGAGAATTCGTGCGCGCATTCGCGCAAAACGGCAGCAGCGGCCCTGGTTACTTCCGGACCTATGCCGTCACCCGGTAAAAGTACGATGCTTTTCTTCATCGAAAATTCCGGTCCAGCTGCTTTCTCATGTGGTGCCAGGCGAAGTGCCAAAGTCGATATCCTCAGGCCGTGCTGGACGCTTCCGCAGCGACTGCGGCGGGACGCCGCCGCAACACTTCATGGGCAATGGCTACCAGGTCGCGCGGCCGCACATTTTTCGATTTGTCCGCAAGCGCATTCACGCGCTGATAAACTTCCGCCAGCTCCGCGTCGCTTGGCTCATATCCTAAGTCGCGCAAACTCATGCGCAAAGCATTTCGTCCAGAATGCTTCCCAAGCACCATCAGACGCGAAGGTACGCCAACCGTTTGAGGCGAAATGATTTCGTAGGTCAGCGGATTTTTAATGATGCCATCCTGGTGAATGCCCGCTTCATGTGCAAAAGCATTCGCGCCTACAACAGCTTTGTTGGGCGCCACCAGCGCGCCGGTAATTTCCGTGAGCATGCGGCTCGATGGAAATAAATGTTCCAAGCGAATGTTGGTGGTCACGCCAAAACTTTCTTTGCGCACTGCCAGCGCAACAGCGATTTCTTCCAGCGCCGCATTCCCGGCGCGCTCGCCGATGCCATTAATGGTGCACTCGATTTGCCGCACTCCAGCACGCACAGCGGCCAGCGAATTCGCCACCGCCATCCCCAAATCATCATGGCAATGCGCGCTCAGCGTAATGCCTTCTACGTCGCCGAGCGATGCGCGCACCTTGCGAAACATCTCGCCATATTCTTCCGGCACCGCGTACCCCACGGTGTCCGGCAAATTCAAAACGGTCGCGCCAGCTTCCACCGCTACACGACAAACCTGGCACAAGAAGTCGATGTCCGTGCGCCCAGCGTCTTCCGCGGAAAATTCCACTTCTCCAACGCTATTGCGCCCCAGCTTGACCATCGCGCCAATGGCCTCGAGGGCCTGGTCCCGCGTCATGTGCAGCTTCACGCGCAGGTGCAAATCCGAAGTAGCCAGGAAAATATGCAGCCGCGGAGCAGCCGCGGGTTCCAGCGCCTCAATTGCGGCATTCACGTCATCTTTACGCGCGCGCGCAAGTGCCGCGATCGGTACGGTGCGAACTTCTTGCGCCACTTTACGCACCGCTTCCAGATCGCCGCGAGAGGAAATGGGAAATCCGGCCTCAATTACGTCCACACCCAACGCCGCCAGCTGGTGGGCCATACGGATTTTCTCCGCCGTATTCATGGAGAAACCCGGCGACTGCTCACCGTCGCGCAAGGTGGTATCGAATATGCGCACTACGTCCATAGACAACCCCATGCATAAGTAACGCATTAGGCCAGCCGCTAGTCAAATTTATCTTTATTCTGCTTTTGATAATCAGGGCTTATACTGTTTTCCGGGGTTTGACGTGGATCTGGGCGAACTGCAGGTCTTTCTCACCGTCGCTAAAGAGGGCAGCTTCTCGCGTGCCGCCGAGCGCCTCTATCGCACGCAGCCAGCCGTCAGCCTGGCCATTCGCAAGCTTGAAGATGGCCTCGGCCAACCTCTCTTCGTACGCGGTTCCCGCCCGGTGCGCATGACCGACGCTGGCACCCTACTAAAGGACTACGCTGAGCGCCTCATCAATCTCCGCGACGAAGTTAAAAAAGGGCTCACCGAACTCGAAGGCCTGGAGCGCGGCGAACTCTCCCTGGGCGTCAACGAAAGCTCCATCCACGCCCTGCTGCCGGCCCTAGCGATCTTCCGCGAAAAACATCCTGGCGTGCAGGTCCGCGTGCATCGCATGTTTTCGCGCGACATTCCTCATGAAGTCCTCAACTACCGCCTGGACCTCGGCGCCGTCTCCTACGTTCCGCGCGATCCGCAATTGCAAGCCACGGAAATTCTGAAGGATGAGTTGAGTCTGGTCGTTCCTCCCAAACATCCGCTGGCCCGCAAACGCGAAGTCGACATCGCCGACCTGGGTAGCGAAGTGTTCATCGCGCACATCGTCGAATCGCCATTCCGACGCCGCGTCATTGAACTTTTCGCGCGCAATCACACTGAGCTCAACATGCCCATCGAGATGCCCACCATCGAAAGCATCAAGCGCTTCGTGCAAATGGGCATGGGCGTAGCCATCGTGCCGCGCATGTGCGTGCAATGGGAAATTGAACACGGCTGGATGAAAGAAGTAAAAGTGAAGCAGCTCAACATTCCACGCCACGTCTATCTCGTGGGCCGACGCGGCGCACGCCTTCCTCACGCCGCCGCCGAACTCATGCGCATCCTCCGCCAATCCAACCATCTCGATCAGTAGCCCGTTTTCTCCTCGTTGGCGCATCTAAGCTATGCTTAAATACATGCGGGCCAACGTAACCGGCGCGGCAAATTAAAGGCCTCGCAAAGCAACCATGACCAGCGGCCTCGCCATTCTGACCATCGGCTTCCTGCTTGGCATGCGCCACGCAACCGATCCCGATCATGTGATCGCGGTCTCCACCATCGTCAGCCGCGAGCGCTCTGTCCTGAAGGCCGCGCTGATCGGTATTCTCTGGGGCTGCGGCCACACCATCACCATCGTTGCTGTAGGTACAGCCATAATTCTTTTTGGCATGGCCATTCCGGCTCGCGTGGGCCTGACCATGGAATTTTCTGTCGGTTTGATGCTGATCCTGCTTGGAGTTTTAAACCTTACCGGCGCCATGCACTGGCTTACTCAGAAATTTTCACCGTCACATCCCAAAGTCACTGGCGACCACGCGCATCTTCACGAACATAATTCGCGCCTGCATCTGCATTGGCATTCGCACGGCCCCGAAGAAGAGCATCACGCTGAAAGCGTGGCCCCGCCGGCCCGACTTCGTGCCCCGTTCGTGCGGCTGGGCGTGTTCCATACCCTGCGCCCGTTGTTCGTCGGCATCGTCCACGGGCTGGCGGGCTCCGCCGCGGTAGCGCTGCTCGTGCTTAGCACCATTCGCGACCCTCGATGGGCGGTACTTTACTTGTTGGTCTTTGGACTGGGAACTATAGCGGGCATGATGCTCATCACCACCGCTATCGCGGTGCCTATTTCCTTCGCGGGATACAAATTCTCGTGGCTCAATCGAGGCCTGATCACCGCGTCCGGCTTGGTAAGTCTGGCTTTCGGCCTATTCATCTGTTACCACATCGGCATGGTCGATGGCCTGTTCACCACCCATCCCATCTGGACGCCAAGCTAGGCTGACTCGCCAGCGCTGATCGCTGCTTCGACCGTGGGATATGCGGGGATCAATTTCAAAAGGCCCGACACTTGCAAAACTGCAATCGACTGCTTGGTCAAATTCGCCAACGCCAATGTTTTCCCGGTGTGCTTACGTGTGACAAACAACGAAACCAGCGCACCAACTCCCGATGAATCCAGAAACGAAACGCCACTCATGTCCAGCACCAGGTGCTTTCCCGGATCCTGCCGCATGGTCTGAATAAAGGTGTTCACCGTCTCGAGACTCAACTTTCCGTTTAGCCTTGTAACCACATTCCCATTTCCACTATCCTGCCCTTTTTGCAACTCAAGCTTTGCGATTTCCATAAGTCGCAGAGCGTATCGCAAGATTGCCGAGTCTCCTATTAAAATTCCGTGAAAGCCGGCGCCCTCGTGACAAGGCCATGAAGGCGCAATATCGAGGACCCAGTCTCCGGTTTGCGACTAGAAAGCACACATGGCTACCCGGCCCCCTGCCGCGCCCGGGGCGTTCACCGTTGCGTTCAGCACGCCGCTTTTTCCTTTTAATTTTGCGCGTGTATTGTAAATAGGCCGCATCGACTCCCGCCCATGGTTTCCATACATCGCGGTGGAAAATCGTTTACGCCATGGCGGCGCTGCTGATTTTCATTCCTCTGCTCTTCGTATCGGGCGGTTGCGGAGGCGCGGCGACAAGTACGCCCGCCCAGAAAACTTTCATCGTGACGCCGCACGGCATTTCCACTCTGATCATAACGCCGACCGTCACTAACGCTTCAGGTAAAGCGCTGGAATATCGCTCATTCAGGTGACGTTCGTAGTTAACTAACGCATGACGCGCGAAATTGCTCCTCCAATATTTCTGTGATAAATATTATTTGGCCGCCGAAATCCGGTAAACCGTGCCCGCCATGTCGTCGGATACCAGCAATGATCCGTCGATCGTTACGGCTACTCCCACCGGACGTCCATATACTTCACTCTGTTCCGGGTCTGGCACCAACCCCGTCAGAAATGGAGTTGGATCGCCGCTTGGTTTTCCGTCTTTGAATGGCACAAACACTACCTGGTACCCTGCACGCGGCGAACGGTTCCACGAACCGTGCTCGGCCACGAATGCTCCGCCGTGATAACTAGCCGGGAATTGATTTCCGGTGTAAAACGCAAACTGCAGAGGCGCGCGGTGCGCACCCAGCAACACGTCCGGAACAGTTGCTTTCGAGGTAAGTTCCGGTCGCTGCGGCTTCACGCGCGGGTCTATGTTGTCGCCAATATAGCTATACGGCCATCCATAAAATCCGCCATCCTTCACAGACGTAAAATAATCAGGCGGTAGATCGTTTCCCAGCCCATCGCGCTCGTTCACACTGGTCCAAAGAATTCCAGTTTTGGGTTCGAGCCCTATCCCGGTCGGATTTCGGATTCCCGTGGCGTATAGCCGCGCATTTTTGCCATCCACATCGCAAATGGTGATCGCCCCGCGTCTCGTGTCGCTCTCAATACTTATGTTCGACGCGGACCCGATGCCCACCAGGAGATGCTTTCCGTCGGGTGCCATCGAGAGCGAACGTGTGGAGTGCCCTCCGGTCGGCAAATCCATCAAATGCTCCGCTTCGCCCTGCCGCTTGGAAGTCTTCGGGTCATATTTAAAACGCAGCAAAGCATCGGTGTCGCCTACGTAGACATAATCGTCGTGAAAAACGATGCCGTAGGGTTCTCGCAGTCCGCTTGCAAACACTTCATTTACCTGCGCGCTTCCGGTATGTTGCGGATCGCGTAGCACAACTACTCTGCCTCCTGCCGTGTCCGCAAGGAACACATCGCCATTGGGCGCTATCACCATCCATCGCGGGCCTTTAAAATCCGCCGCGAAAACATTTATTTTGAATCCTTGCGGCACGGTAGGCAGAAATCCCTTCGGCGGCTTCCCTTCCTCAGCGGGATTTGTAGCGGACTTGGAGGCAAATGGCGGCGGAAGCTCCGGCTTCTTGTCGTTGGTCACCTGCGCGCGCAACCCGGGTGCCACGACCAGCCCAATGATTAGCCCAAACAGCGAGCCCGCAGCCAGCGCGGTCCGGCAAATAAATCGCGTTGTCCTCATTGTCATTGGGAAACTCGCCTCGACGTTGCTTTTCATCTGCGCTTCCTCCTGAAAGTGTGCCCTGATTCTTTGATGCACCACGTTTCCTCCGGTTCCATTGGCCAAGTAGCATCCTCGTTCCCGTGCAATCTCGCCAGTCACAATCTAAACCAGTTTGGACGTGACCGACAAAGAAGTTCAACCACAGAAGCGCACGCAACCGCGCGTCTCTATTGCGCGCAACGCAGCGCTCATGGAGTGTTCCCTTATTCCGGTTCGCGCATCCAATCATGAAGGTTTATCGTAGTGTTTGATGAAAGGCCCGGCCCCCGTGGAAAGACCATATCTTGGCAAGCTGCTGGCAATCGCTGTAATCGTGGTGTTCTTCGCCTGGACCGCCATCCGCGCTCTCGGCGCCCGTCCCGCCGAAACGCCCAGCGCATCCGTGTTTCCCAAGCCCACAACCGACGCGCCGCTCGCGAACTCCCCTGCGTCCCAGTCTACTGTCTTCGCTGGCGGTTGTTTTTGGGGCGTGCAAGCTGTCTTTGAACACATCAAAGGAGTGAAGTCTGCGACGTCCGGCTACTCTGGCGGCCGTGTGAAATCGCCGTCATACGAAGTAGTTAGCATGGGTGTAACCGGGCACGCTGAATCCGTGCAGGTCACCTATGACCCTTCGCAAATCACCTACGGCCAACTGTTGATGGTTTATTTTTCCGTTGCGCACGATCCCACACAGTTGAATCGCCAGGGACCTGACACCGGTTCGCAATATCGCTCGGCCATTTTTTATTCGAATGACCAACAGAAACGCATCGCCGATGATTACATCGTTCAGCTAAATTCCGCCGCCGCCTATTCGCGCCCCATCGTCACTAAGGTTGTGCCTTTCGAAGCGTTCTACCCCGCCGAGGACTATCACCAAGATTACTTGAAGAAAAATCCCGGCAACCCGTACATCGTCATCAACGACTTACCCAAACTGAGACGTTTGCAAAAAGAATTCCCAAGCCTCTACCGCCCCGATTAGAGTCGCGTGTCAGCATTGTATGTCGCGACATTCCAGCTCAGGCCTCGCTATTTCTACCGCCCAGTAAGAGATGCTGTTAGAATCGCAACCGATAAATGCGGCCCCTAGTGCCGCAGAGCTCTGGGTTACAAAATCACGTGAACAAATATCCTCGGTCGAATGCTAAACGAATAAATCCTAATTATCAGTCGAGGCGTCACACTTGAAGGAGGCTAAATGAAAACCTTTTGCTTGACAGGATTGTTATTTCTGGCCGCAGCCGCATTCATGCAACCGCCGGCCGATAGCCAATCGAAGCCAGTTTCCGTAGACATAAAGAACTCAGAAGGCCAGAGCATCGGCACCGCGACACTTACGCCCGCACCGCAAGGTGTAAAAATCAAACTCGACATCAAGGATTTGCCGCCGGGACAGCATTCCATTCATATCCATCAAGTAGGCAAATGTGACGCACCCGATTTCAAGTCCGCGGGTCCGCACTTTGGTGCGGCCGGCGCGGGTCACGAACACGGCGCCGCACCTGCCGGAGACATTCCGAATTTTTCGTTGATAGTTGCCCCGGATCACACAGCGCACGTTAGCGTCGTGGCTCCCAACGTTACTCTGGGGAGTGGTGACAATTCCGTGTTCAGCAACGGAGGGACTTCCATCGTTATTCACGCCGTTACGGATACTTCCGCAGCCGCCGCTCCTGCACGCATCGCCTGCGGCGTAATCGTGAAGCCGGAATAAACCGCCAGAGGTATATACACTTCGCGCAATTCCCGGAGCCCGTCGATATCGTCTTGATTCTCGGCACCGGAATTACCTTTTCTCTGGCCGCTCGGTGACAGCTCTGTCGCTCGGAGCCGGCAAGGAGGATTTTCTTCCCCCGGAGGACTCTCCCGCGAAAAGCGACGCGAGATCCTGATACGCGTAAATTGTCGGCGCGTGATTTTGCATCAACCCGCCGGTATCTGCGGTCGGCCCGTAATTGCTATGCAGCGCGTAGCCAAACATCCTCAGCATCGCCGTTTGCTGCCCGCGATGATGAGCGCTGTGCGCAATCCTGCGCGTCATAACCCACGCCCGCGAGCGTGGTACATCGAAGAACTGCGTCTCCCCGGGCCACCACAATTCATCTTTCGTGCGCAAAACAGCGAGTCGCTTTTCGCTGTCTTCCGCGTAACGTTTCATAAATCCCAAACGCGTCTCTGTCTTCGGCAACGGCGGGGCGCTCACATCAATGCCCAGCATGTTGCGGAACCACAGGTCTTCGCTCACGCACTGATGCACCATGTGTTCCTGAACGCTGCGCCCACGAGCATCGCCGTCGCGCGGGCGGCGATGCATATCTTCGTCACGGAATTCACTCCAGGTGCTGATAATTTTGACTCGTTCTGTTTCGTAGGTTTCCACCAAAAAGTCGTAGGTCATCGGCGTGCCTCACCAATATTTCTAACAGCGAGTTTCGCCATTGGCAAATCACCGGCCACACGACAAGAAAAGAGGAAGGGCAAATCGCCCTCCCTCTTTTCACTCCATAAATCGTGAGGTGAATTTACCGCTTGCAGCTTTCGCTGACCATGCTCACGTCCGTCACCTTCAGATGACCGTGCTCGGTGGCATTCGGATTAGTTTCGTCCTTGGCCTTTTCCTTCGCCCCGTGCATTCCGGCGTGCCACACCCTGCCGCTCACTGTTACGGTGTGGCCCACATGATCGCCCAACTTGGCGTTCTTGGAGCTCAGCGTCCACGTGCTGCCATCCTCCGCAGTCAAATGGTATTCGCCTGATTTATCGCCGGCTGAAAGGCAACCGGTTAGAGTGCGGGTCGAATCGCTCTTTTTTTGCGTGTCTTCTTGAGTTGCAAAGCTCACTCTCGGAACCATCGCCAGGCTGGATAGCGCGAGAAAACTTAGTGCTAATTTTGCTTTCATTAAATTGCCTCCGGTTTATTCGTCTTTGGAGCAGCTTGGGCAAGGCTGCTCGCTCACGAAAGATTCTTTCACTGCTATAGGTAGGCGGCCATACCGGGAAGTACTGAGAATTTCGGAAAATAAGAATCGCCATTCTTTTGTGGGCTATGGACTTGCACGCTCACGGGCGTTGCATTTTATTTGTGCCTGTCCACTCGTTCAAATAAACACACACCGGACCATGGCCGCGAACCCTGCACGCCTTTTTTTTCCGGCAGGCGCGAAAGTAAGCGCAAACCAAACGGAGGGCGTTTAAAACGCGCGGCGGTTTTCAGCAGGCCTTGGACCTCAACGGCCCGCCAGCCATATGACTCTAGGAATTGCGGACCTTCCCGGGGGCCGAACTTGAATGGCGCGCCAACCTGGCTAAGTTGCTTTCCGGTGGTGCGCTGCATCAGGCGCAACAGACCCGGCGAATGCATATCGAGAATCCAGCGCCGAAATTGCGGATGCCCGGCAAGGTCCTTGGCGAGTGCGATCACTTGACTGGACTCCAGATAAATTAGCAATCCCTCGGTGAGCACCATAATCTTGGTGGCCCGCCCCGCGAATTCCGCAAACACTGGCTTGCGAGCCTCAACATCGGAAAGGTCCAGGCAGATACGCTCGAGTCGGCAGGTTGGATTTTCGCCGGCAAGAATCGCTTCTTTATACGTGAGGATTTCTGGCAAATCGATTTCTACCCATTGAAGCGCAGGCGGCAACTGCATGCGATATGGCCGCGCGTCCAAACCAGCCGCCAGGTTTATTACCATGTCCACGCCCTGCTGAATTTCGTGGAGAATAAATTGATCGAAAAGATAGGTACGGGCTACCCACGCCCACGCGTAA
Organism: Candidatus Acidiferrum sp.; assembly: GCA_035996445.1. Lineage (GTDB taxonomy): Bacteria > Acidobacteriota > Terriglobia > Acidiferrales > UBA7541 > Acidiferrum. Next base: position 4,696 of record DASYJM010000144.1, on the reverse strand, counting down.
CTATTTCCGTGCGGAAGCGTGTTAGCGATATCCACACCCAGCGCTCCCGCAAGTCGCGCAGCGTAGGGATCACGGAAGAGTGCATCAGGACGCTGTGTTTCGTTGGCGCGAAACACCGCAGCCCATCGGGCGGTGTCTGAAATATTACGAACTACCATGGCGGGTTCGGACATAGTTGATGGGGCGGAATCGCGAACACAAAATAAGATTCGCGCTGTGCGATTATATCGTGCCGGTCTTGGCGATAATGATCATTATATTTCCAGAGAAAACAGATGGCGAAAATCAGTGCGGGATTACTGATGTATAGAGAAAAGAATGGCCAGATGGAAGTGTTGCTGGTACACCTCGGCGGGCCATTTTGGAAAAACAAGGATCGCGGAGCATGGTTTGTCCCCAAGGGCGAAATTGACCCCGGCGAAGACTTGCTCGATGCGGCAAAACGCGAATTTCAGGAAGAGACCGGGCTCGTTCCGCGTGGTGATTTTGTATCTCTCGGCAGTGTGAAGCACAAGAGCGGCAAGACTGTGCACGCCTGGGCATTTGCCGGCAATTGCGATCCCGCCTCAATAAAGAGCAATACATTTGAGATGGAATGGCCGCCAAAATCAGGCAAGAAGGCGACCTTTGCAGAAATCGATCGAGCGAATTTCTTTACGCTCGAAGCCGCAAGGGAAAAGATGCATTCGGCGGAATTCGAATTCCTGTCCAGGCTGAAAAAGGTCTCAAGCAAATAACAGCCACCGAATCTTAATATAAGAAAAGACCGGGCGGAAGACTGTGGCACCCTTCTTGTTACGCTCGTTGGAGTTCCAATTCTTGACGGTTGACTTCGACGATGCAGTTCGGTATTACCTCCAGACGCGCCGGTTTCCTATGTTCGGGCGCCAACCGTTAGAATACGTTTAAGGAGGATATATGACCAATGTTCGTCCGATCCCCGAAGGCTATCATTCGATTACTCCCGCACTCACTTGTAGAGATGCCGCTAAGGCCATCGATTTTTACAAGAAAGCGTTGGGAGCAAAGGAAATCCACCGCATGCAAGGTCCAGACGGAAAAATTGGACACGCTGAAATGCAGATCGGCGACTCAAAGTTCATGTTAAACGATGAATTTCCGCCCATGGCATCCGCGCCAGACCCGAATTCCAAGTCATCGCCATCCAGCTATCTTTTCATCTACACCGAAGATGTGGACACGGCTTTCAACAAAGCGGTAGCCGCGGGCTGCAAAGTCACCATGCCGTTGCAGAATCAATTCTGGGGCGATCGCTTCGGCAAATTAGCTGATCCCTTCGGTCATCATTGGGGCATGGCGCAACATGTGGAAGATGTCGCCCCAGCGGAGATGGAGAAACGCGCCAAGGAATGGCAAGAAAAAATGGCCAAGTCCGCCGGCGGGCATAATTGAGTCTTAAATAATTGCTGTTTTGAACGGACTCAGCAGCAAAGTAGTTTCGTTCGAGAATGCGCCCTGCGTTAATTCATAAAACGTCGGGCGCATTTTCTATTTGGGAGGCTCGTGGATCGCCACTCCGCAGCTGTTAATCGCTTTTTCGATGGCCGCCTCAGCTATCGGTGCTCGTTCGATGCGAAATGTGAAGCAGCCGGCAGTCGTGCTGTGCACTTGCAAATAATCGACTTCACGGTTCGCAAACAGGCGCGTGATTGCGGCCTCGAATGCTCCATCAACAACATATTCTTGTGCGATGAAGCGACGACCCCGGGCATAAGCTTCAAGCGTGCGTGCGTTTCCGCGAATTTCTTCTGGGAAACCGCCCAGTTCATCGTATCGGGTACATTCTCTTGCGTGCACGTAAATTGGTCCAGGCTGCGGCAGTTCTTCGACGCCACTGAATCGGTCATAGGTGAACAGGATGGCCTCATCCACTTGCGGAGTAATCAGGCGCAGGCAATGACGGCATGGCGCGGCGTCCGTAACTAGCTGCTTATGCGCCGGAAACCCGTAGACCGGCGCCCGCATGGTCTGGCGCACGGTGTCGGCGACTTCTGTAGAAATAGCAACAATTTTATTTAGCATCACGATCGCTCCCGAATTGCTCCTTTTGCATCTCGAGCGGGCCGGTCAAATTTCGTCCATTTGACCGTAATCGTGTGCGCCGTTCTATCCGGTTTCCGCCTTCAAACAATAAAGAATCGCCAACCTCATACTCTGCGGGTGACGATTCACACTCTCGCGCGGCGGCGAGATTTGGGGGTGCTGGACTTTCTTACGCTGAGAGAGTCGCGGGTCTTTTTGGGGAGTTTGGCAACAATAAGGTCATACGAGTCGCGAACCAGGGTGGATAGCTCGGCTGACGAAAGCGCACCTTTAGTTTCCAGGGCTACCCATTGCGCGCGAGCGAGATAAGGCGCGGGAATAATGCCGGGACGTTCGGTTAGTTCATAGAAATTTTCTGGAGAAGCTTTAAAAGACAGCCACACCGGTGCTGGCTCGAGAACCGCATGAGCGAACATCTTGCCCGCTACTTTAAAGGTCAGATCGTTGCCCCAGATCACGTGCTCCGTGACAGACGGAAAGGAAAGACAAAGGTCGCGGATCCAGCTGGCATCCATGAGGCGAATCTAAAAGAAAACAGTGTGGTCGACAAGAATTGTTTATTTGGTCAGGATTTTGTATTGCGCCGACGTGAGCGGAACTACGGAAAGACGGCCCTGGCGTACCAGCGGCGAATCCTCGAACAGCGGATCAGCTTTCATCTGCGCCAGTGAAACTGGCCGTTTTATCGGTGGACCTGCTTTGATGGTGATGGCGGGATTTTTGGGATCGTCATTGTTTACCGACACCACCGTAGCCGTGCCCACCGCGCTTTTGACGGCACCAGTTTCGTAAATGATTAATTTCGTTCCCGGTTTCATCTCGCGGAGATTTCTTAACGCCACAGGGTTGGAAACACCGTCCCATTCAGTGACCGAATCGCGCTGCAAATCGGCGAAGGAATACCCGGTAGGCTCTGTTTTCAGCAAATAATAGTCGGAAGCCATCAGCTGTCACCTATGTCGAGAGGCACTATTCTAGCGACTCCTCATTAATTTACCGCACAAAATTAATTGCTACCGATTAAAGCATGCACCGAACCGTCGAGCCCGCTCTAGGAAGATTGGTGTCCTAACGCAGTTCGCGAATGATTTCGCGCGCAGCGTTGGCCCCGGATGCTCCGGTGAGTCCATTGCCAGGGTGCGTTCCAGAGCCGCACAAGAATAATCCGCGAATGGGCGTTTTGTAGCGCGCCCAATCAAGAACCGGGCGCATGGTGAAAAGCTGATCGAGTGCCAGCTCACCATGAAAGATATGGCCGCCGGTCAAACCATACTCGGTCTCCAGATCCTGCGGCGTGATCACCTGTGAGGCTTCTACAACGTCGGCGAAATTGGGAGCGTACGCGGCAATGGTTTTGATAACCGTCTCGCCCAAATCCCTGCGGCGCGCGTCCCAACTTCCATTTTTCAATTTGTACGGTGCGAACTGCACGTAGGCCGAGAGGACGTGTTTGCCCTCTGGCGCAAGAGTTGGATCGAGAAGTGTTGGAATCGTGAGATCAAGATAAGGAGCGTCTGAAAATTCTCCATATTTGGAAGCGTCAAATGCACGTTCGAGATAATCGATCTCAGGGCCGATGTGAATGCGGCCGGAGAGCGCCGCCCGGCGGAACCCATCCGCTCCGACGGCGTCCGATAGCGAAGGAAAAGTCGGCAAATCGTTGAGGGCGAAATTTACTTTAGCCACCGTGCCGTTGGCGCGAATATTGCGGATCCGTAAAGCGAAAGTCGGATCGAGTTGCGATGGATCCATGAGCTGGAAAAATGTGCGCTTGGGATCGACACCGGAGACAATGGCCTCGACGGCGATTTCATCTCCATCAGCGAGCACCACACCGGTAACCGCGCCGCTTTTTATGCGGATATGCAGCACTTCAGCATTGGTGCGAATTTCCGCGCCGGCCTGCTTGGCGGATTCGGCCAGCGCGTGCGTAAAGGTGCCCAGTCCCCCGCGACAAAATGCCGCCGAGCCAACCGGGTTTGCGTCGGCAGCGGCGCGCAGAAGAAGTACCGCGGTGGAACCAGCGGACCACGGCCCCAGAGCAGTGCCGAAAATTCCGCGCGCCGCAATCACGGCGCGCAATAATTCTGTCTCGAAAAATTCAGCGACAAAATCCGCGACAGCCATCGGTCCCCAACGCAGCAGATCGAAAATGCCGTGCTTCCCCAGACTGCGAACGCCACGCCCAGTCTTCAGCAGGTTCCAGAGATCTTCCGGTGAAGGCTTATCGATTGACGGTGGGGTGATTGTGGAGAGTTGAGCAAACACATTGGAAATTTTCTCGAGCGACGCAGCAAAGTGCGTATATTTCGCGCCGTCCTTGGCCGACAAGCGAGCGATGCCGCCGGCAGTCTTGGCGTAATCGTCGAAAAAAAGCAGTGACTCACCATTAGGTGCAGGGGCAAACACGCGTGGGTCAGGGCGAAGAATTTCGCAACCAAATTTTCCAACTTTTAAGTCGCGGGCTAGATCTGGCCGCAACGGACCGAGGGTGTGAGCCAACGTGGAGGCGCGGTAACCGGGATGAAACTCTTCCGTGACGGCCCCGCCGCCGACAATTTCGCGCCGTTCCAGAATCAGCGGCTTGAATCCACCCCTGGCCAGGTAAAACGCCGCGATGAGCGCATTGTGA
>DASYJM010000143.1:0-7705 GCA_035996445.1 Candidatus Acidiferrum sp. | reverse complement strand
TTTTTCCCAGGAGTACTGCTTCCAAGGCGCGCAGCAATTCGCTCGCTGCCTTTATTTTCAGAACATAGCCCCATGCGCCCAGGCTTAGAGCCTCTTGCACTATGTCAGCAGAAGATTCTTGAGTTAAAAAAATGACTTTGGAGTCCGGGGCAAGATTACGAATTTGTCGAACAGCATTAATTCCGTCGAGACCTGGAAGGCCGATATCCAACAGAATTAAGTCCGGTTGGAGTTCCAGTGACTTGTTAACCGCTGCGAATCCGTTAGAGACTTCGCCGACGATCTTGATGTCTGGCTTGGCTGCCAAGGTAGATAAAATGAATTGCCGAAAGGGTACGAAATCCTCCACGATAAGAACGCGGACTTGGGCTAGCTGACTCAATCCGCACGGACCAGCCGGTTCCGGCCTCGACAGCCGAGCGATGTGCGTGCACCGGGAATCTTGAATTCACTCATAAACATTTCGATGACTGATTCGCCAAGAATGACAGTGCCTAAATGGCAATTTCAATACCTATAATCCCTGATGTGGGTCCAATTCACGGGCTGAGCCGCGCGTTTGCCATCCTGAGGCACGAGTCCGATTATTCTGATTGATCGGATCGTGTCTAGACGCGAGGGACTTACCTCGATGAGCCCTCACCAGACTCAAGTCCCAGCAGGCCGGCGACAATCGAAGGAATGCACTCGTCGTTAGTCAGGTGACTGACGTATGCGTTAACCCTCCACTCCCCGTAGCTGGAGTCTTCCCGCGCGTTTACCTTCTCTGCCTGTGAAAAGTGACAGTTGTCGTTCCCACGCTCCTTTTGCAACCTATGGAATTAGAAGAGGCAATACCGTTTCTAGCGTTCTGCTTCGGATCTCCGCTGACGAAAGTTGTGACACAGCGAAGTTGCATTGATTGGCTCGCAGGCGAGCCAAGTAGCTGAGTAAAGGGGAACCATTGTGAAGAACCGCAGACACGTACGCTTGACCTTTGCTTTGCTTAGTGTCGCCTTATTCCCGACGGGCGCCTCGGCTCAATCGGATTCTTCCGGTCAAAACGTGCAAGAGCTGCGCAAGCAGCTCGATGAGTTGCGCGAGCAGATGAATAAACTGCAAACACGGCTTGGTGAACTAGAGAGCAGCAAGCCCACAGAGGTCCCACCAACTCAAAAGACTCCGTCCGTCGCGGAAGATGGAACCATTGAAACGACTGCACCTCTTCCTCAAGCTGCACCTTCGAAGCAGGTAGGAGAAGCCACGGCCACATACCAGGAATTTTCTGAGGACACGCTTGCGGCTGCACGTTTCGATAACGCCCCGCTCGATCCGAAGTATCACGGATTCTTTCGTTTACCAGGGACACAGACGATCCTTAAGATTGGCGGCTACTTTAAAACAGATTTCATCTACGATCTGAAACCGGCTGGAAACACTGACTCGTTCATCCCGTCTTCGATTCCAATCCCCACTGTGGTTGGTGTGAATAATTCTACCGTTTCGGTGCGTCCCACGCGCCTAAGCCTCGATTTTAGAGTTCCAACAACCAAGGTTGGAGAGGTGCGCTTCTATCTGGAAGGCGATTTGTTTGGAACCAACTCGACCACGCCGCGGTTGCGTCACGCTTACGCGCAAGTAAGAAACGTCCTGCTCGGACAGACATTTTCCAACTTCATGGATCCCGACGCATTCCCAGATACTCTCGACTTTCAAGGGCCCAACGGAATGGTATCCATTAGAAATCCACAGCTTCGTTACGGGTTCGCATTAAGTCCCAGTACAACGTTTTACATTTCAGTAGAAAAGCCCAGTTCCGACGTGACCTTCAAGACGCCGCAATTCTCTGCCCAGCCAAGTGCCCCAAGCCCGGATGGAACAGTCCGTCTACGGAAGGAATTCGAGCGGGGACACGTCCAAATCTCGGGGTTATTTCGTTCCATAGCAGCTTTCCTGCCCGACGGTAGAACGGATTCAGTTTTTGGATGGGGACTGAACGGTTCTGTAGGTGTGAAGACGTTTGGGAAGGATAACGTAATTTTTGCTGTCGCTGCAGGACACGGGATTTCGCGATATCTGCAAGACACCTCGGGGTTGGGAATTGATGCAGAGCCTGCATCAGGCGCAACCCCTCATTTGCAGGCGACTCCTGCCGTGGGGGTTGAGGCCGCCTATCAGCACTATTGGCGGAAGACGCTACGGTCTAGCGCAATCTACTCGTACGCCGCGGTAAACAATACAAGTCTGTCGGCCCTGACAACCTATAACCACGGCACGTATACCGGCGTTAACCTGATCTGGAACCCGTTCGGGTCGCTAAATGTCGGGGCTGAATATCTCTACGGATGGGCGATGGAACAAAATGGCCTAAAGTCAAACGCACCACGCATTCAGTTCAGCGCTAAGTACAGCTTTGTGAAGGTAGACGCGGACCGTTGACGGCGCGGTCAGATTGTCACCGGATAATACGGAAGGAACCAAAGAAACCTGCAGCCTTCTGCCTCCAGAGATTTTGGAACTAAGTCAGCTGTGAATTTTGCCAGTTCTTGGCGCAAATAAATCTGCGGATCATGGAAGTGAAGCCACGTTGAGGTGCCCCCAACACCAACATCACGCTAGTTTAATTGCGTTCCGAAGTGACAACACCAAACGGCTATGTCTCATGTCTCATAAAGGAGATGTTCCCAATGGGAAATAACGAATACAGGAATGACAACGGCCGTTTGACACGTAAACATTACGGCAAGGAACTGGGCCGACTCCAGCTCGAACTCTGCAAGCTTCAAGATTGGGTCAAGTATAAGGGACTGCGCGTCATTGTAGTGTTTGAAGGTCGTGACGCCGCTGGCAAAGGCGGCACCATTCGTGCGATTACGGAGCGGGTCAGTCCGCGCGTGTTCCGTCTCGTTGCTTTACCCGCTCCGTCAGATCGTGAGAAGAGCCAAATGTATATTCAGCGCTATATGCAGCATTTCCCGGCGGCGGGAGAGGTCGTAATTTTCGATAGGAGCTGGTACAACCGCGCTGGCGTTGAGTACGTGATGGGTTTTTGCTCAACCGAGCAGTATCGCAAGTTCATGTTACTCTGTCCCGTAGTTGAAAAATACATCGTGGACGGCGGAATCATGCTCATCAAGTATTGGATGGAAGTGGGGAAGAAAGAGCAGCAGAGACGATTTGAAGCGCGTATTCAAGATCCGCTCAGGCAATGGAAGCTTAGTCCCATGGACCTGGAATCGTTCCGTCGCTGGTACGAATATTCCACTGCACGCGATAAGATGCTCGAAGCAACTGATACAAAGCATGCGCCGTGGTACATCGTACGGTCGGACGACAAGAGGGAAGCGCGACTCAACTGCATCTCTCATCTCTTAAGCATGATTCCCTACGGTAAAACCCCGAAGGACAAAGTAAAATTACCGAAACGCAAAAACAAAGACAGTTACGACGATCAGGCTACTCTAAAGGGAAGGCACTTCGTGCCGGAGAAATACTAGGTCTCTGTCCACCAGCCGCGACCCACCTGTTGGAGCGTACAAAAACGATCGGCAAAGAGTATAGATTTGTCATGGGTCCGGAGACGGTAGTCACGCTCGTCCTTCGCAGACTTGGGCGTCAGCGATTGCCTCCGGCCATCGCTCTAGCCTTTGCGCTTCGCGCTTTGTCAACTATCTCAGTGAACGAGCCCTGCTTACCCATTTCCAAAGCTTGCCTCGGATCAACGAATCCATAGAGCTCGATGAGCTTGGCCACGAGTCCGGTCCAGCCAGTCTGGTGACTAGCACCCAATCCGGCACCATTGTCGCCGTGGAAGTATTCAGGGAAGCAGATGTAGTCGCGCCAGAACGGGTCATTCTGGAACTTCTTGGTGCCGCCATAGACAGGTCGCTGGCCGTGCTCGTCGCGCAGAAAGATCCGGATGAGCCGGTCCGAGATCTCTTTGCTCACTTCGAAGAGGTTCATCAGCTTGCCGGAACCGGTGGGGCATTCGATTTTGAAATTGTCGCCGTAGTACAAATAGAAGTTCAGCAGGGCCCGGATAATAAGAACGTTCACCGGCATCCAAACCGGTCCCCGCCAGTTGGAGTTGCCGCCAAACATGCCGGTATTCGACTCGGCCGGTAGGTAGTCCACGCGGTATTCGCGGCCGCTTACCTGTAAGACGAACGGGTGCTGCTCGTGGAACTTTGAGAGCGAGCGGATGCCGTAGGGACTCCAGAACTCGTTCTCGTCGAGCATTTTGGTCAGAATTCGGCGCAGGCGTTCTGGGTTGACCAGGGCCATGATCCCCCGATCGGCTACCCCCAAATGTCCCGGGCCGGTGGGGTGAATGGTCTCCATAAGTTCTGGTATCCGGCGCATCCGATCCTGCAGGCGAGCCATCGTCTCCGGAATGCGCTCACGCATCCACTTTTCGGTCACCGTAGTGGCGCACAGGGGTAGGAGCCCCACCATGGAGCGCACCTTGAGTCTCTGAGAGCTGCCGTCGGGGAGTCGCAACATGTCGTAATAGAAGCCGTCCTCCTCATCCCACATGCCGTCATGACCGGGCCGATTCATGGCCGCTCCGATGTAAGAGAAGTGCTCGGCAAACTTCATGATCATGGGTTCGTAGCTGGGATCTTGGCCCGTGATCTCGACCGCGAGTTCCAGCATGTTCTGGCTGAACAGTGCCATCCAGGCCGTGCCGTCCGCCTGCTCCAGATGGCCTCCGGTGGGCAGCGGAGCGCTGCGGTCAAATATGCCAATGTTGTCGAGGCCGAGGAAGCCTCCTTCGAACACGTTCTTGCCGAAGCGGTCTTTGCGGTTGACCCACCAGGTGAAGTTCAGCAAGAGCTTGTTGAATGTCGACTTGAGAAAATTCAAGTCCGTCTCTCCGCGTTTGGCCTGCTCCGTGCGGTGCAGAAAAAGAGTAGCGAACGCGTGGACCGGTGGGTTGACGTCGCTGAAGTTCCACTCATAGGCAGGCATCTGCCCGTTGGGGTGCAGGTAGGCGCTGCGGAGCATCAACTCCATCTGCTCCTTGGCGAAATCGGGGTCCACGATTGAGAGCGGGAGAGTGTGGAAAGCCAGGTCCCAGGCCGCGTACCAGGGATATTCCCACTTGTCAGGCATGGAGATGATGTCCTCATTCAGCGCGTGGAACCACTCCGAGTTCCTGGAATTTCGATATCCGGTATGAAGCGGGTTGGACTTGTGTTCGTCGAGCCAGTTGTCCCCGTCGAAGAAGAAGAACTGTTTGCTCCAGAGCATGCCGGCGAGGGCCTGTCGCATGACCTTGGCTGCGTCTTCACTCACCGATGGCGGAGTGACTGACTTGTAAAAATCATCGGCTTCACGAAGCCGGTCAGCGAAGATCTCATCAAATGACTTTCCGAAGCGCTGATCCTTGTGAGTCGTAGAACTGCTGGAAAGCCGCAAGTGAATCACTTTAGTCTGACCGCCCTCTATTTTGACTTGGTAGTGCGCAGCGACCTTGGTGCCGTTCTTGCTGGGATTCACCGCGCTCCGGTTGCCCTGCACCACGAAGTTGTTGATACCGTCCTTGACGTGAAGGCTCTCGTTCTTTTGTCCTGGGAAAATTACTTCGTGGTTTGTTTCGTTCTCGGTGAAGAGCAGCGGTACATCGCCTTCGCAGGAAAAGATGTAATTACCAAGCAGTGGGTGTGTTACCGCGACAGCGCTTGTGCCCGCCGCAGCCTCGATCTCTTTTAGCATCGGTTTTTCGGCGGCCCTATTGGATGGGGCAATCCACGCCGACCAGTCGTTGCGGAACCATAGCGTTGGCAAGAGATGCAGTTCCGCCGCGTCCGATCCACGGTTGGCTGCCGTGATCCGCACCAGGATGTCTTCCGGGCCGTCTTTGGCGTACTCGACAAAGACGTCGAAATATCGGTCGTCATTGAAAATGCCGGTGTCGAGGAGTTCATACTCCATGTCGTTCTTCGAGCGACGGCGGTTCGTCTCCACCAGATCTGCGTAGGGATAAGCCGCCTGCGGGTACTTGTAGAGGTACTTCATATAAGAGTGAGTCGGTGTGCTGTCTAGGTAGAAGTAATACTCTTTCACATCCTCGCCGTGGTTGCCTTCGTTGTTGGTCAGACCGAAGAGTCGCTCCTTGAGAATCGGATCTTTGCCGTTCCACAGGGCCAGCGCGAAACAGAGGCGCTGTTTGTCATCGGAAATCCCGGCTAAACCGTCTTCGCCCCAGCGGTAGGCGCGCGAACGGGCGTGTTCGTGAGTAAAGTAATTCCAGGCGTCTCCACTTTCGCTATAGTCCTCGCGGACTGTGCCCCACTGTCGCTCACTGAGATATGGTCCCCATTTCCTCCATGGAGTTTTTTCTGTGCGAGCAGCTTCAAGACGTTCATTTTCTGCATTCTGGGTCATGGGCATGCACCTTGAATTGGCGGCGTTAGCCGGTTCGGGCCCAGATAGGTGCTGGACGTTGGGCAAAATCATATTGAATCTCGTCGGTAGCGAAACGAAACTGTCAATACTTACAGCTGTGAATCATCTGTGATGTTTCTATATTTCTCAAAATGAGGTTTTTAGGTGCAGGTCTATTCGGAATCGCACTCTTATTGGCGTGTGATCTATTCGCGCCCGTTGTCCGCCCGCAGGACCTTTCCCCTCGGGCGTATCTCATCACTCCCGCTCATTCGAACGCGGTTACCCTGACGTATTCCTTTTTCGACGGAAACATAATTTTTGACGGAACGGTTCCCATCAAAGATGGGACGGCGAGGTTAAACGTTTCGGTTTTCAATTATTCGCACTCGCTCAATTTTTTTGGCCGCAGCGCCATGGCCCTGGTTTCACTGCCATACGGAGTCGGAAATTTTCGGGGGACCGTAACGGGCGCGGAGACTCTGGCGTACCGTTCCGGCCTCGTGCCTGCATCATTTCGATTTTCGGTAAACCTCAAAGGCGGCCCAGCGATGAACGTTCAGGAGTTCGTCAACTGGAGACAAAAGAGCATTCTGGGCGTCAGCCTGAAGCTCGTGCCTCCGACGGGCCAATATGACCCGACGAAACTTATCAATCTCGGAACGAACCGCTGGGCCCTCAAGCCCGAGCTCGGTTACTCACGGCGTTGGGGCCATTGGGTCCTAGATGGATACGGAGGCGCTTGGTTCTTCACTACTAATCCCGAGTTCTTCTCAGGCAATCAGTATTCACCAGGCACTAACACACAGTCAGAGAATCCGATAGGTTCCTTTGAAGGGCACCTCAGCTATGACTTTAAGCCTCGGCTGTGGATCTCACTCGATGCAAACTACTGGTTCGGAGGCAGCACAAGGCTGAACGGCGTGGCGAGCCCCGGTACTCTTCAGCGGAACTCCCGAGTGGGCTTAACCGCCTCTGTTCCTCTCTCGAGGCATCAAGCCATGAAGATCAGCTACAACGATGGCGCCTACATCAAGTACGGCGGCAACTTTCAGAATATTGCTGTTGCGTGGCAATACGCGTGGCTGGGCAGACCAAACTAGAACCGCCTTGTTTTCGCAACAACGGTCAAATACGGGTACTCAATGGCATGACCCGTCGTCGACAAATTGGCCACTACTAGCCATTGCGGCAAGCGAGTGCCCGCAATTCAACATCCGGCGGTCTAGCGGATCGTTCTCGAGGGCATCTGTACGGACGTAGATTCTCGATCTGTTTGCCTCGACGAATCGACTGCTCAACTGTTTCATGTTGTTGAATTCGTTTGTAAGCAACT
>DASYJM010000142.1:0-16878 GCA_035996445.1 Candidatus Acidiferrum sp. | reverse complement strand
CTCCTCGCCGCCATCACTTCTTTTGAGACCGCGCTGACTTGGCCTGAAACGCAGCAGCGAATCCAAGCTCTACTAAAGCGCGGACTCCAAAGGGACAGCGACTTCGAGCATCGGTGGCCCGCAGTGCTCGACACATTGCTCGAGACGTAGTCATCTTGTGGCGATGCGTAACCCTCGCCGAGCTAATAGAGCCGTTCCGGGTCGAGATATCGCAAGCCGCACTCGATGCCGAGAGGAGACAAGCCATGCCATACAGCATATCGACCTTGCTGATCCGCAATCTTCGTGATGTCTTCGGTGAAAACGATCCCGCTCGCCGGCGCGCCGCCATCGACGAGATTTACACTGAAGATTGCGTGTTCTACGACCCCAGCAAGGGAGTCTATCGTGGCCGTGACGAAATCGACCGCATCGCGGGCGCGATCAAAGCTACTCACCCGGAATTCCGATATCAGCCAATTACCGAGCCCGCGGAATCGGGCAATGGCGGGCTGGTCCGCTGGGTATCAGGCCGCCCGGGTGAGGCGCCAGCATACGCTGGTACTGATTTCATCATTGCCCGGGACGGCCGGATTGCCGCCGTTTATCTCTTTTTCGATAAGCTACCGTGAGCTGGACTCTGCCGTGCGACGTCCTATGCTTAGGATTGGCAAACGGCGGGAGGAATATTTCGCGGTCGCTCAAGCTGCATTGCTTGAAGCGAAACATCGGAAATCTATCGGCAATCCAGGGAACACCGGGCGCCGCTGCGCTGTATACCTTGCCACGAAGGCCGAACCACAGTGACGCCCGCAGTTACTTTTTCTCGCATCGCGGTACCAATCTTCGGGCTTCGTTGACAATTTCTGCCCTTAAGCTCTCTCCAGTACGAAATGGGTCGCGTGTTCCGTAGCTGTGTGCTCGGTCACTGAAAATCCAAGTGCAGGCAGGTCGAGATCGGCGAACAGCGCTTCTCCTCGACCGAGTACAACGGGGGAAAGCGCGAATTGCAGAGAATCTATCAGCCCAGCTCGTAGATACTGCCGTACAGTGGAAACACCGCCTCCGATTTTGACATCTTTGTCGCCCGCCGCTTGTTTCGCGAGTTTCAACGCTTCTTCGATTCCGCCAGTGACAAAGTAGAAGGTCGTTCCTCCTTCCATCACCAGAGGCTCATGCTCATAGTGAGTAAGAACGAAGGTTGGCGTATGATACGGCGGGTTGTCGCCCCACCAGCCCTTCCATGAGCGATCCAGCCATGGGCCGCGCACGGGACCGAACATGTTGCGACCGAGGATGAAAGCGCCAAAGTTATCCATTGCTTTCCGTGCGAATTCATCGTCGGTATCGACAACGCCACCTTCCTGCCCGAGCATCGCTCGGAATGTCTTTGTCCGAAAGAACCACTGAAAGATCTCGGTTCCCCGCTTGCCGAGTGGATCACTCAGGCTCTGCTCAATCCCGGCGCTGAAACCGTCCAACGAAACACCAAATCCTGCGACACGAACCTTTTGCATCTGTGTTCTTTCCTCTGGATTTCTGTGCAAACTCTTTTTGCTATGGCCGGAAGCAGCACCAAAATCAGCTTTCCCCAGCTAACTGAAAAGCATGATTGCGATCATGCAGCCTCGGCCACGATCGTGATCATTCTTCTGACTTCGGCTCGCTCTCAACGTGCCGTGTTCTTTCGTCGTCGCTGCTCACTTGCCTTCATGATTTCGTTCATGTCCCCCGCTGGCCGAATCTCGAAAATGTTGCCATACGTCAGCGCCGGATGCTGTGCCATGAGCCGTACAGCATGATTCATGTCCCGCGCCTCAAGGACGAGAATGCCGCCGAGTTGTTCCTTGGTTTCCGCATAGGGACCGTCAGTAGTTGCCACTTTGCCGTTCTTCCAATACAGGGTCAAGGCGGTCTCCGGAGACTGAAGACGATCCAATACAGTCGTCGAAGGCAAGGGAAATAGTCGAGCGGCGGCTTACTGAGGAAAAGCCCGGCTTCGTCAGCATTGTCGCGATGGTCGAGACCGTATGGGTCCTTGAGCGTGCCTATGGGCTAAAACCCCACGAAATTGTCGGCGCTGTCGAACGCATGTTGCAAATAGATGTGCTCGTTGTTGAGAACGAGCAAGAGGTTTTCACCGCCATAATCGCGCTGAAGCAAGGACAGGGCTCGTTCGCCGACGCCGTAATCGCAGCACTAGATGGCAGGGTGGGCTGTTCCTCCACGCTGACATTCGACCGTAAGGCATTGCGGCTTCCAGGTTTCGAACTTCCTTAACGCACGCGGTTCTTCAGGTTAAGACGGTCAAATCAAAATCATTTCGTAGAATCCCCTCGACCGGCGAGCATCCTTCCTTTGCTACCTTTGCTACAAAAAATGACCTAATTAGGAACCGCTATCAGGCCCGTTTGACGCGAGAAATTGCAAATCTCGTGTTTTGAACGCTTCGTGTGTCGCAAACCACTGCGTTCCAACGAGTGCCCCCCTCTAGACTAGCTAAGTTCGAATCTCTCCTCCTCCGCCATCGCGACGAAGGTCCGGCCCGGACACATTGGTAACCCCTGCGTCAGGCCGCTCAGAATTTCAGCGCGGCCCGCGCCTCGTGCGCCAAATTCCAATAGAAGGCTATTCCCTGCGTGTCCAGGATTCGTTTTTCTGGTGACACGGATCAGAATCGGTCCTTGGCAAACAGTCCTGTTCCGCCAACATAAGTCCCATTTTAACGTCGCTCTCATCCGTCGAAGTTTACAGTAAACATTCAAGATCAAAGAAGCAGCGCCGCCCAGTGGATTGCATTTCACAAATTACTCCGCTCCGCCAGTGGCTAACGGTGAATGGTCTTGAAATGGCGGCATCGAAAGTACTAACGCGAATAGAACCAAATTCCCTCAATTTGACTCGGCGGTCCGTGTGTCTGGTCTGTTGTTGACTACGCGAAGACAATCCCCGCTTAGTTCTATTCCCTTCAACCAATGGGCCTTGTACCGTTTTTGACAGGCAAAAAAAAACAACCCTCTCCAACATATCGGCCCGTAAACGTTAGTAACTGGCCTTCTAGGAAGCGGGGGCGGTTTTTTCCGATGGACGGAATCTGTACTTTCGGTCAGTTGTGGAGCGTGAAATCAGCGTGCTATTTATGACGGAGATCGTGAGTGTGTGTCGTTTCCGAAAACGCCGCAGGCACCCTGGTTCTCAAGGGCGGCGTCAGAGGGCTCAAAGTTATAGACCTCGTGATGGTTGCGACAATTACTTGTCGAGCCGGCCTTAGCTGATACGCAAATTATGAACACTTTCCGCACTTATCGGTCTGCCAGTCAAGCTCAGCAAGATAACCGTGAGCTGTTTGTCACGGCGTCTTCTGGCCAGCAGACTTCCGGCCCGGCATACCTCGCTCGCTTGACACTGTGTCTAGGCTCGTACTTGCGACTGTCCTAGACCGCCGAGTTGTCCAGATTTTTTCGTTAGATTTGGAGTCTTTGATGATGAAGCGACGCATGAAGTCTCAATCAGGATTTTCACTCATTGAAATGCTTATCGTTGTGTTCGTCGTTTTTATCCTGATGGGAGTAGCTGTCATGCTGACGGACAGCTCGCAGCGTGGGTATAAGGCCAACGTGGCGCGTGATCTGGTGGTAACGCAGTTGCGCATGGCCCGGCAATTAGCGACCTCCAAGCGCCGCAACGTGCGCGTCGACTTTACACCGCCGAACCAAATTCAAGTGACGGTGCAATACCTGCCCGGCGAAGCTCCCGGAAATCCCATCGCGCCGGTTTTTTTGAACAGTGCCGATCACGGCGTCACCAACACCGCGCAGTTTTGTCTTTTCCCTGGCTTGCCCGATACCCCGATGGCATTCGGAAATACACAAGCGATCAATTTGGCGCAGCCTTCCGGCGGTGGCGCATGGGGCGTGATGTTCACAACCTCAGGCGCGCTGGTCGGCACCAGCTCGCTGGCAGCCATGAATCTGATCGGCAACAGTAATCCAGTCAACGCGTCAATTTTTATGGGCATCCCTCCGAAGACTTCCACAGCCCGCGCGGTCACGGTCTTGGGGGCTACGGGGCGAGTTCGCAGTTATTCATGGAACGGTACGCAATGGGTAGAGTAAGGAGCGAAGCGATGAATCGCCGACGAAAGGCCATTGGCCAGCAAAGCGGATTCACGATGATCGAGGCATTGATCTCCATCGTAATACTTTCATTCGGAGTATTGTCCCTCGCCGCTGTCTATGCCCAGGGAATTTATTTCGCTAGCCTGACGCAGTTCGACTACGTGGCGGAGAAGAAAGCCGAGCAAGCGGTCGAGGTCATTTTCACCGCGCGCGATAACGACACCCTCACCTGGGCGCAAATCCAAAACACCTCTTCCGGAGGCGTATTTCTTCCGGGTCCGCAGGCCATGCTGCAACCGGGTACGGACGGGCTGGTGGGCACTGTCAGCGACACGGGTTCGCCCAACGAAGTAATCGTCGTCGGGCCGAATTCGGGCGGACAGATCGGCACAACCACGGACAAAACCGTGGACCTGAACCCCTGGATGACTCGCACGATAGATATTGAACCAGTTTTGGATACCGCCGGAAACAATGAGCCGAATGTTCGCAGCATCACCGTAACCATCAACTATCACGTCGGGAAGATGACGCGCACCTACACCCTAATCAGCTACATCTCGTCATTCTCATAGGAATCGCGCACAAGGAACGCAGGAGCCTTCGGCTATGAAAAGACAATCAGGATTCACTCTAGTAGAAATGATGGTTGCCATGGGCGTCGCGCTGGTCGCGCTGGCGGCGACGGTATCTGCGTTTCGAGATTCCGCGTACACCAATCAACAGGTTTCCTTGAAATCGGACATCTCCGATAACATGCGCGCGGGCCTCAACTTCATCCAACAGGACCTGATCCAGGCAGGTACTGGAATTCCTGTCGGCGGCATATCCATTCCGAATACCGGTGCGGCCTCCGGGGCATGCGTAACTGGCGTCTCCGCGCTGAACCGGCCGACCCTGACTGCCAGCGGACTGGCATTCCCAGTTTGCAATACCACGCTGATGGCGGTGGAGCCTGGCGAAGCTTTAGAAAACTCTATTAGCAGTCCAGATGCAACCTCTGTGACTCGCACCGACCTGATCACCATGTTGTACGTGGACAACACGCTGGGTCTCGACAACAAGGCTATTACTCAGGCGCCGCTCGGAGCCGATCCTGGTTGCGCGGGATCGATCAGTGCCAACGGACAGACCGTGGTCTTCGACAAAACCACAATGTATCTGGGAAAAGTCAATTGCACTGACCTCGGCACCGCAATTGTTCCTATTAACCCAGGCGATTTGATTATGTTCAGCAATGCGAATGGCAACGCCATCCAAACTGTGACTGCGGTGTCCGGCCAAACCTTGACATTTGCCAGCGGCTTGGCCGCTGGGGATGCCTACAACCTGAACGGCACAGGTAGACCGGCTGGCACTTTGATTCAGCTACAGAATTACACCACCAATTCGTCCGGTAATAAGGTTTATAACAATACGTATCCGCCGACCACCGCTACGCGAATCTGGATGATCAGTTACTACTTGGACGATGTGACTAATCCAGGCCACGTGCGGCTGATCCGCAGGACCAACTTCAATCCCGGCGTTGCGGTGGGAGAGACCATCGAAAATCTGCAGTTTACGTATAACTACGTAAATGGCAGCACGGTGCTGGCAAATCAATCGACGGTACCCGCCGGTTACTCCGAAAACCAAATTCGTTCCGTGAATGTCTACTTGGGCGCACGCTCGGATAACCCTTCGGCCAACGGCAGATCGAAACCCGCATATATCCGCAACAGTTTGCAGACGCAGGTTTGCCTCCGCAGCATGGCCTACGTCAACCAGTTTAAATAGGAGAACGACGATGAGAGCCCCAAAAACGCCATTGAGACGTGAGGCCGGCATCGCCCTGCTCACCACTATTCTGTTGATGCTGTTGATGTCCAGCCTGCTCATTGGTTTCGTGCTGCTTATTACCCAAGGGCAAAAAATGAGCGGGCTCAATAACGACTATAGCCGGTCCTTTTATGCTTCCGAGGCCGGTATGGAAAAGATCACCGCCGACCTGGGCACCTTGTTCAATAAGAACTATGCTCCTACGGCCGCCCAACTTGCGACCATCGCAGCGGCGCCACCAAGTCTTTACGGTATCCAATACCTTAAGTTCGATGGGACAACTGGCTACGAATTGCATTACCCGGGCGAGCCAGGTGCGCCGGTTGCAAACATCACCACCATCAAGTCCGGCACGTCACCCTATCAGGGCATGACCGCCTTGGCCACGCCGTACACCTTGACCGTCACGGCCCGCACTGCGGCGGGAACGGAAGTAAAACTGCAGCGCACCACTCAGACCGTCGGAATTCCGATGTTTCAATTCGGAGTATTTTGTGACGGTGATTGCAGCTTCTTTCCGGGCCCGAATTTCAATTTTAACGGCCGCACTCACACCAACGGAAACCTGTTTCTAGCTGCGGGCGCGACGCTCAGCTTTTCCGACAAAGTCACGGTGGTAAAAGACGTGGTTCGCACGAACTTGTCGAATTTGTTCCCAACAAACACGGGGTCATACGGCGGTATCGTGAACGTAACGACCTCCCCGGGAAGCTCGTCGTATAGAGCGCTGGCGTATAACGAAGGAAGCGTAACAAACTGGCCTCCACCGCCAGCCGTCGCCACCGCCAATACCAATTGGCCCACAATTTCGCAGGGCTATTACAACAGCAACATCGTCAGCGGCGCAAAGCCATTGAACCTGGGCATCGTCACGCTCGGAACCAATACCAAGCCCGTAGACATTATTCGCAGGCCGCCTAGTGGCGAACCTGCCATCGTCACTCAACAACGCTATTTCGCCCAAGCCAGCGTGCACATTTTGTTATCAGATAACCCTGCCGACATCATGAACATGTCATGCGTGGACCCGACCACTCAGCCCTTCGAATTGCGCAAACTGGCGCAGACGGCCGCTGCTCTGCAAGCCTCTGGCGACCCACAGATCACCTATCTGAGAGGAAAGCTGGGGTTGAACTTGGTACCCCTCGCCACCTCTGGAGCTGGAGCCGCATACGTGCCGTCCTCGCAGTCGGCGCCTGCGGGCGATGGTTACTGGGTGGCAGCCAACACGGCCACCACCCCTGGCTTCTTGAAGATCGAGGTGCAGACCTCGCAGGGAACGCCCTGCGGAAATTGGCAGGATGTAACGTTGGAAGTACTCGGACTGGGCTACGTCGGCAGAAATATTAATCCCGTGGCAGCCTTATCGCACAGCATACTTCCCGCGTTGCCCGGTGCACAAATGCCCTCGCAGAGCACCGTTTGCGCAGAACCGTTTCCCAACTCGATTATTCGCCTTGAACGGATACGTGACAACCCTGGGATACCGCCCACAACTCCTTGCGGCATCATCGGCGGCAATATCGCCTATACCGTTGGCAATGATTTTTGGCCCATGGTGTTATTTGACACTCGTGAGGGCACCCTACGTGATACCTCTCCGGCCGGCAGCATCGGTGCCGGTGCGAATACCATAAATTACAGTCAGATGGTCACTCCCGGCGGAGTGATGCATTACGTGGAAATCGACGCCCGAAACTTGTCGAGGTGGCTCTCCGGAGCTATCGTGGGCAGTGGCCACAATTCGTACGATCCAATAACAGCACCTAACGACTACACTCTGTATTTTTCCGACCGCCGTGGAAATTGGGTAAATGGACCGACCTTGCCGGGTCCATGGCCTCCGTTGTCCTTTACTCAGAATGAAACCGGAGAATACGGATTCGAAGATTTCGTGAACAGCGCAAGTGCGACCGGTTGTCCGGACCTGGCAGTAGAGCCTGCCGAAGACTTGGATACCCTTGGTGCCGGCGTTCTCTTTAAGTACGGCCAGGATCCAGGCCAGGAACTGTTAGCAGCTCAACCGGCGAAGTATCTGGGTGGCACACCGTGGACTGGCGGATATAGCCCGTTCGCAAATGCAAAGAATCTGGGTACGCAGGTTACTGCAGGCGTCGGGGCTAACGTATTTGCGCCTTATGTCGGTTGCAACGTGGCCAACAATACTTCTGGCTCTCCAATCTGGCCCGGTGTTTACATTATTCACGCCAACGAAGCCAGAGAAAACCCAACCTTCTTTTTCCGCCGTGCCATGAAACTAGTAAACGGCAGCTTGTTACCGACGGGCGCCTGCCCCGGCACAGTCAATTGCGGTCTGACTATCGCTGCCGAGAATCCGATCTATGTCCAAGGTGACTTCAACTCCAACTCTGCCGGCAACGGGTGGAATGACCCTCATGTCGCCGTTTCCATCGTGGGAGATGCGGTCACCTTGTTGTCCAACAATTGGAACGACGTGAATTCCTTCACGACGCCCTTTAGCTTGGCGAACCGCACGGCGTCCACCACCTGGTACCGTACTGCCATCGTGGCTGGCAAGGGTCTTTCTTTCATTCAACCTGCCGGCACTGGCCAGGACTTTGGGACCGATGGAGGCGTGCATAATTTCCTTCGCTACATCGAAAATTGGGGTGGTCAGAACTTGAATTACGAAGGTTCGCTGATCAGCCTCTATACAAGTCATCAGGCGACAGGCGTGTTCAAGTGCTGCACCACGGTATACAGCCCGCCAACCCGCAACTACACCTTCGACGCGGAGTTCCTGCAACCGCAACTTTTGCCGCCGCGAACACCATTATTCCGCGACGTCAACACCACCGGCTTTACGCAACTGCTGCTTCCTCAGCAGTAAAAGCGAAAGCCCTGCTCAAGCAGCTCGCCTGGCAGATGGAAGGCGTGTTAAGAAGCGCCTTATCGCGCCTAAAAATAGTGGGCCGCACAAACATAAACGAGCTCCTTCCGCAAAACGGGGGAGCTCCCGAAGAGGTCGGTCAGCCACTAGCGTCAGAAGCGCGCCGTTTAAACGAACCTCTGACCACAAGCTACTGAGCGCATCGCAGACAGAACAATAGGCCGTTTAGTTCCTCACTTCTACTTAAGCCCGCGGCGGCTTCTCTTCGTACCCTCAGTCTAAGTGACCTACCGCGACGCGCTAATCATTAATCGTTAGGCCTATGCGAGAGCGAATCGCGGTGTGCGGGATGGGCGCGATTCCGTAGACTGGAAGTACTAACTAGAGATGTCTCCTTCCAAGAAAATCGTGTGGTTCGTGGGCGCGTGGCTAATTCTGCTAACTATATACGCCACCGTTTCATTCTCGCTTCCCCGCGGAAATCAATCTCTCTCCACCTTCGGAAATTTGGTGCAGTGCCTTGTGCCTCTTATAGCCAACGCGGGGTTGCTTGCAAACGCGGGAACTCCGGTATGGCGGCGCAACGCTTTCTGGATGCTTTTGGCCCTGGGCTGCACGCTATGGATGACTGGTCAGTTCGCGTGGACGTACTACGAGGTTTACCTGCACCGTGCACTGCCCAGCATGTATGCAGGCGATATTGTTTTTTTCTTGCGAGGCATTCCAATGATGGCGGCGCTGGCACTGCGCCCGCATCGCAGACTGGAAGAGCTTCGCTTACGGTTCGGCTACCTGGATTTTGTCCTGTTAATCGTGTGGTGGACCTTTCTATACGCCTACACCGTCCTACCCTGGATGTACGCAGCACCATCGCTGGGGCCGTACAACCACACCTATAACGTGGTTACAAATGTTCAAAACATGGTTCTGGTCCTTTCTCTCGGCGTATTGTGGACGCGTACCGCGGGACCATGGAAAACCATTTATGCCCACCTGTTCGGTGGAGCAACGCTTTATACGCTGGCTTCGTTGGCGCTCAACGTGGCCAGCGACAAAGGAGAGTATTACACCGGCAGTCTCTATGACCTGCCGCTGATTTCGTCATTCCTGTGGTTTGCACTGGCGGGATTAATCGCTTACGAAAAGCGCGAAGCGCTGGATGCGCCCTTTCAGGGCGTGGACGAATCCAGCGTCGAATCCTCGCGGGGCGAAAGCGTGTGGGCGGCGCGAATGGCCATGGCCGCGGTGATCTCGCTGCCCCTATTCGCTATCTACACGGTGAAATATTCCAACGACGACCCAGCGGTTAGAGATTTCCGCCTGATGGTTACGTTCATTGCCGCAATTCCTCTCGCATTATTGGTCTTCTTGCGCACCCACTTGGCGGACGCCGATCGCGTGCGGCTCCTCGCAGAAGCGGAAATGTCTGTAAATAATCTGCGGAAGCTGCAGACGCAGATCGTGCAATCGGAAAAGTTGGCGTCCTTGGGGCAATTGGCGGCAGGCGCAGCCCATGAGATTAACAACCCGCTCACGGCCATTCTCGGTTTCTCGGATTTGTTGGCCGATGATCCCACCCTTTCCGAGAAAGCCAGAAGTACTGCCAGTAAGATTCGCGACCAGGCGCGGCGAACCAAAACACTGGTGGGGAATTTATTGAGCTTCGCGCGGCAAGTGCCGGTGGAACGCTCGCTCCTCGATATCAATACCGTGGTCACCAATGCCGTGCAGCTACGGACACTCGATCTGCACAATCCCAATATCAAAATCGAATTGCACCTTGAGTCAGTGCTTCCGAGCGTGCGCGGCGATGGGAATCAACTGATACAGGTCTTCTTTAATATCATTAGTAACGCCGTCGATGCGATGGAAGCCGCTGGCGGCGTGTTGACCATTAAGACCATGCGAAATCGTGGCAGTGTAGTGGTGCTATTTACGGATGCCGGTCCAGGCATCAAGGAACCCGACAGAGTTTTTGATCCTTTTTACACCACCAAGCCGGTAGGAAGAGGCACGGGACTTGGGTTGAGCATCTGCTTCGGCATTATGCAGGAGCACGGCGGCAAAATTTCTTGCTACAACGGAGAGCGCGGCGGCGCGGTGTTTCGTGTAGAACTGGCGGCCCTTTTGCCGGTGTTACCTTCCAAGGACATACAACTCCCGAGCGCGACTCCCAGGTCCACCTTAACCAACAAAGTCTAGTCCCATCGTTTCCAGATTCTTCCCTGATCGTTCCGAGCTAGGCGAACATCTTCACAACACGGCATTGGACCGCTTCGATGTGTTCCCCGCAGTCGTGCTAGAGTTTTTCTGAGCGCAAACGGAGAATTCATGACGGATGTCGCAATTCGCACGGAAAAGCTCACCAGGCGTTTTGGAAATCTTGTTGCCGTAGACGCTATGGATCTGCAAGTGACCGCCGGACAGTTTTTTGGCTTTCTGGGGCCGAATGGCGCAGGAAAATCCACCACCATCAAGATGCTGACTGGGTTGTTGGCGCCTAGTTCCGGGCGAGTCGAAGTCCTGGGGATTGATTTTGCCACCCACCCCGTGGAAGTAAAACGCCAGATCGGCGTGGTGCCGGAAGGCATGGGATTATTTGACCGCTTGACCGGCACGGATTATCTGCGATTCGTGGGACGCATGTACGGCCTGGACCAGCAAACTACAGACCGGCGCGCCGATGAGTTGCTCGAGTTTATGCAGCTGGCGGACCGGCCCAAAACTATGATCGTGGACTACTCTCACGGAATGCAGAAAAAACTTGCGCTGGCCGCCGCGGTGATTCACGGACCGCGCGTTTTGTTTCTGGATGAGCCGTTTGAAGGCGTGGACGCACTGGCCGCGGGCGCGTTGAAATCGCTCTTGGGAAGAATGACGGAGCGCGGCGTGACAATTTTTCTAACCTCCCACGTGATGGAAATCGTGGAGCGTTTGTGTAGTCACGTGGCCATCATTAACAAGGGCCGTTTGGTGGCCCAGGGGTCGCTCGAGGAATTACGCGCGGGCGTTCCAGGCGATGAAGGCGCCAAGGTCACATTGGAGCAAATTTTTCTATCCATCGTTGGTCAGCATGGCGGACAGCCAGGTATGGAACCTCCAGTCGATGAGCTTTCATGGCTGACCTAGCCGGCCCCATTAGTCTCGCTGAGCAAATCCGGCTGGTGGCTGGACTGCGCTGGCGCATGCTCGTCAATGGTCTGCGCAAAAAAAATAATGTTCTCGATTTGATTGGAATGGGATTTGTTTCATTGCTTGCCTTGATCCTGATAATTGGGCCATGCTTCGCGTTTTATTTTGCAGGATATTCATTGGTGTCCGCCGGGAGGCTGTCATGGCTGGCGGCGCCCTTCTGGGCTATTTTTATTTTCTGGCAGGTAATTCCCATTTTCGCGGCGGGTTTTGGCTCAAGCTTTGAGTTTCGAACGCTGTTGCGCTTTCCGTTTAGTGCCAGCGCGTTTTATCTGATTGGCCTGGCGTATGGTTTGGCCAACTTCCCTGCGCTTGCGTGCATTTGTTGGCTTTTACTTATGACTGCGGGCGCCACGGTGGCAAAGCCGAGTGTTTTGCCGATCATGCTGGTCGTAGCCATATTGATCATTTTATTGAACGTTACCGTGGAACGATTGATCGGCTCCTGGCTCGAAAAACTCCTGGCGAGAAGGCGATCGCGTGAAATATTTCTTGGCATCTTCATTCTGTTGATGTTTTCCATGCAATTCATCACGCCGATTCAGCGTCAATACGTGAAAAAAAATCCGAATCCAACCCCTTTCTTCGGAATAGTCAAATACCTAGATCTTTTCCCGCCCTCGCTGTCTGCACGTGTTGTCTCCGGAGCGATACGCCACGATTTTGTGGATATCGCCATTGGGTTGTCGGGATTGGTAGGATTTGTCTTCATATTCTCCGCATTACTGTGGCAAAGGTACGCGGCCCAGTATCGGGGCGAAGAATTAAGTGAATCGCCGGCGCCCAGTCGCGCAGTTCCGTCACGCGCCGCCCGCTGGCGTTCCATCCCACAAATCATAAGCACTGGACGAACCGCTCCAGGATTCTTGCCAGCGATGGTCGGCCCCATAGTGCGCAAGGAATTTTCTTATCTGGTTCGAAATGGCTTTGCATTTTTTCTACTGGTGCTGCCTCCCGCGCAAATGCTGTTGTTCAGTTCGCAGTTTGGCGGTAAGCATCCGATTATTGCCGGTAGAGGATTGAATGCCGACCTGTTCTTCCCCGCCATGATGGCCTACACCATCTTGGTCATGATGGGTCCCGCTTACAATACGTTTGCGTACGAGGGCCGAGGAATTCAAACCTACTTCTCGGCGCCGTTGAGATTTTCAGATATTTTCGCGGGAAAAAACCTGGTGTCAGCGGCTACGATTGGATTCGAAGTTGCTCTTTGCGGCGTGGTCTTGGCCTGGGCGATCGGTCCCCCCTCGGTTCCAGCGCTATTTGCCACCATATTCGCGCTCATCTTTACCGTAAGCGGACAATTGCCGATAGCCAATTGGGCTTCGCTGACTTTTCCACGCAAACTGGAATTCGGTACCATGCGCGGGCAGAGAAATTCCGGCGTATCGGTGTGGATTATGTTCGGAGCCCAGATAGTTCTTGGCGGAATTTCAGCATTGGTGCTGTCGACCGCACGATGGTCCGGCAATCCGTGGCTGCCTGCGGAAGGCTTTGCATTCTTGGCAGCAGCCGCGCTCAGCGGATATTTTGCGTCCTTGCAGCCTCTGTCGGAGCTCGCAGAGAAAAAGAAAGAAGTTCTGATTGAAGCACTTTGCCGCTAGGCGGGCCAGCGGTCGTTGCCGGCGCCCTATGCAGTTCGGCTTGAGGGAGTATTCATGAAAATACAATGGCGTCTCGCTTTGGTGATAATTGGATTCGTGTGTGCCAGTGCAGCCGAGCCGGCTATGTCTCAGTACTACAGTGGCCGAGAAGAAACACCGGCGGTAAGCGGGTATGAACAGCGGTTGGCTAGTGAAATACGAAACGCGATCAAAGGCTTTTCACCAAAGACCGACAATCTTGGCAACGTTTACGTCACGCTCGGAAGCGGCGCACCCCACCAGCTGATTGTGACGCCTATCGATCAACCGGGATACGTAGTCAGTGAAATCACGTTGGACGGTTATCTTCGCGTGCAGCGCCTTCCTCAACGCGCCCCGAATGCGGTTTTTGACCTGTTGCATGCGGCCCAACCGGTTTGGGTAATGACCCGCGACGCAAAATTAATTGCCGGAGTATTCTCCGGTCTCTCCGTTCATCTTCAACCGGCTCGCCAGAACGCGCCGACGATGGCACACCCGGACGATATGTATGTCGACATCGGCGCTTCGAACGCCGAGGAAGTTCGCGCGGCAGGAGTAGATGTATTGGATCCGATCTCATTGCCGCAATATCCACAGTTTATTGGAACCGATGAAATCGCCGGTCCGGCAACCGGCGATCGCTTTGGCCGCTCGGTGATGCTTGAGCTGTTACGCCTCCTTTCGGACCACAAAAAAGATATTTCGGGAACGCTTACA
Organism: Candidatus Acidiferrum sp.; assembly: GCA_035996445.1. Lineage (GTDB taxonomy): Bacteria > Acidobacteriota > Terriglobia > Acidiferrales > UBA7541 > Acidiferrum. The sequence goes on along the minus strand of DASYJM010000142.1, from coordinate 2,575 downwards.
ATCGCGTTTGCAACCCAACAATGGACCGGAGGCCGCGGCCTCGACCGACTGCTGAATGAATTGCATCCCGATGAGCTCATTTACGTAGGGCGAATCATGCAGCCACACATTGAGGCGTCAAAACCCACGCCGGCTACGAGACATGAAGCAATTGAAGCAATAACACCTGGCAGCGGTGTTTTGATCGGGGTTTCCGATGCTTCTGCTGCGCTCTCCGGCCTTGCAGCGGAACTCAAAAAAATCGGAGATAGCCATAATGTGAGAATCCAGGTGGTAGCGGCCGTGCCTCCGGCGATGACAAGTTACGCGAAAGCGACGCCGTTGCCCCCTCGATTTGCGCACTTGGGTGTAGCCAGTCTCTATCCTGTGACGCCCGCAGAAACCATCAGCACAGCCGACGTTTCCGCGCTTCAAACGCTTCTTTACCAGTACATCGCAAGGAAGGACGTGCCGCAATTTGAAGGCGGGTTCGCGAGTTCCCATGGCATGACCCTTAGTGATCTACGGGAACTTACCGAAACCTACGGAGCGAGCGGGCACGAAGAGGTTGTTCGCGAACAGGTGAAAAAATTATTGCCGAGTTGGGCCAAACCCGTAACAGACGCGGCTGGCAATTTAGTCTTGAAACTGGGAAGCGCGAAGGCCAATTCGAGTGCGTCGAAACTCGTCTTCGTCGCGCACATGGATGAAATCGGCTATCAGGTTCGTTCTATCGAGCCCGACGGCCGCCTGCTCATGGACGTGCTCGGCGGCGGATACACGGAATATTTTCTCGGCCACGTGATGCTGCTGCACAAAGCGGATGGCAGCACGGTTGGTGGCGTACTGGAGCTACCCGCGAAATGGGACCAACCAGGATTCGAATGGCCGCGCGGGCCAAAAGCCATGGACGAACCGGCGCGTATGTACATCGGCACACATTCGGCGGAAGAAACGCAGAAGTTGGGAATCAGAGTGGGCGATTGGGCCACAATTCCCAAAAAATATCGCCCGCTCATCGGAACGCGAGCGAATGCGCGAAGTTTTGATGATCGCGTGGGATGCGTGGCATTGATTGAAGCGGTGAAGGCGCTGGGCCCGAATTTGGGCGACCGGCAAGTCACGTTCATCTGGTCCACGGAAGAAGAAGTGGGATTGAAGGGCGCAGCAGCCGCGGCGGAACGGATGGCTAAGGAAGGCAACGGCCCCGATTTTGTTTTTGCCATCGATACCTTTGTAAGCTCCGATTCGCCGATTGAGTCAAAACGTTTTGCGGATGCTGAAATCGGCAAAGGATTTGTCATTCGCGCCGTGGACAATTCCAACATTGCACCGCGTGAATATGTGGACCGCGTCGTGAAACTGGCCAACGAAAATAAAATACCAGTACAGTACGGCGTAACTGGTGGCGGTAACGACGGGGCTGTTTTTGTTCGTTATGGCGCGGTAGATGTCCCGCTAAGCTGGCCGCTGCGCTATTCGCATTCACCTGGAGAAGTGATCGACACTCGCGATGTCGACGCGCTGGCTAAAATTGTGGCCGTGCTGGCTAAGCAATGGTGAATCAAAGCCCACACCCTCGTTGAATGATTTTATTTCGTGTGCTGCGCGAGAATATGGTTTTTGCCGCACGGTTCACAGCGATAACCAGGATCTGCAAATACCTTCAGCAACGTTTGGCGGCTTTCCTCACCATGCATTTCGCAGAGAATGAGCGGAGGCCTTTCCTTTAAAAGTTTGTCCGCGCCGCGAAACACTTCCACTTCGGCGCCTTCCACATCACACTTGATAAAATCCGGCGCTCCGGATTTACGCACATATTCGTCCACCGACACAGCTTCGACTCGAATGGTGCTGGGCGCGGATCTTTCTGCGACATCGTTGATCACGTATCCCAATCCTCGATCCGGGGATACCTCAGCGTGTGCACGAGCGAAGAAGACCGGATTTGACGATGACCACACCGCCGTTGCTTCGATCGAAATCGGCGCACCCTGATTCCGTACGACGTTTTCACGAAGACGCTCCACAATTTCCGGATCGGCTTCAAAAGCCGTGACGCGTCCAGTGGCGCCCACCAAACGCGACCAGCAAAGAAAAGAAAATCAATGTTCGCGCCGATATCGAAGGCGGTCATTTCCGGTCGCAAATACCTTGCGCGCGACGGAAAATATAATCAAGTCGCTTGGCGCCAAGCTGGTTGCGTTCCACAAACGGTTCGTGAGGAAAGCCAAGTTCATTTGCAATCTCCGCGCCGCCGGCATCCTCGCCAACGAGAATAATCTCGATCTCCGGATGCAGCAGTTTCCAACTTTTGAGCGCGTTGCGTTGAATGACGCCGCTGTGTCCTTCAAAGGGTTGGCGGTCGTAAATAAGGTGAGCATGGAATCGGTTCATTACTATGCGGAGACGCGTTGCTGCCGCGCTTGTTCCCTCGTGACCAGCTCTACCAGTATCGCATCAAGTTTGTGTGTCAGCTGCCAGTTAGGGTAATGCTTTTTGAATTTACCAAGATTGGAGATGTAGCAGATATGATCGCCGCGGCGGGGCTTTTCGATGTAGTGCCAGTCCAGGTGGCGGCCGGCTAATTTCTCAA
>DASYJM010000141.1:0-2629 GCA_035996445.1 Candidatus Acidiferrum sp. | reverse complement strand
TCGGTATAGACCTCCTAAATCAGGCCCACGAAGTGACGCTCGATTTCAAGACGATGACGTTACTCATGAAATGACACTCCAATATCTGACGGTCCTTCGATTGGACCTGTTGAAGAGTTAGCTCGCATCAGCACTCACCCGAGTCGGTCGTCGCCCACAAATTCTCCCGACAAGGCTTTTTTATTTCTCCGATGCAGCGTGCCTGCGGGCACGCAGAAATCGACATACTGGTTCTATAAAAGGGAATGTCAAGAGAAATATTTCCCCCTCGAGCTGCCGCCGGGTCAAGTTTCGTCTCGGCATTCAGCCCCTCGGGTTGCATGTCTCGCAGGCCGCATGTTCTGTGGTTGCTGCCTTCCCGCCCCTCATGGGTTTTTCTTTTTTAGCTCGTTTGAGAGCCAGTTTCCTGACCCTAACGTCGCTTCTTTTTTCCTACGGCCCCGCATCTTCGCAACGGGGTTCGGAGTGCCGACTTCTGAAACGCCATTCAGCAAAACGGTTGCGTGTGGTTGCGCGTCAACCATGGTTCTATCTGAGACTCGAGGCCTATAGCTTTATTCGGTTGTCCGAGGGGGCATAGGGTTAACTAAGAGACTTCCACGTGGGAAGCCTACCAAAAATGTGGATACTTCCCCTCGAACCGGGCGCTGGAGAGAATCGACAGGCAGCGACAGGGCCTATCCTGGGGCGGCATCGACTCTACTCACACGCAAACGGATTGGCACTTCAGTTGTGCTGGATCGAAGCGTTCTCCTTTCTTCCAAACCTTCAATACGATCGCCGCCATCTTGCGCGCCAAGGTTAGGCGCGCCATCGCAGGCTTCATCCCTTTAGCCAGCAGATTCTCATAGAATTCGCCCAGCGGATCCTTCTTGGCATTGGCGTCGGCCTGCGTGGCTGCACTCTTGAACAGATTCTTCAGATCGTGATTGTGGTTAGTGTTCAGTCCGCGTAGCGCCGGTGCCCTCTTCGAATGCCGCAATTGCCCATCGGTCATGCGATACTCTCCGCTGACCCGAGTCTGCAATGCCAATCCGCAATACGCCCATAATTGTCGCTTGGTCCGGAAACGATGTGGCGTCTGCAGCAGTGCGATTAACAGAGCCACGCGGATCGGGCCAAGGCGGGGAATCGGTCGGAGAAGCTCACTGGCCGAATGTTTCTGGCTTTCCGCCAGCATCTCCCGCCGTGTTTCGCGGCGGATCTTTGCCAGGGCGTCCAGTTGTTCATAGAGCTGTTCCGCGCGACGGCGCACACCCCCTTCCGATATTTGATCGAGCCAGCCACCGCGGTGTCGCGGAGAATAGACCTGTTTCCCCGCGCACGGAATCGCCCAGCTGCGATAGAGCCCCTTAATCCGGTTCATCACCCGGGTCAGATCTTTGGTGATCGTGAGATAACTACGCGCCAGCTCTCGCAAGGTACGCACACCGGAGTCCCCGTGATACACCGGCGCCAGCAAGCCCGCGCGCAACAGATCGCTCAGCTTCCGCGCATCCACCCGATCGTTCTTATTACCGGCTCGAAGCAGGGCGTTCTGCCGCGGATTACAAACCAGCACTTCGGCTACCTCTGGTTTGAGCAGATCATACAACCAGGCCGCACTAGTCCCCTCTTCAAAGGTGACCAATAGGCTCCCTCGCAACCCCCGGATGAATTCCTGGATGGTAGTCGCCTTGGTTTCAATGACGGACTCCATCACCAGCTTGCCGGTCGAATCCCGGACTGCCACCGAAATGGTTGCCTGATGGACGTCCATGCCAATATACTTCTTGTTGTCCACTGGGGTGCTCCTTTCCGTCGGTCATGAGCCGACGCCTCAAGCGTACTCAAGAGGGGCACCCTTTTTATAATGCGTTAACTGCCACCGGTTCGGCGGATGTGGGCTGCCTGCTGTGCCTTAGCGACACGACTTCGCATGGATAAACCGCTCAGCGGCTTCCCGTTCCACGCCCTTGCGACCATTTGTAAACTCAAGAGAAATCCTGGAACCCGGCCGTTATTCCTGTATAATCTGCCAAGGTTAGGCTTCGCGAATCATGGGGCCGTTCACACAGGATTCGCGTCGTCCTGCCGGGTGGCCAATCTGGGGTTGCAAGGAGTCTGCATGCGAAAGGTTGCACTAGTAGTGGGATTGCTGTTTGCCGCGTTGGGCATCGGGTCCGCCCAAACCGGCGGGCAAATCGCAGGTGAGGTCAGGGATTCGAGCGGCGCGACGGTTCCAAACGCCTCGGTTACGGTCACCAATACCGAGACCAACTTGACCCGCTCTACGGAAACGAACAGTGCGGGGCTCTACAGCTTCCCGGATCTGACACCGGGAATGTACAGCGTAAGGGTCGTCATGTCGGGCTTCGACACCATCATAAAATCGAACATTCAGCTCCAGGTGCAGCAGGCGGCGCGCGTCGATTTCGCCCTTGCCGTGGGACAAGCCATCCAGACCGTCGAGGTCTCGGGAAGTGCCGCATTGCTGGCCACCGACAACGCCACAGTCGGCACTGTGATCAACGAAGCGCGCATTCGCGAAATGCCATTGAACGGCCGCAACTTCTGGAGCCTGGTCGGGGCAAGCCCCAACGTGACCACCAATTTTACTCCCGCCGCGCAGGCTGGCGGCCGCCTGGGC
>DASYJM010000140.1:0-8131 GCA_035996445.1 Candidatus Acidiferrum sp. | reverse complement strand
TATATTGCGTCGCTAACAGCTGGGCCAATGCGCATAGGCCCACAACATGCTCCAGCAGACCTCCGGTGAACGCATGATGCATTACCTTGGCGGCAGGCGCGCGCTTGTAGCGCGACGCGATTTTTGGGTCGGTGACGATTCCAGTCACTAGAGTCTTCAGCCACGGATTGTCGATCGATTGTGCGAATTCCAGAAGCCGCTCATACAGCTTCTCGACGTCTTCTTTGGTATGCGGCAGAAAATCGACCAGATCGATTTCCTCGGGCTTGGCTCGCCGCACCTGCTGCAACGCCAACTGCGGTTTGTTGCGAAAGATTTCTACGCGGGCCTGGACTTTTACAAAATCATCGCGGTTGATGTCCTTGGCGATGGTCTCAAACAAGTCCCACATGCGCGCTTCGATCGTCCCGCTGCGGTCCCCAAGCTCAAGACGAAGATAGGATTTGCCTTCGCGAGTGTTGCGTATTTCCTTTTCGTGTACCAGGAAAAATGTGGTGATTACTTGCTCGCTGCCTAAATCCGTGACAAACGGCGTCTTCATTGGCCAGAGTCCGGCTTCTTCCCGAACAAAACGTATTTCTTATGGGCCTTCTTGTTCTTCTTGGACGCTTCCGGTGTCGCGCTGACTTCCTGTATTTCCGAGTTTCCCCCACCGGCGATATCCTGGAACCCTGGTTTGATGACCACGTAGCTTTGTTCGCGTAATGTTTTCACGTATTCGCGCAGAGCAGGCTCCATGCGGCCAGAATACAGTTTGTCGGTGATTTCCGGTTCAACTTTGGCGAGCGATTGCTCGCCTTCATCGTAGTGTTCCAGAACCTGCAGGATCAAAAATCCCTGCTTGGTGTCCATCACGTCAGTAACGTCATTCTTTCGCATTTTAAAAACGACGTCTTCAAGTTCCTTGGATAGCTCCCCGCGTTTGTAAACCCCCAGAAAGCCGCCTTGCTTGGCAGTGCTGCCATCGGAAAAGCGCTTGGCCATTTCGGCGAAATCGTCTCCGTCCTTGATACGCTTTAGGGTGGTCGCCGCCTTCTTTTTCAGTTCCGCGATTTCTTCGGGTGATTTCTTTTCGGTATTTACTTCGATGGAGCGCAGCGCAACTTGCTCCGGCCGCACGAATTCCGATTTATGCTCGTTGTAATATTTTTCGATTTCGTCATGCCCGATGGTGATGTGCGAGCCCACCTCGCTGCTAATCACTCGCTGCGTCAAGACTCCGTTGCGAAGATTATTCTTGAAATCTTCGAAGTTCAGTCCCTGAGCTGACACCGCCTTCTCCAAATCCTCCATGCTCCCTAAATTGTTCTGGATGCGGATTTGATCCAGCTTCTTGATGACCTCGGGCTCCACACTGACGCCCATATCCTTGCCGCGCTGCACCAGCAAAGATTGATCGATCAAATCGCGCAGCGCGTTTTTCTGACGATCTTCGATCGCAATCTCCAATTGTTCGGGAGTGCAATGGTTCTGGCAGTCCTGTTTGGCGTCCTCAGCAGCCGTGGCACGCGCCTTGTCGTATTCCGAGCGCGTAATAATTTCGTTGTTTACGCGCGCAATGATCTCTTCCACTACGCGCCCCGAGTTAGGATCGACCTTCGTCGCCGGAGGCGGGCTTTTCTTGACCGGAGCCGCCGCGGTCTCGGGTGTGGCCGGAGCCATCCCCGGCTTTTCTAGCGCGGGAGTCGACTTATCTTGAGTGTCCGCAGGCTTCGGCTGAGGACTGTTGGCGGAGCTATCTTGAGCCAGGATCGTGCTCGGCAACGCTCCGCAAAACGCCAAAAACACAAGTAATTTACGCATTAATACCTCGTCTAGAGTTTAGCACTTTCAATTACTTCTCCGCAGTCTAGCTTTCGCCTTGAAGGCCCAGCAATACGTTTCTCACCGATTCAGCGACCGATTCGCCGCGCGTAACTTCCATCCAAAGTACACCGCTGGGATCGAGCTTGATTCCTTTTCGAGAGCGCACCACGGAGACCAGCGTGGCCGGATCAAGTGTAGTCTCCGGATAAAACCGAATAGCGACGCGGCTTCCTTGGCGTTCCACGGAAGAAATACGCAGGCGCTCGCTCATGGATTTGAGCGTGGCATACTCCAAAAGGTTTTCCACCGATTTGGGCAGGGCTCCAAAGCGATCTTCCAGCTCCTTGCGAACGTCCTGCTTTTCCGCTTCGGTGGAAATGGAAGAAATGCGCTTGTAAGTGCGCAAGCGGAGATTTTCGCTGGGAATATATTCCTGCGGAATGCGCACATCGAAGCCCAGGCTGAGCGTAGTGCGCAGCTCCGGCGTAACGTCCTGGCCCTTCAGCTTGGCAACCGCGCGTTCCAGCATCTGACAATACAAATCAAAGCCAATCGCTTCGATGTGTCCGTGTTGCTGCCGTCCCAGCATATTCCCCGCGCCGCGCAATTCCAGGTCAAGCGCCGCGATGCGGAATCCGGCTCCCAGTTCGCTGAATTCTTTCATAGCCGCCAAGCGCTTGCGCGCGATATCCGACAAGATCTCTTCCGGTGGAACCAGCAGATATGCGTAAGCGCGTTGGCTCGAACGCCCGACCCGCCCGCGCAACTGGTACAACTCCGCGAGGCCTAGGCGGTCGGCGCGATTAATCAAAATGGTGTTCGCGCGCGGAATATCCAATCCGTTTTCCACGATCGTGGTGGCCACCAAAACGTCCGCTTCGTCGCGAATGAATTTCAACATGACCGCTTCGAGTTCTTTTTCCCCCATCTGCCCGTGCGCCACCACCACGCGCGCCTTCGGCACCAGTTTGGAAACCAAGGCGGCCAGCGAATAAATAGATTCGACGCGATTGTGAATGAAGTACACCTGGCCTTCGCGAGCTAATTCGGTTTCTATCGCGCGCTGCACCAGGTCTTCCTGAAACGGAGCAACCACTGTCTGAATCGCGAGCCGGTCACGCGGGGGAGTTTCAATCAGCGACATATCCCGGAGGCCCACCAGTGACATGTGCAGCGTACGTGGAATGGGCGTGGCGGAAAGCGCCAAAGCGTCCACGTTCTTGCTCATTTCTTTGAGCCGTTCCTTGTGAGCGACACCAAAGCGCTGTTCTTCGTCGACAACCAGCAGACCAAGGTCTTGAAACTTTACATCTTTCGATAAAAGGCGATGTGTCCCGATCACGATGTCGACTTTTCCCGCTTCGAGGTCGGCCAACGTTTTTTTCTGATCTGCAGTGCTGCGGAATCTGCTCAACATGTCGATGCGCACCGGAAAGGCCGCAAAGCGATGCTTGAAAGTTTCGAAATGTTGAAAGGCTAGCACTGTGGTGGGAGAGAGCACCGCAACTTGCTTGCTATCCGCGACCGACTTGAACGCCGCGCGCATGGCCACTTCGGTTTTGCCGTAGCCCACATCGCCGCAGAGCAGCCGGTCCATGGGCGCCGCTCGCTCCATGTCTCGTTTAATTTCCGTAAGCGCGGTGTTTTGGTCGGGCGTTTCTTCAAATTCGAACGCGTCTTCAAACTCGCGCTGAAAATTTCCGTCTGGTGAAAACGCGAACCCCGGAGCCGTCTTGCGCTGCGCGTACAGCGCCAGGAGCTGGTCGGCCATGTCTTCAACCGATTTGCGCGCGCGAGTCTTGCGCGTGCTCCAGGCCGTCCCGCCCAACTTATCCAACGGAGGATGGTCGCCCTCCACGATGCGATAGTTCTGCACCAGGTCCATGCGCTCCAAAGGAACGTAGAGGCGCGCGTCATCGGCATACTTGAGCAGCATGAATTCGCCACGGCGTCCGTCGGACTCAATCTGCCGTAGACCATCGAATTGGCCGATGCCATGATCGACGTGTACTACGAAATCGCCAGGCTTCAGCTCCGCGAAATCGCTAAAGAAACCAGAAGTACGAATCTTCCTGCTGGGACGCTCCACAGATGGTGTTACGTCGAAGAGATCAGCATTTCCGAACAGCGTCACGCGCGCGTCAGGAAAAGTCACGCCTTCGGAAAACGGAGCGCGAATCAGCAACAACGTGGCCGACTCCGTCGCGGCTTCCGCAGTGAACCCCGCTGCGGCGTCCTCCGATTCACCGAGCACATAGGGAACTTCGTATTCACGCGAAACGTCCGCGAGACGTTCCAATTCACCCAAGCTCGCGGCGGTGAGGAACACAGTTCCTCCCGCGGCCAGTTGTGACTTCACTTCTGTCATGCAAGCCACCACATCGCCATGGAAGCGTGCGCTCGGTCGCGAAGAGAGTTCGAATCGTGGGACAGAGTCTGCGCTGAGACCCAGCTGTTCCAACCGGGTTTGCGAGGTCTTTTCCAGCGCTTGGGTGAGCTGCTCGCCGGACCAAAAAAACTCGGACACCTCCGGCGCGTTAGCCTGGCCGTGGCGATCGTAGTTTTCTTTCGCGCTTTCCAGATGTTTTTCCGCCGCGTCCCGCAGTGATTGCGGCTCATCCAGAAAAACTAGTGGACGAAGCGAGCTTTCCGCTAGCTCGAACAACGAAGTTTGTTTTTCCTGCCCGGCGGAACCGAAGAATGAATGCGTTTCCCATGGCGCTTCGCGAGTGGGTTCGAAAGATTCCTCGCTGGGCACCGCCCATTCCGTCAGCGGCAATAGCGTGGTTCGAACTACCGGAGCTATGGAACGTTGCGTGCGTGCGTCGAATTCGCGAACCGATTCCACGGTGTCGCCCAGAAGCTCGATGCGCACAGGTCGTTGCGCTTCGGGAGAGAAAAAATCCACGATGCCGCCGCGCACGGCGAACTGCCCCGGAAGCTCCACCATCTCTGTGCGGGTATAACCAACCGCAGCCAGATGCCCGACCAGTTCTTCGTGCGGAATTTCAGAATCCTTGCTTAGCGTGCGGGCTAAAGATAAATAAAGATACGGATCGTTGTAGCGCCACAGCGCCGCAGTAATAGGCGCCACCACCAGAGAGATCTGCCCATCCGCCAGCCGAAAAAGCGTGGCCGCGCGGCGTTCCAGAATGTCCGGGTGCGGGCTTTGCCATTCCCAAGGCAGAGTGTCAAACGCCGGCAGGGTTGCGACTTCCCCAGCGAGACCACTTGCCGCCCCTGTTTTCCCGGGGAAAATACTGGAAAAAAAGCGCAGCGTTTCAGCAAAAGCCTCCGCGCGTCGGTTCGAACTGGTGATGAAAAATGCGGGCCGTCGCAGCGTGTGAGTTGCATACGCGGCGATCAAGGCTTTAGCCACGTCATGCAAGCCCGACAAGGCCACCTGATTTGCTCCGGTGCGCAGAGCGGCTAGCGCGCCTTCCACAGCAGGTTGGCGGAGCACAGTGTCCAAACGTTCGCGAACGGCGGGAAGTATCATGCGAGGACTTCAGGACTCCGTGACAGGCGCGGGTGGCAAATCCCGAACAGTCCGGAGAATCGCGGTTGTCGAATAAGTAGGAACCACCGGAACCGAAACGACGCGGCCTCCTGCAGCTTCCACTTCCTCACGGCCGATGATTTGGTCCCCGGGCCAATCCCCACCTTTGACCAGCACGTCCGGTAAAAGCGCGGCGATGGTCTCGCGCGGTGTGAGCTCGTTGAAAATAACCACGGCATCCACACATTCAAGGGCGGCTAGTATTTCAGCGCGTTCGCGCTCGCACACCACCGGCCGGCCTTCGCCTTTTAATTCAGCTACGCTGGCGTCGCCGTTCATGCCTACTATCAGAGCGTCGCCCAGTGCGCGCGACGCCTCCAGGGTTTGTACATGCCCCGGATGGAGAAGATCGAAGCAGCCGTTGGTAAACACCACGCGCTGGTTGCCGCGATGCGCACGGCCAAACTTTAGAATCGCGTCATGCAATGAAAGAATGCGTGAGGTCAAAGAATTACTCGCGGGACGCGGTCAGTGCGGGTCCGAAGCGCTAGTTTACCACGTGAGTGATGAGCGCCCCGAATCCAGGGCGAAGTGCTGGGCCAGGTACCTGAACAGACATCCCAGTGGCTGGCGCCCGGATTTTCGGTGCTATACTTCTCCAAGGTTTCTGCCGGTTGATTGTCCATATTACTAGGCTCACCAAACCCACCGAATGACGCGTTTCGCATCCCGATGGATTTGCGGCATGCCAGGAAGATGTAGCAATGGCTGAAATAGCGATTGTCGGGGGTGGGCCTTCGGGCGCCATGTGCGGCGAACAACTCGCCCGCGCTGGCAACAACGTCACCATATTCGATGAACATTTGGCTTGGGAAAAGCCCTGCGGCGGCGGCCTGACCCACAAAGCCATCCAATGTTTCCCGTTTCTCCTCGATAATCCCTACCCGAAAAAATTGGTCAGAGAAATTGAACTCATCAGCAGCGATGAGCATCGTGCTTCGCTCGAGATGACTCATCCGATCGTCATTTATTCACGCACAGTGCTGAATGGCATGTTGCTTGATCGCGCGCAGGCTGCGGGCTGCACCGTTCAGCGGTCCCATATTTTCAGCGTGGATACCGCCGGTTCCAAACCACGCTTCTGCGTGGACGGCGAATGGCGCAGCACGGATTTTTTGGTGCTCGCCGCGGGCGCGCGCAACCAGCTGGTGCCCGAGACGCGTGCCTTGCAGCGCAATGAATTGGAAATGACCCAGGGCTATTTCGTTCCGCAAACCGCTGACGCCATCACCATAAAATTTCTTCCCCATTTCGAAGGCTACATCTGGTCCTTCCCGCGTTGCGATCATCTGTCCGTGGGAATTTGCGGCAGCATGGAAACGCACACTAGCCCCGAATTACGAACTCATCTGAAGACTTTCGTGGAGAAACACAAGATTCCCACCGAAGGCGCAAAGTTTTACAGCCACGTATTACCTTCTCCTCAGGAACATACCCTTTCGAAGCGCACCGTGCTGGGGAAAAACTGGGCGCTCATTGGAGATGCCGCCGCGTGGGTTGATCCACTTACTGGCGAGGGTCTCTTCTACGCCATCCGCTCAGGAGAATTGTTGGGCAAAGCCCTAGCCCAGGGTTGCCCCGAAAAATATCCCGCTTGGATTCGAGCTTCTTTTTCCGCGGAACTGGAATTTGCTTCGCGCATCGTCAGGCGCTTTTATCGCGGCTCCGTTTTGGGCACCGCCATTACTACCCGCATGGTGCAACTGATGCGCCGCAGCCCGGTATTCCGGCAATTAGTTGGGGATCTGTTCAGCGGTAGCCAGGATTACACCAGCCTCAAGCGGCGGCTGTGGGGACACCTGGGAATTTCCGTTAGCGAATTTATTTCTACCGTGTTGAACCTCGAGAGTCCCATGGCTGTTCCAGCTGCGCGTGCGGGAACTGGCGCCGACTGACGCAAGACAAACAGACGCGCCATATAACAAGCCCCCATGCCCGGACATCTAACCACGAGGGGTTCTGAACGCCCTTCACTGATGGCCACTGAAAAAGACGCCGCCGCTACTTCCAAGCTTAAAAAAACCAAAAACGCGTGGAAAAATCTTCCGCACGTGTGGGCGCTCATCAAGCCTCGCCGTGGGATTTTGGCTGCGGGACTACTGTTGATGGCCGTGAATCGCGTGTCCGGCTTAATCCTGCCGGCCTCCACAAAATATCTGGTCGACGACGTCATCGGGAAACACCATATTCATTTGCTGACGCCCATCGTGTTGGCGGTACTCGCCGCCACTGTCATTCAGGGACTCACTTCGTTCACGCTGACCCAACTGCTCTCGAAATCCGCGCAAAAGATGATTGCGGACCTGCGCCGGCAGGTACAGGCCCATATCGGCAAGCTATCCATCTCGTTTTACGATTCCAACAAAACCGGAGTCTTGGTTTCGCGCATCATGAGCGACGTGGAAGGCGTGCGCAACTTGATTGGCACCGGCTTGGTTGAATTCGTCGGCGGCTTAATGACCGGAGTGCTCGCTTTAGTGGTCTTGCTGCGTATTAGCGTGAGCATGACGTTGATTGCCTTCAGTGTGCTCCTCGTATTTGGGGTGGGCCTGAACAAGGCTTTCACCACCATTCGTCCAATCTTCCGCGCCCGTCCCAAAATAACCGCCGAGGTCACCGGCCGGTTGACAGAATCCCTCGGCGGAGTGCGCGTGGTGAAGGGCTACCACGCCGAAGAACGCGAAGAAAAAATCTTTTCCGCCGGTGTACAGCGGTTGCTCGACAATGTGCTGAAGACCCTAACAGCCACCGCTATTATGAGTTTGT
>DASYJM010000139.1:0-6427 GCA_035996445.1 Candidatus Acidiferrum sp. | reverse complement strand
GGCCGTTACGGCTTGGGCGCTTCTTGGATCGTTTGATTGGAATTCCCTGTTGATTCGCAACGATAATGTCTATGAGCCTGGAGTTTTTGATATTCGGAGTGGCTCTCCGAAAGACACGCCGTTAGCTGAAATGTTACGGGAAATTGCAGATGGCAAACAGCCGAGTAACCCTTGGGTTGATGAGCTGGCATGGTGGCAAAAGTCCGAGCGGATTTTTTACCACGAAGAGTTCGTGCATACCGAACATCTGGAGCAGGTTGCCCGAGCTTCCTTGCACACCTCTGCCTAGAGCGCGTCCCAATCAATAGGCACTGCACTTCTACTAAAATGAGTTTTCACGACACCAATATCCCGAGACCCGAATATCCCCGCCCGCAATTTGTGCGGGCAGATTGGTTAAATCTGAATGGAGTTTGGGAATTCGCCTTTGACGACGCAGATCAAGGAGCTGCTATGGGGTGGCCGCTAGGTTTGCCCCTGGACCGTCAAATCATCGCCCCATTCCCGTACCAAAGTGAATTGTCAGGAATAAACGACAAATCGGTTCACGAGATAATCTGGTATGCGCGTGATTTTGAAGTTCCCTCCAAGTGGAAAGGGATGAATGTCCTACTGCATTTTGGCGCCGTTGATTATGAATGCACAGTGTGGGTGAATGGCCAGGAGGTAGGCCACAATCGCGGCGGGCATACCCCGTTTCAGTTCAACATTGGGCCATATCTTAATCTCGGGAAGAACCGGCTGACTGTCCGCGTGTTGGATACGCAAAGCCCGGCGCAGCCACGCGGAAAGCAATCCGTCAGCGGCTTGCCGCACGACATCGATTACTACTGCACATCAGGCATCTGGCAAACCGTGTGGCTCGAGCCTGTGCCGCCGATTCGCATCGATAGTCTGAAGATCTCGGCTACCCTTGAAGATGAGGCGCTCGAATTAACCGTCTATCTGCACGCGCCTTCGGCCATCTGGCGAATAGAGGCAGATGTATTTGATGGCGACGCGCTTGTTGCTCAAACGCAGAAGGAAATAACTTCCGCCACAGTAAGCCTACGGCTCAAAATTCCAAATGCAAAATTGTGGTCGCCCGAATTCCCATATTTATACCAACTGACGCTTCGTTTGTTTCAGGACGATCAACTGCTCGACGAAGTGGGCTCCTACGCAGGTCTACGTCACATTGAACTGCGCGACGGGTATTGCCTGATCAATGGTCAGAGAACGTATTTACGAATGGTGCTTGACCAAGGTTATTGGCCGGAGAGTTATCTTGCGGCGCCTTCCGATGCAGCCTTGCGCGAAGATGTCGAGTGGGTCAAAAAATTCGGATTCAACGGAGTCAGGAAGCACCAGAAGATCGAAGATCCACGTTGGCTTTACTGGTGCGACCGCTTGGGACTTTTAGTCTGGGGCGAGATGCCTAACGCGCGCGAGTGGTCCACCCACGCGGAAGAGCGGCTTGCGGCGGAATGGAAGCGCGCTGTGGAACGGGACTACAACCATCCTAGCGTGATCACCTGGGTGCCCATTAATGAAAGCATGGGATTGCCGGGCCTGAAGGAAAGTCACCCGGCGCAATACGCCTTCGTCGAGCGCATGGTGGGCATCACGCGACAAGCGGACGCCTATCGGCCCGTGATTGATAACGATGGCTGGGAACACTCCGATATCACCGATATTTGCGCCATCCACGATTACACCGTAACGGCCACCCTCTTAAAGGAGCGCTATCATGAAACGCGGCAAGGTGGTCCCCTGCCGGCTCACGTGTGGATAGATAACAAGCCCCTGTTTGTACTGGGATCGCGTTATCGCGGGCAGCCGGTGGTGTTATCGGAGGTTGGCGGCTTTTTGCAAGTCCCGCGTGACGTGCCGGGCGGGAAACGCGACATGCTTTTTGATTTTTATGGGAGCTGCCAGTCGAACGATGAATTGCTGGTTAAGTACCGCGATTTGATGGAAGGCATCGCCGCGCTCCCATTCGTCGCCGGATTTTGTTACACGCAATTGACAGATATAGAGCAGGAAACCAACGGCCTGCTAACTTACCACCGACAACCGAAAGTTGCTCCCCAAGAAATTGCTCACATTCATGAACGACTGTTCGGTTTTCAGCCCGACCGTACTTCGGAGAGCTCCGTCGTGGTCGACGAGCATGAGGTTCCTTTAGAGCGGCGCACGAGTTGAGCCTTGAGGCTTGTCGGCGGCCCGCTCGATAGCCTAGATGTTAGGGGCTCATATTCCGATCTATTTCGTCTTGGTGCTTGCGTTTACTCGCCCGAGGTAGCGCTTTGTCGCAATTCCTGTTCGGCCTGAAGCCAATCCTCTAAGTCATTTCCGTCAGCCCCGCCGCGTTCCATATATATCTGATAAGCGCGAGATTGGATCTCTTCCGAAGTAGGAAACTTCCCTGTATTAGGATCAGCCGTGCTCTTCGACTCTGCGGCTCCGCCAATGCTAGCCATCAATCCTCCTTTGAACGGGCTCCCACCCGTCCCGTGCTGTTATGGCGTTTGGTCCGTCGGGGCCTGCGTTGTCTTCACTGCTGACACGATGGGTGTTGTAGCGTCCGGAAAGTCCAGAGCTCTAACTGCAAATATCCCAAAACACTTGCTTGACACGCATCGATACACCATTTCGCCGCCAATGGTGTGATCAACGGTGCGTTTGAGTTCGTTGTGGAAGCAATTATTCTCAGTCATTGGGTAATAGTTTACGGGATGAAAGTAATTGAACAATCGGGTGTTGGCGGTACCCCATCGCGCCACTCGCTGAAAAAGAGTTCAGCGAGAGAGAGCAGGGTTCATGCTTTTGCAAAATACGATCCTCCGCGGCCGGCCTTACGGACTTAGCCTGATCCACCCATCCTTTCGCCTTAGGCCAGAATAGATGTCCATGCCGTGGTAACAACAGCTTACGGTGTGTTATGTCTCACATGACAAAGCTAAAGGACAAAATTCAGAGTGGTCTGGACGAGAGCCGCATGCTTGTGCTCGGGGCGCAGATTCTCATCGGTTTTGCCTTTAGCGCGCACTTTCAACCTGCATTCCGCGACCTCCCGCCAGCTTCCCAATATCTGAATCTCCTGGCTTTGACTCTGATGCTCATCACTATCTGCTTGCTTATCTCATCGACCGCGTTGCACCAACTGACCGAGGGCGGGAATGACAGCGCTCGCCTTCACCGGTTTACGACGCAGATCATGGAAAGCGTCCTCGCGCTGTTCTCTCTGGGCATTGGAGCCGACCTTTACGTGTCTGCCGAAACCATTGTAGGAAAAACACCTGCGGCTATTCTGGCAACGGCTATGACGGTGGTTTCACTGTTGTTTTGGTATGGCCCATATTTGCTAGTCCGAGGTAACGAGAAGAATAAGGACACGGAGGGGAATGTGAACATTGGGAGTGAATCAACAATGCCCATCGCCGTTCATGACAAAATTCGCCATGTACTCACCGAGGCACGAGTGATTCTGCCGGGTAACCAAGCGTTGCTGGGTTTCCAGCTCGCTGTGACGTTGCAACAGGGATTTAGGGAATTACCTGCCGCTTTGAAACTGGTACATGTGGTAAGCCTTTCATTGATTGCAATAAGTACCATCCTTCTTCTCGCCCCCGCGCCTTACCACCGCATCGTCGAACGCGGCGAAGAGACCGAATCGTTCTACAGTGTCGCCAGCAAGTTAACGCTTAGTTCTTTACCGCCAATGGCGGCGGGCATCGCGGCTGATTTTTTCGTCGTCGTCTACAAGATCTCGAATCGATACGGACTCTCGGTACTGGCAGCTGTGCTTATGTTTTGTCTTTTTTGTGGAATGTGGTTCGGGTACCCCTTTTACCGCAAGCATTATCCAGGTCGCCTTGTAAGTGTGACCTCCGGCGCGATCCGATGAGCATACAATCTGTCACCAAAAGTTATGAAGGGTGGATGCGCGAATGCACCAATGTAGTTGATGCCGATTTGAGGGCGAAACACCGGCAAATGAAAGAGGATCCGTATTATTTTCTGCGCGGAACTTTCTATCAGTGGATCCAAATATGGCCTGAAATATGCCCGGACCTCGCTCATGGCGTACCCAAAGTCCTCGCGTGTGGCGACCTGCATGTCGGAAGTTTCGGGACGTGGAGAGATGCGGAGGGCCGCCTCTGCTGGGGAGTCGATGACTTTGACGAGGCATCACCGCTACCGTACACGAACGACCTTGTTCGCCTCGCGACGAGCGTGAAACTGGTAGGCGATGTGCAGAAACTGACCATCAAGCTCAAAACGGCCTGCGAGGCGATTTTGGAAGGTTATATGGAATGCCTCCGAGGTGGAGGACATCCCATCGTTTTAGCCGAACATGAGCAGAACTTGGAGCGCCTGGGGATTGAAGCCTTCGAAGCACCTCAGGATTTCTGGCGGAAGCTTAAGCATTTGCCTAACGCTGGGAAATTGCCGCCCGGCCTGAAGGCAATTATCGAAAAATCCCTGCCGCCGAAAGTGAAATATAAAGTGGGGCGTAGAACGGCAGGCATGGGTAGCCGTGGGCAGCAAAGATTCGTGGCCACGGCGGAATGGGAGGGAGGCTGCATAGCCCGCGAAGCGAAGGCAACGGTTCCTTCATCATGTGAGTGGGTGGCGGCACGCACCGCGAAACGTCAAACGTATTACCAACACATTCTCGAGAATGCCGTTCGGTCACGTGACCCATTCCAGGAGATTGTCGGAACGTGGCTGATCCGAAGACTTTCGCCTGATTCGAACCCAATCGACATCGACGACCTGCCCAAAAAACGGGACGAAGAAACTCTCATCCATGCGATGGGTTGTGAGGCCGCAAACGTGCATTTGGGCAGTAGGAATAAAATTAAAAGCGTGTTAAGAGACTTACGCGGTAGGAAACCGAACTGGCTTCGCAGCGCCGCAAAAGATATGGCTAAAGCCGTTAAACGAGAGTGGAAGGAGTACGCAGGCTGATGTGCGACTCGAGTGGCCTGGCCGCCATGGTCTCTCATTAAAAGAGCTCCTGCTCACCGCTGGCTTTGCGCAGCCACTGACGCAATATCGCTCCACTTTTTAACGATCCTTCCTCGAACGGAAGTCCCATGGCCGTCTTTGGAAGCTCTTAGACCACCGTAGCGGCGAACCATTCCGATTCTGCGAGATTTTAATTGATACCTCTTGACCGACGGTAGAATATTCGGCGTCTCTCACAACAGGCATTTTCATGCCCCGCACTGGCAACCGAACTGTTTGCGCATAGTGAGTGAAATATCGAGCAGAATTCAATAACCTTATAATTGAAGGAGAAACATGTGTACGAGGTAATCAGAAGTATACACACTTCCTACTTCTTGATTTGGCCCGCACTTCGCATCGAGCAGCGCAGCCCCAGCCGTAAATTAATGCCTGAATTTGAACCATTCATCGTAGCCGGTTTTATCGTGTTCATTTTGGCGATGAAATCAATTCTGATGTATTAATCGATGATGGATCACACTATACGTGCCGGCGGGGCCATACTCATACCCGTTTCCCAACTACGATGTGTCTCCAGACGGGCAACCGTTCTTGATGGTTACTAAAGAAAACAAACCGCAAATCAACTTGTGAACTGGTTTGAGGAATTGAACCGTCACGTGCCGCCGGGAAAGTGAGCGCGAAAGTGGCTGAAAACTCAGCTCAGCCCTGAGGCCAGAGCGGAACGCAAAACGCGTTCATCTGGGCCACGGTATTTGAGGTAATCGCACTTCTTTCATTTCGCAATCGGGGCACATTGTTTCTTAGAAGGTATTGGGCCGGGCGACTCAGGCCTTCCTGAGCATAAAAAAAGTAGGGCAAAGTTCGAATGATTCTGTACAGACCGTTCCAGGATGCGGAAGCAGTGCACCGACGGCAGTGAGCTCGTGTGCACAACGCGGCGTTCACCGCGGGCAGTGGCGTAAAGACTGCAATCGTCGCCATCTACGAGAATTCGCCTCGGCGCGTAAAGGAAAGTCGGGATGGAGCGCCTGCGTGAAGGAACGCATTGTCCTTATGAGTTTTCTTGCATGAGGTACAACATGAGCACTCGCAAAATATGCGGCCAAGACATTTCCAGCAAATCAGGGAAAAAGGTCCGCTATGCCGTCGTGGGTTTGGGCCATATCGCCCAAGTGGCCGTTCTTCCGGCATTTGCTCACGCCCGTCAAAACAGTGAGCTGACGGCCCTGGTCACCGGAGATTCGGCGAAAGCCCGTAAGATCGGCAGGAAGTATTGCGTCGAGACCGTCTGTTCCTACAAAGAATACGAGAAGTGCCTCGCCAGTGGAACGATCGACGCAGTTTATATCGCTCTTCCCAATAATATGCATCGAGAATATGCAGTAGCCGCGTCCAATGCGGGAGTTCATGTTTTGTGTGAAAAGCCAATGGCGTTGGACGAGAAACAGTGCGCGGAGATGACGTC
>DASYJM010000138.1:0-4086 GCA_035996445.1 Candidatus Acidiferrum sp. | reverse complement strand
GAAGAATATCCGGGCAGCAAATCTCGTTTGCCAGTAATACTGGGCGCCCAAAAACTGTGGATCACGTCCTTCGAATTGGTAAGCACGACTACCGGAGTTCCCACTGGAACGTGAATCTCGTTGGCGGTCGTCACTGTTTGGTCCGCCTCTGGATTCGGATAAGTGACTTCCCACCACCACTGGTGGCCTGTTATCTGGATCGTAATTGGATTCTTAGAGGTCAGTCCTTCGACACGCCTGCCGGTGATCACGCTCAGAAGAAGAATGACGAACAGCGTGATCACGGTGATACCGAGGGCGGAGCCAACCGCCCAACCCGCTCGGCGCTCCGCTTCTTCATCCTTTTCGATGACGGGAAGTGGTTGGATGGCGACAACGCGTCTCTTCGCGCCAGCGCCGGTGAAGGCTGCGACCATGAGCGCGAAAACCGCGAAAAGAATCCAAAAAGTTATCCAGTACAACCATTCAATGTGCCCGGCCTGCGTGCCGGCCGGATGTAGTATGTGATGGCGACCCGGATCCAGCGGCATAGCCTGAGCCACTAAATGTGCTTTAGTCAAACTCAGTCCGGCGTTCATTTGGGTTGCTCCGGGACGCCGGTGATTCCGGTCGGGACCTGTTCCGGCGTGGAAGACTCCGCGGGCTTAATATTCATTTGGTCGGTGCGGTTTGGAGATACGCCCTTGGGGAGCAATCCGGCCATAGACCGGACGTAAGCGGCGATTTCCCAGGCTTGGTATTCGGGAATGCGATTTCGGAACGAGGGCATACCGTTCGGTCTTCCCTGCATGATGGTCGCAAAGATATTTCCCGGTTCACTGCCGTAGATCCAATTGCGGTCCATTAACGGCGGCCCGATGCCGCCGCCACCGTGCGCGTGACAACCCACGCAGTTATAGGACTCAAAAAGTTTTTGTCCTTCCGAGACAGCATAGGCGCTCTCCTCGTACATGTTCGAACTTGGAGGCGTTGGGATTAAATTCGCACCGGGGTTGAGGCCGCTAATCTGTACCGTGTTGAGCGTGTCGTTCGCGGATGGGGGTTGACGCAAAATCCGATCTTCACGACTGCACGAGGTGAGCAATGTCATCGTTCCAAACAGGACTCCGATTTGCAGATAGAAACGCATCACCTCGCCCCCGCTCCATGCGCGCCGACGAGAGATGTGAGTGGTAACTGCGGAACTGCGTATTCATCGAGAATGGCGCGGATGTCGGATCCCCGGTCCAGGAGGACTTTCTGCAGTTGATCTCGCAGGGCAAGATTGCCCTTTCGAACTCCCATCGAAATTTCGAACGTAAAGGGCAGACCTGGTGGATCGACTTGAGGCTCAACCGGAGTGATCATAAGATCGTGACCAAATTCTCTGACAAAGTAACCCGCGAGAGGTCCCCATACTATGGCGATATCGACCTTGTGATCAGCTACTGCCCGAACAATCGAGTCAGCACCGTCTCCAGAGGTGTCGAAGCCAACGATCGTGCCTTGTAGCCCGCGCCGCGCAAGCGCCTCTCCAGGCGGACTGTATTGCTCATCTAGAACTTGTACTCCTACTTTCAAACTTTGCAGCGCGGGAGAATTGAGCGACGGAACAGGATCCCCTTGTCTGGAGACAAGCACATAGGTCGACCGGTAGTAAGGGCTCGTAGTGAGAACGGTGCGATAGTTGGTGGGAATGCCAATTAGTAAATCGCATTGAGCCTTATCCAGGTATTCTCGAACGAATCCGCGCCCCATTCTCTGCCAAACGAAGGTGAGACGGGCGCTTAGAGCGTGCGCCACAAGATCGGCGATACGGTTCTCGAAGCCAGCCTGGTCCCGACTGGAAAACGGCATATTGTCGGGATCGGCGCACACGCGCAACTCAGATGTTTGGGCATTCACGGTCACTTCAGAAATCAGCAACAGGAAGCAAGCTATGAATTTATGGCAGGGCGAATACATAAAGCATTCCCCCCTTGTTCGTGTAATGCGGAAGGTCCTTCATAGCTGCAGCGAATCCCAATGCAGCGGATTCATCGCGAGCGTCGAGCCCACCAGCCACGATCGCGCCTGCCCACCCGCCTACACCGGATAAGATGGCGATATATTGTTTCCCATCTGGTCCCTTGTACGTCGTAGGTTGGCCGATAATTCCGGAGCCGGTCTTGAATTGCCAGAGCAGCGTTCCGCTATGGCCGTCGACCGCTTTGAACCATCCGTCAAGTGTCCCGTAAAACACGACATCTCCCGCAGTGGCGAGCGCGCCGCTCCAGACTGGAAAGTGATCGGGAATCGTCCACACTACTTTGCCCTCGACCGGGTCCCAGGCGGTAAATTCTCCGCCGTAGCCACCAGTCGCGTCATACATGCGGACATTCGCTCCCACATACGGCGTGCCGGCGATATAGTTTGGAGTGAGATCCTCTTCATCCATGCAGAGATGATTGTGGGGGATGTATAGCAATCCGGTTCGCGGGGAAAAGGCCGAAGGCTGCCAGTCCTTTGCTCCGGGTGATGCGGGACACAAACTCCTCACAACTTTTCCTGTGATCGGTTTCTTTTCGTCGACGTATTGAAGTTGACCTGTCTTCAGGTCCACGCCACGACTCGTGGTGATGGGCGCGAAGACGCTGGCAGACAAAACTTCTCCTGTGGTGCGATCCATGACGTACACATAGCCGTTACGATCGGGATGTACCAAAACCTTCCGGGTGTGTCCGTGGATTGGAAGATCGAGAAGTATGTTTTCGTTCACCGCGTCATAGTCGTAGAGATCATGGGGGCTGAACTGGTAGAACCACACCGCTTCGCCTGTGTCCGGATCGCGCGCGAAGATGCCAGACGTAAACTTGTTATTGCCCGGGCGAGTTTCCGCGTCCCAGGGGCCTGGATTCGCGGTGCCGTAGTAAATCAGGTTCAATTGCGGATCGTACGAAATCCATCCCCACACGCCACCGCCGCCAATTTTCCATGCGTCGGGCGGCCAACTCTTCACACCCAAGTCCTGGCCTCGATCCTGTGCGTAAAATGGCTTGAACCGTGGTCCGATCAGCACATCCTTGTCAGGCCCTGCTGTATAGGCTCTCCAGGCGGTTTTCCCAGTCTTTCCGTCGAGTGCCGTCAGCCAGCCACGAACTCCGAATTCACCGCCACTATTTCCAACGAGGACTTTTCCTTTGACTACCAGGGGGGCCATAGTCATGCTCTCGCCCTTATTAATGTCGCCTACACGCGTTTTCCATACTTCCTGGCCGGTGATCGCGTTTACGGCCACTGTCTGATTATCGAGCGTGTTGTAGTAAATTTTGCCGTCGTCATAGGCAGCCCCTCGGTTGACAACGTCACAGCAGGCCACTCCTTGCGACGCAGGCGTCGGCAAAGGCTCATACACCCATTTCATCGGAGCCCCCGGCTTGCTAAGGTCGAGTGCGTAAAGGTTGTTTGGGAATGGGGTGACAATGTACATCGTGTTGCCAACTACAAGCGGCGCAGCCTCATGCCCGTGAGTCATGCCGGTAGAAAATGTAAAAGCCAGCCTGAGATCCTTCGCATTCTTTGCGTTGATCTGCTCAAGCGAGCTGTAACGGGTGCTCGCGTAATCCTTCGCCGGACGAATCCACTGTCCATCGTCGGTCTCAAGCTGGCCTTGATAAGGACGAGCCTGATAGTTTCGCTCGATCTCTGGCTGCATCGGCTCCGTTTGAGCGAACGCGGTGGCTGTGCAGAGGGAGCAAATGTCAATAATCAGAAAAGCTATTAAGGATGAACGAAACTTCTCGTAGATCGAGAACGTCGTATTGTGGGCAGCCTGCATATCCGTCGACTATCCGAATCGTTATAACGTTTCTGTGATGCGGGATTCCTTCTAAACGTTTGAAAGTGGCTGCTCAAATCACTGGCAATTAGCTGATCCCGGCAGGGCGCTTCACATCCTATCCACCAGCAGTCCCTTCTAGGGACAGATGCAATAGCGCATTGGCCTCGCTCCTTAGCTCTTGCGGTCAGATTTTCCATTGCCGTCGCCACCCGCGAAGATAGACTGAGCACACGCCAGCCGTCGTTCCTCGACTTTTTGGTGTTGGTTTTCAGCACGTGCTATGAGTT
>DASYJM010000137.1:0-2972 GCA_035996445.1 Candidatus Acidiferrum sp. | reverse complement strand
GAAGCTTTTTGCTTTTTACAACGGCAACCAAGCGGTGCCTGATTCGAATCCATCCGATGCCACAGCGCCGCGACGTCCCGCTAATAATTCAGCGCCCGGAGCCGGGCCTTGCACGCTGGCCGAGCCGCAAAATTGCAATCCCGCGCTTGACACTACGATCGCGACTCTCCGTTCAAACGCGGAATCGAATTACCATTCGCTGCAAGTCCGTTTGGAGAAACGCTATTCTCACGGCCTTCAATACGAAGCGGCTTACACCTGGTCGCACGCCCTCGATGACGCATCGAGTGCCAGCCTGGGATCGGTGAATAACGGAGACTTCCAGGACCAGCGATTTCCGAAGGCCAACTACGGGAATGCCGACTTCGACGTGCGCCACCGCTTTGTTTTCAGCTACGTGTATGACTTGCCCTTCGGCCGCGGCCGCAAATTTGCGGCCGGTGCCTCCGGCATCGCAAACAAGATTCTCGGCAACTGGCAGATGACCGGAGTCTTTTCCGCAGCCACCGGGAACTACTACACCGCGACTGACATTGTTTCGGTGGCGAACGCGGACTGCGGCGGCACCGTTGGCTTTAATTGCGCGCGTCCCAATCGGGTCGGGGACCCGAATGCCAGGCCTTGCGTACCAGGTACACTTTTCAACACCTGCGCATTTGTTCATAACTCGGTCCAGGGCACATTTGGTAACGCGGGACGCAACATCATCCTGGGTCCCGGATATAAAACTTGGGACACTTCTTTGGTCAAACAGTTCCCGATCAAGGACCAGATGCATCTCGAATTCCGGGCGGAATTTTTCAACGTTCTCAACCACGTGAATTATCTGTTTGGACAATTCGGTGCGATCAGCGCGGAGCCAACGCCAGTGGAGCTTGATCCGAATAACGTCAATAGTCGGGACAATCCCAATGCGAGTCCGTTTGGATATCCTTTGGCGGCGCGTGCGCCTCGGCAGATTCAGTTCGCGCTCAAGTTCTATTTTTGAGGAATGGGATGAGAAGGGGGATCGCAACCGCAGCTCTTTTGTTGGCTTTTTTGAGAGTGTCGGAGAGTGTTGCGCAACAAACCGGCATCGGCTACAAGCCGGCAGCTGACGCGGACACTAAGAAGATCTTGCTTCTAAAAGACTTTCATCCTGAGCCGATGGCTCATGTGGCGGTACATGAAATTCGGCGCGCTAAGTTTCCCGTCATCGATGTGCACACCCATACAAATGATGCCGCTGGCATAGGAGAGAGAGTGGATCCCGCAGAACTGGTCGCGCGCATGGACCACCTCAACCTCAAAACTCTTGTCATCCTCACCGGCATGTGGGGCGACAAATTACAGGCCATCATCGACACTTTGGTCAAGCCATATCCGGGGCGCTTCGTGGTTTTCATGCAGATTGACTGGTCCAAAATCAACGAGCCGACCTTCAGTGATCTGATGGTTAAACAGCTCCGCGATTCAGTTGCTCGCGGCGCGCGCGGTTTGAAGATTCTGAAAGAGCTCGGTCTAGGTGTCCGCGATTCTACGGGCAAGCTGATTAGAATCGACGACCCGCGTCTGGATCCAGTGTGGGAAGAGTGCGGGCGGCTAGGCATACCCGTATTTATTCACACGGCTGATCCGGAAGCATTTTTTCGCCCGATCGACGCTACAAACGAGCGATACGAGGAGCTGATCGAGCATCCAGACTGGAGTTTCTACGGCGGGGATTATCCTTCTCTGCGGGAGCTATTAGCTCAGCGCGATCGAATGTTCGCCAAGCATCCGCAGACGACATTTGTAGCTCTGCACTTTGGGAGTTGGCCTGAGAACCTCGACTTCGTCGAAAAAACGCTGCAAAAGTTCCCGAACGTCATGATTGAAACCGGAGCTCGCGAAGGAGAAATTGGACGCCAGCCGCGACGGACACGTCAACTTTTTATGAAGTATTCCAATCGCATTATGTTCGGCACCGACGAAGGCGCGGATGAGTTGATGTACAAAAACTATTTTCGATGGCTGGAGACGGAAGATGAGTATTTTCCCTCCGCGCAATATCCCGCGCAAGGACGATGGATGATCTACGGCCTGGGCTTGCCGGCGGACGTGCTCGAAAAGATATACCACCGCAATGCAGAGCAATTGTTTGCGCGATTCAAGGGCATCAAACAAGGCGCGGGGCTTGGCATCCCCCAAGTACCT
Source organism: Candidatus Acidiferrum sp. (assembly GCA_035996445.1). Taxonomy (GTDB): domain Bacteria; phylum Acidobacteriota; class Terriglobia; order Acidiferrales; family UBA7541; genus Acidiferrum. The sequence continues at coordinate 797 of DASYJM010000137.1, read as the reverse complement.
CAGTAACCGGGTAGCAAGGATTGCGGCTCGAAAGAAAAGAAACGTCATGTCCTCGAACGGTCTACTCAACGAAGAACGACGCCGTGAAATCCTCGATGCGCTACAGCGGGATGGACGGGTGCTGGTTAAAGATCTGGCGCGGCGATTCCGGATTTCGCAGATCACGATTCGAAAAGACCTTGAGTTTCTGAATGGACAAGGAATTATCCAGCGCACTCACGGCGGCGCTCTGCCGGTTCGTCCCGGAGCGCTGCTCGATCCAACCTTGCGTGAAAAAGAGAAGCTTCACCGCAAGCAAAAGATGCAGATCGCACTGGCCGCCGCCCGATTGGTTGACGAAGGTCAGTCTGTGTTGTTGGACTCCGGCACCACGACGATGGCCATTGCAAGGGCGCTTAAAGGTATGGCGAAACTTACGGTCATCACAAATGCGATCAACATCGCGGCGGAGCTGGCCGGCACGAACATTGAAGTGATACTCACCGGCGGAATGCTGCGCAAAAACTCGTTTTCACTGGTTGGGCCGCTGGCCGAGCGAACTTTGCGCCAACTCAGCGCTGACATTCTGTTTCTCGGGGTTGATGGCTTCGACACCACAGCAGGTCTTTTTACGCCCAACTTATTGGAGTCCGAAGTGAATCGGACGATGGTCGAAATTTCGCGTAGAACGATTGCGGTGTGTGATTCCAGTAAATTCGGACGGCGCAGTTTGTGCAACATCATGCCGGTCACGATGGTCCATGAGGTAATCACGGACAAGCAGATTCCAAAAGCAGATTTGCACGCTCTCGAGGAAG
>DASYJM010000136.1:0-2406 GCA_035996445.1 Candidatus Acidiferrum sp. | reverse complement strand
CGGCACACTTTACCCGGAGTGACGAGGACAAACAGTCGCAGCCCAACAGCGATGGATTTGAAAACACTCAAATCAGGCTCGAAGACGGAAGTGTCATCTTCACGCCCAACCTTCTCGCGGAGGGCGTCTCGATCACCGATGTGAGATACCAGATGACTTCCTTTGACGGCGGTTTCAAGTACCACGGCTATTCGCTGGAGGGAGAGTACTTCTTACGGTGGCTTGACCACTTCAAAGGTACCGGCACCGCGGGGCTTCCCACGATCTTCTCTCATGGGTTCCAGCTGCAAGCCGCAACGATGGTCGTGCCTAAGACACTGCAAATCTATCTCGGAGGATCGACGATATATGGCAAGTACGGAAATCCCTATGATTTTCGGGCCGGTGTAAACTTCTTCCCGTTTCACAACAAGGTTGTCCGCTGGAACAACGAATTCCTTTACCTGCGGCGGTCCGCAGTTGGCTACCCCTCCGTCCCATTCGCGGTCGGAGGCAACGGGCCGGTTTTCCATTCAAATCTGGAGCTGGCTTTCTGAGCAGGGAATTTCTTGATCGAAACATAATGGTGTTATGAGGTCAGCGATGAAAACCGCCTCTGATCTGGAGCTTCGCAGAATAGCTCGATTCGCTGTCGGTTTTGTAATTTTATTGCTCCTGTGGTCCGGCCTTGGAAATACGCAGACACCTGCAGAACCGCCGGAGTTGAACGACGTTCATTTCCACCTCACCAATTACATTCAGCAGGGAACTGACATCCATGACTTTCTGAATATCATGGGCACCAAGGTGGGACGCGTCGCGCTCTTTGGTATCCCCTTGCAGCAGGAATGGTCGTATCAGAATTCCGGTGACTTTGCCCCAACCTATTACCTACAGACCGACGCGCCTCTTTATTACTATTCCTTTACCGACGCATACATAGCTATGGCCTACCGATCGCTGTCGAAAGAGCAGCAGGCTCGGTTCGATCCCATGATCACCGGGTTCAATCCGGCTGACATGTATGGTGTCGATCACATTCGTCGTGTTCTTCTGACGTTTCCCGGTGTTTTCTCGGGCATCGGCGAGTTCAGTATTCACAAGGAATTCGTCTCCGCAAAAGTCGCCGGGGAAACTGCCTCACTCTCCAACCCCGCCCTCGATTTGATTCTGGACTTTGCCGCAGAAGCAGGACTCGTCGTTCTTATCCACAACGACATGGATGTGCCATTTGCCAAACCCGGCGCTGAGCCGGTTTACCTTGCGCAGATGAAATCTGTGCTGAAGCGCCATCCCCAGAACACCATCATCTGGGCGCACACGGGGATGGGCCGCATTGTTCGGCCGGTAACCCATCATGCCGCGGTCATCGAGTCAATTCTCAAGGATCCCGAGTTTAGTCACGTGTACTTCGATATTTCGTGGGACGAGGTTGCCAAGTACCTGCTGGCGACTCCGGAGTCGATCAAAATCTCTGCGGACCTCATCAACCGTTACCCTGACCGATTCCTATTTGGCACGGATGAAGTTGCACCCACAAGCCAGGAGAAATACCTTCGAGTCTACGAACAATATCGACCCTTATGGAGCATGCTAAATAAGGACGCGAGTGAAAAAGTGCGCAAGGGAAACTATGCCCGCATCTTCGACGGAGCCAGGCAGAGAGTGCGAATTTGGGAACAGACCCACCTGAAGTAGCGCCAGAGCGGAGGACTGCCCCTAGCCCAGCTTCCGCTCCTGTGATGTCATCCAGTCGTGCCGTTCCGGATTTTTGCGGCTCTACCGTGAGTACTTTCCTCTCCGGCACCTCTTGCTTCGCCAAGCTGTTCGGCGAAGCCTCGCGAGTCTGCGCTCGTGGTGTTCCAAAGTCTCCACGTACTCTCCGTTCGGACGGGCCGAGTTCGGAATGTCATTCGAATCTGGAAACAGGCTCTCCTCCGCGTTAGCAGAATCGATATGAAGAAGACCCGTACCCGCATGGTCCATGTTTTTGTCATTGTCGATGCGTGCTTGATGCCATTGAAAATACGCAGGTAAATGCTAGCTGAATATGGCATCTAGTTTTCACTGACATAACTGACAGTGTTCATCCAGCGTGCCATCTGACAGTTTCTATGGGAAATCAGTCGTTGTTTGATCGCCCTTGAGAACGCGCCTGACTAAATGTTGTTTAACGGCCCTTAAACCAATCAGTAGCCTTTTTCGAAAAGGGAGAAAGCGCAATGGACAAATTGCTCAACGTAATTAACGCCTCGGGAAGTTCGTGTGGCAGTTGCCACTCGACTGGATGTGGAACGTGTGGACCAGCCCCGAGCCGGAGCAAGGCACCAGCAGTTCTTAGCCGTAGGGATTTTGGCTATAGCGCTCTGGCCGCGTCCGCCAGCGTACTACTTGCAGGATGCTCCCAACAAAAGCCAGCCGAAACAA
>DASYJM010000135.1:0-4939 GCA_035996445.1 Candidatus Acidiferrum sp. | reverse complement strand
CGAGCCGGAAACGATAGTGGCCAAAATATCGCAGGAGACTTTGGCCGAATTGGTAGGGACTACGCGGAGCCGCGTGAACTTCTTCATGAACAAATTCAGGAAGCTGGGATTTATTCACTACAATGGCGGCGGGATGCAAATTCACAGTTCACTGCTGAACGTCGTTTTACACGATTAGTAAGCACGGCGCGTAACGAACCAACAGAAACTACTCGTTCCTTGTCCGATCTGCGCTGCTGCGCTCTGCCACATCTGCACTTGGCACTCATAGATTTTGCGATACATTTCACTCTCCTACGGCGATCACCAAAGACATTCGGTATCACGAACCCGCCGATGTCACACGCTTTGTCCTTAGCACTTCTAAAAGATCAGGGTTTGTAATTTTGTTTTCTCGACCAAGCATCATTAGTTCTTGTGTCGTGAAGTGCCCGCCCTGAATTTCGAAGCGCGGCTCCGCATCCTGCGTTGTGAAACGAATTTTATGCTTGATCAGAACACGCGCCAGTCTATTAAAATCGGATTTAATTGGTCACCTCCGGCTTCAATGGAGTCTTACATACGTTGGACGAATCATCCGAAGGATTCGAAGCGAGGCAAGTTTGCTTTCCCAGGCTCCATTTGCAATTTAACTAGTCAACCTCCGGTGATCCCCAGCCATCAACATCGTTTAGTACATTCCGCCCATGCCGCCGTGCCCGGCACCAGCCACCGCCAATTGTCCCTCATCCTTAATATCGGCGATCAGCACTTCGGTAGTTAGCATCAATGAGACGATCGATGCGGCGTTCTGCAAAGCGAGGCGGGTTACCTTCGCTGGATCAATTACTCCAGCTTTGATCATGTTTCCGAACTCGCCGGTCTCAGCATTGAACCCGAATGTTTCGTCTTTAGATTCGCGTACACGCCCCACGATTACCGCACCCTCTCGTCCGGCATTCTGCGCAATCTGACGGATGGGTTCTTCGAGTGCCCGTTTTACGATGTTCACACCGATGGCTTCATCGTCGTGAAGCTTGAGCTTTTCTAACACAGGGATGCACCGCAAGTAGGCGGTTCCGCCGCCAGGTACAATGCCCTCTTCAACCGCTGCGCGTGTTGCGTGCATGGCATCCTCAACCCGAGCTTTTTTCTCCTTAAGCTCCATCTCCGTTGCCGCGCCCACTTTGATTACCGCCACACCTCCGACGAGTTTGGCGAGGCGTTCCTGAAGCTTTTCTTTGTCGTAATCCGAAGTGGACTCTTCGACCTGCATGCGGAGTTGCTTGACGCGTCCTTCAATTTCGCTGGTCTTACCAGCACCATCGATAATTGTGGTGTTGTCCTTGTCGATGGTAATCTTTTTTGCGCTACCCAGATCCTCGGCCTTCAGATTCTCGAGCTTGAGTCCGAGGTCTTCCGTAATGGCCTTCCCGCCGGTAAGCGTGGCGATATCCTCCAGCATGGCCTTTCGACGATCCCCAAATCCCGGCGCTTTGACCGCCGCGCATTTTAACGTTCCTCGGAGTTTGTTAACCACCAGAGTAGCAAGGGCTTCGCCTTCTATATCTTCCGCAATGATCAACAGCGGTTTGCCTAACTTAGCGGTCTGTTCGAGTAACGGCAACACGTCCTTCATTGAACTTATTCTCTTCTCGTGAATCAGAATAAGAGCGTCCTCCAGTACGCACTCCATCCGCTCCGGGTCGGTAACGAAGTACGGGGAGAGGTATCCCCGATCGAATTGCATACCTTCGACCACTTCCAGCGTGGTTTCCATCGTCTTCGATTCTTCGACGGTGATGACGCCGTCCTTGCCGACCTTCTTCATGGCTTCAGCGATGATGCTGCCCACTTGCTTATCATTGTTAGCGCTGATTGTACCCACCTGCGTGATCATGTCCCCCTTCACTTCGCGGGATAGTCTCTTAATCTCGGCCACGACGGCTTCCACAGCTTTATCGATGCCGCGCTTAAGCGCCATCGGACTTGCACCGGCTGCTACCGTGCGCACCCCTTCGCGGAAAATCGCCTGAGCCAACAGAGTTGCGGTCGTCGTACCGTCCCCCGCCACATCTGAGGTTTTGGACGCGACCTCGCGAACCATCTGTGCGCCCATGTTCTCTAGTGGATCCTGCAGCTCAATCTCTTTCGCGACAGTCACACCGTCTTTTGTGATGACGGGCGCACCAAATTTCTTCTCGATCACCGCGTTCCTTCCCTTCGGACCCAACGTGATTTTCACTGCGTCAGCTAGAATATTGACCCCGCGTAGAATCGACTGACGTGAATTCGCACCTGTAACGATTTGTTTTGCCATTGAACTTCACCCTCCTGGGTGATTAACAGCTAATCCAATTCTGAACTGAGAAACTACCTTCTGCCGGTGGCCGCTTTGACCATGCCGCTTAGCTTCCCGAAAATTTCCTCTTCGCGCAGAATCAAATACTCCTGATCATCGATCTTGATTTCGCTGCCGGTGTATTTGCCGAACAAAATCCGGTCACCAACTTTGACATCGAGGGGTACTCTTTTGCCCTTTTCGATCTTGCCGGCCCCGACGGCCATCACTTCACCCTCCTGCGGCTTTTCTTTGGCCGTGTCCGGGATGATGATCCCACCCTTAGCAGTGTTTTTCTCTTCCAGCCTCCGCACCAAGACGCGGTCGTGTAAGGGGGTAACGTTTATAGTCATTTTTCAATCCTCCGTTAAATCCATGGATTACCAAAAACTCCGATTTCAGCGAGACAAATGAATCACAGCCTAGATGGTCAGTTTAGCGTCGACTATCGTTCGACTATTTCTACGGGCACTTTCTAGGCAACCCGAGCACTCTTTGGTGATGGTACCTGAAGGGCAGCAGCGGCGGTCCACGCCTTGGTCGCGCCGGAATTGGATTGTTCAGGCAATTCTGTTAATTCATTCTCGGCAGTAAGCCAATCTGCTCGATCGTGACCATGTTCTCCGCCGCGTTCAAGGTATAGCTCGTATGCGCGTTGTTCAATTTGTCGTGGTATTGGCAATTTCCTTTCGCTCATTTGCATTTCCTCCTCTAACTCTAATCAGACTGGGCCAATCGGAAATCGACCATGATTTCCCATCCACCTTTACCGCGGATTTCATTCAATAAGGGCAGTCGTGCAATTACGTGGTCGACCAATACGCCAACATATATTCAGGAGTCAGCGAGAATTGAACAGAAGGTCCGCTGCATGAACGGACCTTCCGATTTCTCGCCCGAGGCCTAGACGGCTACCTTGTGGAGGCGGCGGCTTTGGCTTTGCCGAGATCAGGGACGACGCCGAGCTGCTGCATAAGAGCCAGAGCATCCCAGTTGACCCAACCTTCCTCCATCTTGCCGTTCGCGAAGCGGGCGATGCTTACTCCTGTGATGTTGACCTGCTTTCCCGTTGGAGGAATCCCGCTGAGATCACCTTTATGGGTACCTCTGCAAGACCATCGAGCCACGACTGTTTCGCCTTCGGCAATGATGTCATCCATCGTCAATCGAATGTCGGGGAAGGCGGTGCGGTAGAGGGTCGCTCGCTTCTGTTCACTCTCGGGGCCTCGCCCAACATCGGGCGTGGAAGCGTCATGATGAGCATAGTTGGGGGCAAAAAGCTCGTCGGTCACTTGCAGATTGCCCTTGTTCCAAACTTCTTCGAACAAACGACGGACGACATTCTTGTTTGATTCTGACATGGTGGTTCTCCTTTTTGAGAAATTCAAAATTCCCATTCGCATCGAGCGAGTTGTGCGTGAGTAGTGTTTCCCTTGGAACCGCTAGCGTCTTGGGTTTGCAGACCTGTACGTCGGACAGGAGGTAGGGCCGCACTCGAGGGAATAAAAAGCGGGCAGGTTGTGCCCTCTTTTGCGCTCGATGTGGAGCTTGACCTTTAACGAAACTGCGTTCGGACTTCGAAGCGGGAGTCTCGCCTCAAACGGCGAAACCTCGACATGATCCTGTTCCCTTAGAGTGTGAGTGTCAAGGAGAATCGAAAAACTCTTCTGTGCAAAGGAGCTGCGAAAAACGCGAGAATGACTAACCTTAATTTTTGCGATTGCTTCATCTAGAGGGCTGGCAGCACGGGTATCGTACCGCGATGCATTCGGGCTGGTCCCCTTCACCGGCCGAACGGCCGTGGGTCACAATAACGCCAACAAGTAGGCAAGACGTCCAGCAAACGAATCCTAACAATCAGATAGCCATTCCTAGCCGCAGCCGGTTGTTTTTTGGCGAAAATCTATTTGTTGATTGCGCTGGAACCCTAGCGGCGTGCCATAAGGAGCCACAAATCATGAATTCCAAGCAAGTGGTGGAAGCCAATGCGCATACTTAAATTCTTAGCGCGATTAGCCCTCGCGATTACGCTCGCGGGTGTCCCTGCCAAAGCAAACGCTCAATCGATCGACGAACTCTACCAAGCAGCCAAAAAGGAAGGTGAGTTGTCCTTAAACGGTGGCGGCCTCGCCGGTCTCTACGAGCCGTGGGTTCGGGAGTTTGAGCAGCGCTTTCCTGGCATCAAGGTCAAGTTGACCGCAGATTTCAGCAACATTCTGGCCCCCATCATCGATCGCGAGATTGCCGAAAGAAAACTGAGCGTCGATCTGACGATATTTCAAACGCTCCAGGACTATGACCGGTGGAAGAAGCAGGGAGTGCTGATGTCTTTCAGGCCGGAAGGCTGGGACCAAATTCATCAAAGTTTCAAGGATCCTGACGGCCAGTATGTCGGCGTGGCGGTGTATGCGCTGTCGTATGCCTACAACACTCAGGCCATCGCTGGAATCGATGTTCCAAGATCGGCCCAGGATTTCCTGAAGTCAGAATTCAAAGGCAAGGTCATTACGTGCTATCCGAACGACGACGATGTCACGCTCTATCTGTTCTATACGATTGTTCAGAAATACGGCTGGGAGTTCATGGACAAGTATATGGCGAACAACCCGCAGTGGGTTC
>DASYJM010000134.1:0-2922 GCA_035996445.1 Candidatus Acidiferrum sp. | reverse complement strand
ATTAAATCCCGACTGAATCGCGATGTCGATCAGCGACATGCTGGTCTGGCTCATCAATTCTTTAGCGTGGTCAATGCGATGCTGAATCAGCCACTGGTGAGTGGAGATGCCGAAAGAAGTTTTGAATGAGCGGGCAAAGTGACTGACGGAGAATCCGCATTCGCGTGCAATCTCAGAAAGCCGAATCCGGCCATGCATGTTCTCATGAAGAAGTTCGGAGGCTCGTCTTTTCTGCCACGGCGCTAGGCCTCCGTTCGAACGTCGCGCTGTTTTCTGGAGTTCACCATAGCGCTGGATCAGATGTGCTCCGAGGATGAGGCTGAATTGATCGAGAGCCAGCACCGAGAGACCGTCGCTCCGCCCAAGGAACGGAAGAATGCTTTTGGTGATCTGGGCCACGACTAGATCGTCTTCGAGCACTGCCAACCGATAGTCACGTACACGGCCAAAGCCGAGGTCCTCGGCAATGTCATCGAGTCCCTTGCGAGGGACAGAATAGTGAACGTAATCGAAGGCACTGCCTGCCCAGCACCTTGGCTGCGAATCGAAATCGATGACATTTGAACGAAACGGGTGCACGACGGATGTGGCCATGAGCTTGTCCGCTGTCCACACCTGATAGCTCGATGATGGCAGAGACTTAAGAGAGATCGACACCAGCAGAGCGGGAACGGGCGAGAGCTTTGTGATTCGGCCAGGAAGCCCAGCCGGCGACTGGAGCCGGGTGATCGTAAAAGTCCCCGCAGTACGAAACTGCGATGGAACGGCGGACCTCCCGTCCAATTGAATGAACGCTGTGAAGGGAGCTTCAGGTGACGTCTGCGGAGACTTATTTCCCTTCGGAGAAGCGTTCTTGTCCATCGCGATCTCCCGCGCGGTACGACTCGTCGCGCATATGATGACAGGTTTCGGTCAGGATTGCATCCGTGCACGGCGGCCGCGGACTTCGACACCGCCCAACATGTCGTCGTGTAATCTAAGTACTCTTAATTCAATGCTGGAGAGATCGCATGGCGCGGAAATCGGATAGCAAGAGAAAAGTTGCGGTTTTAGGCGCGGGAAAGATGGGCTCGATTCTGGTGCAATCTTTTTTGCGCGATGGCTTGTTGTCCCCGTCACAGACCTGGGTGACAGTGGCGCATCCGGAACGCGCGCGCCTGCTCAAGGAACGATTGAAAATTCATGCTGGAACGGATAATGCTGAAGCGATGAAGAGTGCCGATATTATTTTCGTTTGCGTGAAGCCCCAAGTGGTGGCGGATGTTATGCGTGAGATTCGAGCCCATGTTCACGAGAAGCAGTTGGTGATTTCCGTGGCAGCGTCCGTTCCAACCGAGATGATTGAGCGCGCGCTTGAGAAAGAAGTACCGGTTGTGCGCGCGATGCCGAATACTCCCTGTGTCCTAGGCGCTGGAATGACCGCGCTTTGCAAAGGTAAGTTCGCGACCAAACAGCATCTGGAGGCAGCCACAAAGTTTTTCGACGCGGTCGGCCGGACGGTAGTGCTTGACGAAAAACATATGGATGCGGTCACAGGTTTGTCGGCGAGCGGTCCGGCATATATCTACATCATTCTGGAATCTCTCGCGGAAGCGGGTGTGAAGGTCGGCCTTCCGCGCGATGTGGCGACGCTCTTAGCGGCACAAACAACCATGGGCGCAGCACGCGTGGTGCTTGAAACGGGAGATCACCCAGCACTGCTCAAAGACGCAGTCACCACGCCTGCGGGATGCACGATTGACGGCATCATGGAACTCGAAGAAGGCAAACTGCGTGTGACTCTCATTAAAGCTGTGGTGAAAGCCGTGCAGCGAGCTAAGGAGTTGGCATTTTCGTAGGGTTTTGCTCAAAAGCGAGAATGAAACGAAAGGAGGCATATGTTGGAGAAACCTGCGCATGGCCTGATGTGCAAGCAAATTGCGAGATCACTGTTCTGTGTTCTGTTCTGTATAGCTCTGTTCTGCGTAGTTGCAGTCTCGCTCGCGAGTGCTCAATCCCTTCCAGAAATGCGCATGACGATCGACGAGATTCGCGGCAGCGCTCTCGACAATAATCAGATTGGAAGTTCGGGTGTTGCTGGCGTGCATACCAAAGTGCTCTTTGGCGATTCTGCGAAAGCCGGTTTTTACACGATTCTGCTATTCGTTCCGGCACATACGACCATCCAAGCCCATTCCCATCGCGATGTGCGTGTCGCAAGCGTTCTGTCAGGCGAATGGCATTTCGGCTACGGCGATCATTTCGATGCCGCGTCGCTGAAGACGCTCCCGGCGGGAAGCGTCTATTCGGAACCGGCCGCGCGGAATCATTATGCGCGGACTGATGCGGAGCCCGTCATTGTCCAGATCTGCGGGTTCGGTCCGACCGACACCCGATATTTCGATCCGGCCAACGATCCGAAGTTGCGACCAAGCAAATAGTCGTGCGGATTGTGGAATTCATTCTCCGTTACTCGGTGCATTAGTCGCTTTTATCTAATCTGGTTGGGGGCTGTGAAGCTCACAGTGACATCGGTCTGGAATTGGGAAGGCAAGTTACGTACGCGGTAGGGTTGGTAGCGCCATTTGCGGACCGCGTCGGCGGCTGCACTCGCCAGCGCCGGATCTCCACTGATAGTGTGAATGTTAGAGACGGTCCCGTCATCCGCTACCAGTATTTCGAGCACGACATTACCATTGCCGGTGCCAGCGCCGTGAGCAGCCAAAGCTTCGGCGGGAAATTTGGGCTCGGTACGGTTCAACAGTCGTCGTTCGGCTTCCTGAGGAGAAAGCCAAACGCTTTGGGACGGCGCGATTCTAGCGGTTGATGATGCTTCTACAACTGCATTTTTTTCTTGCCCGTTGCTCTCACTCGCCGGCGTGGAACCTGGATATCGTCCTTTGGCGGCTTCCGTCGCGGACGCGGCGGTAGCGGGTGCAGGCT
>DASYJM010000133.1:0-14022 GCA_035996445.1 Candidatus Acidiferrum sp. | reverse complement strand
CAGAGTTTTTACGCGCGAAACTTTTAGATGCCCCCGCATGCCTCCTTCTTGACGTGCGCATGCCGGGAATGAGTGGTGTTGATCTGCAGAGTGAAATGACTAAGGCAAACGTCGATATTCCCATCATCTTTATCACCGGGCACGCGGATGTGGCCATGGCGGTGAAAGTAATGAAGGCCGGAGCAGTCGAGTTTCTCACCAAGCCGTTTCACGATCAGGATCTTCTGGATTCCATTGAACACGCCGTGGAACGCGACCGCGTTGCCAGGCAGCACCGAGCGGGCTTAGTTGAACTGCGCGCGCGGTTCAACTCTCTCACGCATCGGCAACGCGAGGTCATGGAGTACGTTGTCAAAGGATTGCTAAACAAGCAGATTGCCGTTCAGCTGGGCACCAGTGAGACCACCATCAAATTGCATCGTGGTCAAGTCATGCACAAAATGCAGGCACAATCTCTCCCGGATTTGGTCCGTGCGGCGGCATGTCTAGGTCTACCTTCCCAAACGTACTAGTCCGCTTACCTTAGTGGTGATTGATTCTAATCGCGCTGTTAGGTCAGAGTGCTCAAGTGGTGATGACTCACGGAAGATTCCGGGCAACGGCGTCAAAAACCGTTACATCGCGCCTGATCTCGCTAGTGGAAGATGACGAGGCGGTGCGCAATTCGCTCGCTAACTTGCTCAATTCGGCTGGCCTGACCGTCGAGTCATTCGCGTCCGCTGAAGAATTTTTGTCCTCGGCGCGGGCGGATATGAGGTCCTGCCTGATTCTCGACGTCAAATTGCCTCGAATGAGCGGCATTGAACTACAGCAACTGTTGTTATCCAAAGAGGACCCGGTTCCGATTATTTTCATAACCGCCAACGCCGCCAACAACCTTAGAATCCAGGCCTTACGAAACGGCGCGTTGGCTTTCTTTTACAAGCCCTTTAACGCAGAAACTTTGCTGACTTTCGTCCACTTGGCGGTGACGCGATCGGAAATAACCCTAGCTGACTGTCAGTAATTCGTTGGAGTGCAGAAGCTTGCGAGCCCAGGTGTCCCCAGGGATTTCACAGAATCTGTTCTCTAGCCTATTGAAGATCACATTGAGGGGACCAGAAAGAATGAGAACTCCATGGCTACCGTTGCCCGTCCCGGCGATTTGCTTAACTTCGCCGATGCACCACCCAAAAGCAAAACCCCAAATATTGCTTACACCGTCCGAAGCGACGTTTTTTCAAACATAATTGGACACAGCCCAGCGCTGCAGAGCGTATTGAGAAAGGTAGAAGTCGTTGCAGCGACGGATGCGACCGTTCTTCTGTTAGGCGAAACGGGAACGGGGAAAGATTGCATCGCCAAGGCCATTCACGGTCTGAGCCCACGACGGAAGAACCCCCTTGTAAGGGCCGATTGCGCATCCATTCCGGCCGGCCTCCTGGAGAGCGAGCTATTTGGCCATGAAAAGGGAGCTTATACAGGCGCAGTCACCCAAAACATTGGACGATTCGAGCTGGCACATCGCGGTACTCTTTTCCTGGATGAAGTTGGCGATATTCCACTCGAGCTGCAGTCGAAACTTCTTCGTGTGTTGCAAGAGCAAGAGATCGAGCGGGTCGGCAGCACCCGGACCATGCATGTGGACTTTCGGTTGGTAGCGGCGACAAACCACAATTTAACCAGGATGGTCGCGGAAGGACGTTTTCGAAATGACCTTTTTTATCGCCTGAATATCTTTGCGATACAAATACCTGCTCTTCGAGAGCGACGCGAGGACATCGCTTCGCTGGTGTGGTACTTTACTCGCAGATTTGCCCACCGGCTGAATAAGCAGATTAACGTGATCCGGCCTGAGGATATGGATTCCCTGGTCGATTATTCCTGGCCTGGCAACGTTCGCGAATTACAAAACACTATTGAACGGTCCGTGATCCTCTCGACCGATATGACCCTTCATCATCCTTCGCTTCCCACTCGAAATCCGGAAGTCAGCACGAAAATTCGTACCCTCGCTGATGCCGAGAGAGCGCACATTCTGAAGGCGCTGCACGAAACCGATTGGGTGATTGGCGGTCGCGATGGCGCGGCAAGCCAGCTTGACGTAAAGCGCACTACTTTGCTCGACAAGATGCGGCGTCTTGGCATTTCACGAGCAGAGCACCGAGCATCTCGGACCATCGACAGCTAACCAAACGTTGTTGGCACCCTGACCAATGCCAGTCGAGGAATTCAATTGTTTATCAGAGTTCTGCTAGCGGATGATTCGCGCATTATGCGAGACGCGATTCGCAGTTTGCTTAGCGGGCATTTTGAAATTGCCCTGGTAGGGAGGCCGTGGACTTTTCGCAAACGATCGGAATGGTTTGCGATCTAAGTCGTTGGACCGGCTCGTGGCGTGGAGCACCATGAACTGATACCGCGCAGTGAGACTGAGCGCAGCGCGGCTCGTTTGGGTCATGCGCGACCACCCGAGGAGCATCACCACCACTAGTTTCGGCCGCCCTGTTTCGAGTTGCGCCGACCGTATCTTTGCGGCTTGCCCGGTGCGCTCGTGGGGATCAGCATGATCTCCAGCGGAATCTCTCGCCTGATGCTTTCTTTGGCCGCGCGCCGTGTGATGGACAAATTGGCTTGGGTTGTCGGCTGCTCACTCGCGTGGCCGCCAGAGAGGGAGGTGCCACTGCATTGCGCAACGTCGTTGGAGTTCTCGCTATGTTGCTGTGTTTCGCGCCGACCGATATCGACTTGCCTCCTGCATCTCGACCCTCAGCCGGGCAGGCGGGGAATTGGGTCAGCGGGGACTTGTACAACGGCCGGATCGTTCGCATCCCCAACAGCGCTGTCTTGAAAGGAATCGTTTTCAACTACTCGCAGGGATTCCGGTTTATCTGGGACGAGATTAAAGTGCTGTTTGCAACCAGCAGCGATTGCCAGTTTGCCAGGGAGATGCTTTTGCGCGTAGCCAAAGAGTCGATTGGCGAGTACCTGGTCGAAGCGCAGTCTTCCTGGAAAGAGATGAGCGACAATTATCGAAGCGAAAACCCTCCGTTGGAACCTACCGTCGCACTCATCGTAAATGCCGGATCGTTGGAATTCACCGTCAGCTATGTGATCGACTACACGAAACGAACCGCCATGAAAGACCAGCTGTTCACGAAAGTAGCAGAGGAAGTTTCGAATAGCGATGGGCGGCTCCAATGGGCATCATCGGCAATTACTCTCATTAACCAGCCAGCGGCTCCGGACGCGATCGAAGCGCGGCGGTCATCCTCGACCCGCGGCGCGAGCCGCGCGGCAGATTCCCATTAATACCCTTTAGCTTGCCGCTTCTCCCACCGCCGAAGTGACAATGTCCCATTTAAGCCTTTCTCGCAAGATCGCTGTCTATACGGAACAGAGACCATGAATTGACTAGTACAAACCCGACTAATTCGTATTAGGGTACCGGGCGACTATCCCGGTTCATGGATTATGTGGGGATTTGACGTTGGCGCTGCGATCTCAATAAGTGCTCACCCCGGTTATCCGGGCTAAGACCGCAAATCCGTTGGATTTGCACATGCCCAACTGTGTGGGCCTCGATTTAACGCAAACGAGCAACCGTCTGAAGGCGATGGAAGTGCCGATACTGGCGATGTCTGTTTGGACTGACATGCGACTGACATGCACACTAAGGCTTTGGCAGAGCGTTTCGGAGCCGCCGCCCTTCTGGACGAGATGAGGCTGGGAGACGATCTCATCCCCGCCTTTAAAACGATCGCTCAAAATTTTCGCTCCGTGGGGCATGACCAGGATATCCGCGGCAATCCTCGGCACTTTTATCATCTCCCCTGAAACTCGATTTCCTGCGGATCATCACATGACGGCCCAATCTGTCGGTTACGTGTCGGGCTGCCGACACCCCTACCGAGACTTTGCCGGCCTTCCTAACCGTCCGGCGGCAGTAACTCTCGCACTCCCAAAAACATAACCGATCGCAGGATGCTTGCCATCGTTGGAATGACAGGTGCTCTGCTGATTCACGACTCGATCGGGCACGGTGCACTCTCGCTGCAGGCTTGTTTCCGTCCGGATGGTAGTCGCCACATTTTCTAGAGAGGAACGACGCACGTGCAAATAGGCTGGGAGTCCACAAATACCAGGCGAGCCGTGCAACTCGGTCCACAAGCAAAATCAATGTCCATTAACAGAACCGTGGAAAGCCTCCGCCACGTCAATGGATCCGTTGCCCGGCGCGCCTTTGAACTATTTCAAAGTCGCGAGCAAAAACATGGCGGGGATCTTGACGACTGGCTTCGTGCCGAATCTGAAGTGCTGCACAGCACTCATGTCGATGTTGAAGACTGCGACGAGGTCATCGTCGTGCGTGCCGAGGTACCCGGTTTTCGTCCAGACGAACTCCGTTTTTGTGTCGAACCATTTCAAATCACCATCGCGGGCGTGCGCGAAACACCTACGCCTCCCGTGTTTCGAAAGATGGTTTACAGCGACCGCTGCCCCGATCAAGTCTTTCGCGTAATTAATTGTCCCTTTGAGCTTAATTCCAGCAACCCAACGGCTACTCTGAAGGACGGCATCCTTGAGCTGGAAATTCCTAAGGCTCGCGCCTTGCCCCTCGCGACTATTGCCGCCGCAGCCTACTGGATCTTGCGCCCCGAGGACCATCGGAGATGGGCATCGGTGTTCCAACCACCTTTCGAGAATGGTAATCGCAGCAAAAAACCACAAGTGCGAATCGCGGTCTCAGCTTGAAAAACCGTTACGCGTTCGAAATTTCGATTCGGAGGAGTTGGAATGAGAAAAAATCACCATGCTCTCCTATCCGTTCTTGCACTCGCTGGTTTGATGATTGGGCCGTCCAGGAGCCGATCACAAGAGCCGGTTCCCGCACACATGGTGGTTACCGCAGAAACGCACCGGGGAAATGACGTCCCGGACATCCGCAAAGAGGATGTGATTGTTTACCAGGGGCGTGAACGCAGACAGGTTGCCGACTGGACGCCACTTCGCGGAGAACGCGGCGCACTGCAGCTCTTCATTCTACTGGACGATTCCAGCTATACCAATGTGGGCTCGCAGTTTGGAGAAATCCGAAGTTTCATTGAATCACAACCGCCGACCACCGCAGTGGGAATTGGCTACATGCGGGACGGAACCGTGGACATCACGCAAAACTTAACCACGGAACACGACCTCGCGGCCAAGGCTCTGCGACTTCCGATGGGCAATCTCGGAGCGTTCGCGAGCATTTACCTTTCCATTCAAGATGTGATCAAACGATGGCCGGAAACTCCTGTCCGCCGGGAGATTGTGGTGATTTCCGACGGCATTGATTACTTTGGCGGCACAGGCCCTGCAAATCCGTACGTTGACAACTGCATTGAACAGGCCCAAAAGGCTGGAATCCTCATTTATGCCATCTATGCCACAGGCGTTGGCCACTATGGACACAGTCTCTGGCGCATGAACTGGGGACAAAACTATCTCTCCGAAGTGGCGCAAGAAACCGGCGGCGAGGCCTATTTTCTTGGCTACGAAACGCCTGTTTCATTTGCGCCGTACCTCGCCGACATCAGCCGAAGGCTTGAACATCAATATATGCTCACGTTTCTCGCCAAGCCGGGGAAAAAACCGGGACTTCAAAGTGTCAAGCTAAAAACGGAAGTTCCCAAAGTGGAGCTGGTTGCCGCCGACCGCGTCTTCGTTCCCGCTGCAATGTAGGTTCGGCGGAAAAAACTCTCACCGCGATGGAAAACAGTTAAAGGAAATGGCTCTCAACATGACGAGGCACTCACAGATCGCCGCTATTTTGGTTCTGACCTCAGCGCTAGTTTTCTCCGCATCACCCCCACGTGTGCACTCGCAGCAACCAGCCGATCCTGCTAAACAATCGCGTGAAGAACCCGTGCTTAATATTCCAAACAGACCGGCCACCAAGCTTTTCTCCGGTGAACAGGGCGAACAACATTCCGAAATCAAATTTGTGCCATTGACTCGCAAGGTCACCGCCAAGATTCATATTGAAGACCCCAACGGCTATTTTCTACCGAACCTTCATCCAGAAAACTTTGCCGTTTACGAAGATGGCGTGCGCCAAAAAAACGTAAACGTTGAAATTGAGCGCTCTCCGGCAACCATCGCATTGATGCTGGAATTTGGCGGCCGTTATCATGAGCTGAATAAGACGCTGGGGACGGAAGTACCCGCGATCGGGCGTCAGTTTCTTGAAGTCGTCGGCCGCGATGACAAAGTTGCAATCTTCAGGTACGCCGGCAAATTGGATACTCTCGCTGACTTCCATCAAGACCGGGAGGGCCTGGACAACATATTCGGGACGCTCAACGCTCCGGAAACCTCCGAAACTAATTTTTATGATGCGCTTCTCGAGGTTCTCGCGCGGATGCGTTCTGTATCCGAACGTAAAGCGATAATCGCTGTTACGAGCGGACTGGACACCTTTAGCAAAGCGAATTTCGAACAGGTGCTCGGGTCCGCTCGTGGATCAGGCGTTCCGATCTACACCATTGGACTCAACCACCTCATGCAACTTGAAGCGGTGACCTACGGCAATGCGGCGCCCTTCGCGCGCATAAATTGGACTGCCACCGAAACGCAATTGGAGGCGCTCGCCAAAGCCTCAGGTGGTCGCGCATATGTTCTTGAGACCGACGCGCAAATCCCCGGGATCTACGACGACATAATGGAAAATCTTCGCGTTCGTTATGTGGTCACATACATTTCGTCGAATACCGCGACAGTCGGTCCACCGCGTTCCATCCGCATCGAGCTGATCAATCCAAAGACCGGCAGTCCACTAAAGATTCACGATGCTACCGGCAAACTCATTCCGGCCAAAGTTTTCGTGCAGGAAGCTTATACCCCGACAGCGCCAGGGTGACCAGGCGTTGCGACAGCAATTGCGCCGCTCCGGGGCAGCGGCCGGCGAGGAGCTAGCTATGCAACCGAGAAAAATTAAATTTGTGAACAGACATCGCTCGTCTGCATCACGAGTAGCGATGATCGCCGCACTAATATTTATCGTCCTGGCAGCGTCGTACTTAAGCCGTCGCACGCATGGCGGCTACACGCTCGCGGCAGGGCCCGCGCTTGACGGTCCTGATATCGAAGCACTCGAACAACAGAACAAGGCTTTTGAGCGAATCATCCAGGCCACCGCGCCGGCCGTGGTGTACATCGGCGCAGAGCAGGTCATCAAGGCGGAGGAATCGCCACTGTATATGGATCCGTTCTTCCGGCAATTCTTCGGGGACTCAGGCGCGCAAATTCCGCGCGAACAACGCCAGCACGCCCTTGGCACCGGTGTGGTGTTTGAGCCGGACGGCTACATCGTCACCAACAATCATGTAATCGACAAGGCCAGTTCTGTCGAGGTCATGCTCACCAACAAGAAAGTTTACAAGGCAAAAGTGATTGGAACCGATCCGGATATGGATATCGCGGTCATAAAAATTGATGCCAAGGGCTTGCCCGTCGTGCCGCTTGGAAATTCCAGCAATCTGCATGTCGGCGATACGGTGATGGCCATCGGCAATCCTTTCGGTCTGAACTTTACCGTGACCCGAGGAGCCGTCAGCGCCCTCGGTCGGTCACAATTCAATATCGAAGCCCTGCAAGATTTCATTCAGACGGATGCCGCGATCAATCCAGGGAATTCCGGAGGCGCGCTGATCGATATCAAAGGCCAAATGGTTGGCATTAACACCGCCATTTTAAGCGGCGGTTCCGGCGCAGGGGGCGGAGGTTCTATCGGGATCGGCTTCGCTATTCCCATCAATATGGCCAAGCGCGCTATGGAGTCTCTTATCAAAACAGGCAAAGTCACGCGCGGTTACCTTGGCGTCACCATCGGACCGGTTACCCAGGAGCTGGCACAACAATTTAAAGGCCCGGACACCTCCGGCGCATTTGTGCAGGACGTCGCAAAAGGCGGCCCAGCCGATAAAGCCGGGTTGAAAGCCGGCGATCTGATTCGTAAGTTTGACGGCCGCAACATCAACGATGCGAGCGATCTTCTCGCCATGGTCGCCGGAGTCGATCCTGGTTCAGAGGTAACCCTCGACATTCTGCGTAACGGGCAACCGCTCACGCTGAAAGCCAAACTCGACGAACGAGCGGCAAATTTGGGCTTCAAAGCTGGTGCGCGCAAGGCCCCATCGGAAGGAACATTAGGCGGTATCTCGGTACAGGAGTTAACGCCCGGAGTACGAAAACAACTCGAGTTGCCCGCAGACGTTCGGGGCGTGGTTGTTGGCAACATCGATCCTGGCAGCCCCGCTGCGCAACAACTCGAACCAGGCGACGTCATCTTGAGCGTTAACCGCGTGTCCGTAAACAGCGTGGCCGATTTCGACAAAATGGCAGCCCAAGCAAAAGGTTCAACGCTACTCAGAATCATGCACGATGGGCAGGCCATGTTTATTGTTGTATCGCCAGAGAGTGGAAGCGACCAGCGATGAGTGCAGCAATGCTCAACGCCGGTCGTGGCACACCACGATTTTTGCATCGAAACATGGGCTGTTTGTAATTCGAAGGAGGGACTGTCATGAGTACCACAACAATTGCTCCATCAACGCTACTCAAAAAATCTTTGGGATGGACCATTGCGCTTAGCGTCGTGATGATAATCGCGGGCATCCTTGCCGTCATCATGCCGCCGATCGCCGGAATTGCCGTCACTGTACTTTTCGGGTGGTTGTTGACGGTTAGTGGGGTCGCGCATCTCGCATACGCCTGGCAAACTCGCACGACCGGTGGGGTTCTGTGGGAATTGCTGCTGGGTGCTGCGTACTTATTTGCGGGCATTTACACGCTGTTGCATCCTCTATTAGGCATGGTGTCGCTTACGCTGGTGCTCGGCGTCTATTTGTTTGTGGAAGCGGTGCTTGAGTTCATCCTCGCGGTGCGTTTGCGGCCCTTGCCTGGCTCGGGATGGCTCTTCGTGGATGGCATCGTAACCTTGATTCTGGCCATCATGATTTGGCTGAACTGGCCTTCAAGTTCCGCATGGGCGCTCGGTTTGCTCGTGGGTTTCAGCATGCTGTTCAGTGGGATGACGCGGCTCATGATCTCCCTTGCGGCGCGCCGAGTAGTAAATCAAATCGCGTAATGCCTGAGCCAAAAGTAGTATCTTCGTTTCTATAGCCGGGTCGCGACTAAGGACTCGGTTCGATCTTCAACGGCGAGGGTATGTCTGACGCGAACGTAAAACCCCAGATTCCTGTTGTGAAAATCGTCGGCAAACCTGGATCACCGATTGCCTACGCGATCCGCGATTTTTTACATCGCAGCGATGTTCCCTATGAATGGATCGAGATCCACAACGATGAACAAGCCCGCGCTGAGGGAGTGCTAGCCGTCCATGAAACAAAGTTCCCAGTATGCATATTCCAGGATGACACCCGGTTGGAGTGTCCCACCGTTCGCCAGATCACAGAAAAGCTCGGTTGGTTTCGCGATCCTTCCCGCTCGGAATACGATTTGGCCATCTATGGAGCCGGACCGGCAGGCCTGAGTGCGGCTGTGTACGGCGCATCAGAAGGCTTAAAAACGGTGGTAGTGGAGCGTTGGGCCGTAGGTGGACAAGCTGGAAGCAGCCCCAAGATCGAAAATTACCTAGGCTTTCCAACAGGAATTAGTGGAGCGGATTTGGCTGAGCGCGCCCGCGAACAAGCCTGCCGCTTTGGAGCAGAAATCTTACTTGCCCGCGAGGGTGTGCGTGGCGAATTTTCGGCCGGCAAACGTGTCGTGTATCTCGCGGACGGAACGAAAATTATTGCGCGCGTTACAATTTGCGCGACGGGTGTCAAATATCATCGCCTCGGTCTTCCCAAGGAGGACGAGTTTACCGGAGCCGGCGTGTACTACGGCGCGGGAGCCAGCGAGGCGCATTTTTGTGCCGGCGAGCAGGTTTATCTGGTGGGCGGAGGCAATTCCGCGGCCCAGGCGGCTATGCATTTCTCCCGTAACGCCAGGGAAGTAACAATGATCGTTCGGGAAGAAACTCTGAAAGAAAGTGTGTCGGCGTATTTGGTCGATCGCATCTTCTCGACCAAGAACATCGAGGTTCTGACCAACCACGAGGTGATGGCCCTCGAGGGAGATAAGTCTCTAGAATCAATCACGTTGAGAAACAGAAAGACCGGCGAAAAAAAACACGTCAACACACATTGGCTTTTTGTTTGCATCGGAGGTTCACCGCAAACGGAATGGGCCGTGGAAGCGGGCGTTGTTCGTGATCAGGCCGGCTATCTTGTCACTGGCCCCGATTTGTTGAAGGGCAATCACAAGGTTCCAAATTGGCCGCTCGATCGCGATCCTTATTATTTAGAAACCAACGTGCCCGGATTATTCGCCGCAGGCGATGTGCGACACAACTCCGTAAAGCGGTGCGCCTCCGCGGTAGGTGAAGGGGCCATGGCCGTAACATTTGCGCACCGATATCTGGTGTCTGGATAACCGCCACTGTCCGGGTCAGATCTTCAATCACACCTTTGCAAAAACACAGAGCGAGAAATTTCTACCTGCTCTCTCGATTTTAGCCAAGCCATCGTGTCTTCCGTCAGTAGCGTGTCGGAATAACGTCACGCTGATGCCGTTATTTCAGGGCCGGCAAAGCTATCACGCCGCGTAAATTTCACTAACCTTCTGATTCGCGGGGCAATCAGTACCGCAAGCAAACAATCGCGACATTGGAACCGCGAGTGCTCTTCCGCTAATGAAGCTGGCTACGCGTGAGTGCTCATGCCACGCAAGTAAGTCCGAACAGTCACGCAAGCCAATCAGTTCAGCAGACCAGAATTCTTGTCGAGGGTATAGCGTTTTCTGACTCTCAAACGCGCAGAGCCCCAATAAGCACAGCCTAAATAAGGAGATGCAATGAGCGACCTTGATTTGAAGAGAAACGTGGAGACGGAATTAGACTGGGAACCGAGCGTGAACGCCGCGGAGATCGGAGTCGCGGCAAAAGCTGGTGTCGTAACGCTGACGGGAAATGTTTCGAGCTACTGGCACAAGGTGGCGGCAGAGCGAGCCGCAATGCGTGTCGCCGGCGTGAGAGCCGTGGTGAATGAACTGGAAGTCCGCCTCCCAACTTCCAGCGAGCGAACCGATGAGGACATTGCCCGAGCCGCGGTGAATAGCCTCAACTGGACTATTTCAGTGCCCGCGGACCGGATCAAAATTTCTGTATCCAAAGGATGGGTCACTCTCGAAGGCGAAGTCTCGTGGCAATTTCAAAAATCCGCCGCGGAAACCGCGGTTAAGCGCCTGACCGGAGTGAAGGGAATCAGCAATCTCATTACCGTTAAGCCGCAAGTAAGCAGGGGCGAAGTAAAGACTGCCATCGAGGCCGCGTTGAAACGTAGTGCTGAAGTCGATGCCAATCGCATTACCGTCGAAACAGACGGAGACAAAGTCATCTTAAAGGGCACGGTGCGTTCGTGGGCGGAACGCGAGGAAGCCGAGCGCGCGGCATGGTCCGCTCCCGGCGTTCGCCATGTTGAAAACAAAATCACGATTGGTTCCTTTGCGGCGGCAGCCTAGCTAAATTCGGACCGAATTTATTCCAGGGGTTGCAGAAGGCCATCGATTTGAAGAGAAAGTTATCAAGGAGAAGTTATGAAGAACCGAATGAGCGTCGCATTGCCGGTAATAGCCACCGTATTATTGGGTCTTGGGACGTTCTCTTGTAATTCCACAAAACCGGCCGGAGATACTACTTCAGCCGACGCGTCAACAAAAACACAACCGGCAACCCAGCCCCAGTCTAATCTCGACACACAGCGCCAGCAGGCCGAGCAGCAAGCTAGGCCAGGCGTAGAGAAAGAACGGAAAAAGGCCGAGGACGAAGCAGGAAGAAATCTGGACCAAGATGCCATGGCGGCAATATCCGAGACGCAGAAAGCGATCGACGCCATCGCCTCCAACAAATCGGACCAGGCCCTCGCTGCTATCGAACGAGCCACCGGTAAGATCAACGTCCTCTTGGCTCGTAATCCCGCGACAGCCATCATTCCCGTCAGCGTAAACGTCGACATCATCGACGCTGCCCCGCACGACGTTAAACTCATCAAGGACCTTGGGCAGCACGCATCGACAGCCGTGGCCGCTAAAGATTACCCGGCCGCGCGTGTTTTGCTGGCAGCGTTGACCAGCGAAATTCGCGTGCGTACCTATAACCTGCCCTTGGCGACATATCCCGAAGCCCTGAAAGCGGCGGCGCGCCTTCTCGATCAAAAGAAACAGCAAGATGCCAGCGATGTATTGCTGACCGCCCTTAATACCTTACTGGTGGTCGATCGAGTCACCCCATTACCGCTGGTGATTGCGCGAGAAGCCATTAACTCCGCCAAGGCGCAAAGTCAGAATGACAAACAAGTGGCGCAAACGCTCGTGCAGACCGCCAAGAATGAAGTTGAGCGCGCCAAGGAACTTGGCTACGCGCCACAAGCCCCGGAATACGAAGACTTGCGCGCCGACATTTCAAACTTGGAGAAACAGCTCAAAGGTAATTCCGACGCCGGCTCCTTGTTCGCCAAACTCGAGGATAAATTATCGGCGTTCATGAAGCGCCAATCGCAACAGGAGCGTCGCTGATTGTTGATTTGCGGAAACCCTCTTCAAAGCGCTTTTGGCGCTCGACCAAAAGCGCTTTGTTGTATTGGTCTTAGTTAGATACGCATGAAAAATCTAGTTCGAACAATTAAAGGAGAATAGCAATGGCAAATCTCGCGAGAAGACAAAATACGTTTAACGAGTTGTTTGATTTGAGGAGTAGCTTCGATCATTTATTCAATAAGGTCGCTAATAATTCAACGGGCGCCGATGACCAATCCGCAAGATTGATTTTCGCCGTGCCCCCCATTGAGGCTTGGGTCGACAACGACAAAAAGGAATACCACCTGAGCATCGCGGTACCGGGAATTGATCCCAAAGAGGTGGAGCTAAAGGTTCATGGCAATAACCTCACCGTCGTTGGTGAGCATAAGAGCAGTGATGAGAAAAAAGGTAAGGACTATCTGGAGCAGGAGTTCTCTTACAATCGCTTCGCGCGATCAATCGTCCTGCCGCCAGGTGTACAGGCGGACAAGCTCAGCGCTGAATACAAGGATGGTGTTCTGGAAGTTAGCGCACCGCTTAGCGAATCTGCTCTGCCAAAAAAAATAGAAATTAAATCGTCAGGCCAATCGCAAGGCCGATCATCAGGCCAGGCGAAGAGCGCCGGCGCTTAACGAAGAATAAATTTCACCCCGTGGACAGCCGGGCCTTGAGTCTAGCGTTAGCGCTACTCGGACCCGGCGTGCACGAAGCTAATTATGTTCGCTTTGGTGTCTGCTTCGGCGCGAATTTGGTGCTATTTATGCGAAACAGTTGAAAGAGTTGCAGAATGCGACATGGTAGAAATCGCCAATATCCATGCTGGTTTCCTCGATGTTGCTGAAAACGTGGTAAGATGCCGAAAGCGGCTGGGTGAGTATCTGATACTTTAATCCGCGTCTTTAGAATCAATAGTTTGCGGCGCTTGCTACTAAATCCTTGCTACTCTTAGGCGTTCCTGGCGTTGCGAAGGCATTAGAGCGACGATCCCGAAGCAGCGCGATCGGCCGAACCCGCATCGTTTAATACTGGCCACAAAGTCCTGCAAACTCTTGATTCGGCATAGTTTCGCATACCCTCTCCGTTCCCCAAGCAGTCGAGGAGCATTGAGCCGGAATCCGAATGGGCCTGTCATCTCGGGAGTCTGTATCTGTTTTATTATCAACGGGCTACAGCCTATAAAAACCGTGGGACCCTTTGGCAAAAAGTCCGATGGGGTCGGTATTTGGAAGTCTCCCAGTATCACAGCGGATTTATTCGAGGCCGAAGGGATGGATTTTCGGATTCGTCCTCAGGGTTCGACCAATCTACCTTGGGCCTCGCTTTCCTGCAGTTCTTCGCGATTACTGACGAGCCAAAATACGATTCCGAGGGCCAAGGCCGCGCCAGCCAATGCTGCAATTAAGCTCGGGGTGGTCTGGTAGA
>DASYJM010000132.1:0-14584 GCA_035996445.1 Candidatus Acidiferrum sp. | reverse complement strand
CGACGGTCCCAATCATGTCCACGCTCCAATATATTTAGGAAAATCGCGCGTAGTATATCCCGAAATGTTGAAGACTCACTCTTACTAGTCTTTAACAGTTCGCCGAATGGGTTGTGTCTCAGAACCTCGCGCCCGGACCGGACTAATTTCACTGCCCCCCAAAGAAAAAGCGGGCCCGCTTTGCGCGAACCCGCGGCTTGCTCCTCTATCGCATCTCTCTAGGAATTAAGAAAGAGCGGCACTTCTCTTGCTGTGGTATTCGCGTGCATTGACGTTCTGCCTCGCGCGTCGCACCTTGGCCAACATGAACAGCCCGAGAGGTGCTATTAACAAGATTGATGTTGCAATCAACCATCCTTCGTTTGTCGCCCCGCCAGAAACTATCGCTTCGTTGTTCACGCTTGACTGCTTAACGACCGCTGCGGTGTTCGCCTGGACCGAGTTCGTCACCGCGCTCAGTTCATTGGCAAATGTGGCGGGCGCGGGCGGCGGAAACGATTCAACGTTTGTATCGGCCCAGACGGTATTGTCAATCTCTTGAGCCCGCGCACCACCCGCCAGCACAAAAGCCGCTGCAAATCCGATTACCACTACGTGGGTCCGAAAAATGTTTTGAATTTTCATTTGCCACCCCCATTCAATATTTCCGTCTAACCTCTCAACGCCCACTACAAAGGCAGTCCTGATGCCAGTTCCCGAAATTTCACGAGCCGCCAGGATAATTTTTTATCTGCATGTAAGAGAACGAGTTGGCAGGTCGGCCGCTACGTCGACGGAGGCTAGCCCCAGGGAACCTACATCCGGAACCCTATCTATCTAGCTACGCAGCCGCTTAAAAGACGACCTATTGAGTTTGGGTGCTGAAAATCACTATAGGGGGTATTTTGGCAACTTCTACGCCAAGCCACACAATCCCCATCAGTTGGTGTGCATTGATAAGACGACGCCTCATTTGTTGTTAAGCCGCGAAAGGCCGATAAGCCGTTCGGATAGCCTCTATCCTTCCGGATAGGCTGGTACTCTGGCGATCCTCGCCTCGTGGCGCTAGAATGGCGCGGCTCAATATTCGCACTGGCAAATCCCGCAAAAGGCTGAATCTTGGCACCAAAACTATTGGCGATCAGCGGCCCGCTACGAAATTCCGAATTCCCGCTGGGCGCGCACGTTGCCATCGGCCGCGACGCCGGCAACACTATCCGCCTTGAAGACTCCGCGGTATCCCCACAGCACTGCGTGATCGAATCCCACGACGGCAATGCGATATTGATCGACCTCGAAAGTCGCTTCGGCACCTTCGTCAATGGCATTCCGGTTAAAGATCGCCAACTAAAATCCGGGGATCAGATAGCCGTAGGAAATTCTGTCTTTCTCGTCGAAACAGAAAGGCCCCACAGCCTTGCAACTAGCCCCATGCAGATCTCCGCGCAGGAACCGCTTAACTTGAAGGTGCTGCAATTCCGCCCGCACGAACTACTCAATCTAGACGCAGCATCATTGGCGGCGCTACCGCAACCCGCCCGCGTGGCGCGTAATCTGAACACTTTGCTGCAAATTTCTGGAGCCCTCAGCTCCTTGCGCGACGAAGCCGCGCTTCCTTGGCAATTACTGGCCATGATCTTCGACGTCATCCCCGCCGAACGAGGAGCGATCCTCATGACCGAAGACGGATCGCCGGACATTCGCTCGCAGGTCGCCTGGGACCGCGTACACGGACCAGACCATCCGGTCCCCATAAGCCAGGAGATAGTGCGACGCGTCATCGACGAAAGAGTTTCGTTGCTCGATAGCGGCACCGCGATTCAGAACAGTACCGGGTCGGCCGCCGTCGACCAGACAACTGAGCAACAGACCCGGCTTTGCGTGCCGATGACCTCCAACGAAAAAGTGATCGGACTCATTTATCTAGAGTCCGACGGTCCAACAACCGCGCTGTCCGAAGATGATTTCCAGTTGCTCTCAGCCATCGCCGGCCTGTTGGTCATCGGAATCGAAAATGCGCGCCAACTAAAGCGTCTCGGAAGCGAAAACCTGCGCTTACACGCCGAAGTCAGCCTGAGCCACGACATGGTGGGACGTAGCGCGCGCATGCGTGACATCTATCAATTCATCAAGCGAGTCGCTCCCAGCGATTCCACCGTACTGATTTGCGGCGAGAGCGGTACCGGCAAGGAGCTGGCCGCCCGCGCCATTCACAACAACAGCCCGAGAAAAACTCAGCCGTTTGTAGCCCTGAACTGCGCCGCCCTTTCCGAAACTTTGTTGGAGAGCGAATTGTTTGGCCACGAAAAGGGCGCCTTCACCAGCGCCATTGCCCAGAAAAAAGGATTTCTCGAAGTTGCCGAAGGCGGCACCATTTTCCTCGACGAAATTGGCGAGCTTTCTCCCATCCTCCAAGCCAAGCTGCTGCGCGTTCTGCAGGAACGAGAATTCGTGCGCGTGGGAGGCACCCGCCCGATTAAAATCAACGTCAGGTTCCTCGCCGCGACCAATAGAGATTTGCAGAAGTCCTCGCGCGAGCAATCCTTTCGCCCCGACCTGTTTCACCGCCTCAACGTTATTTCCATCACCATTCCGCCGCTGCGCGAACACCCCGAAGACGTCCCGGCGCTGGCAGAACATTTTGCGGCTCGTTATGCCAAGCACTGCAATCGACATGTGACAGCAATCTCCCGCGAAGCAATGGCCTTCTTGACTCAGTACGATTGGCCAGGCAACATCCGCGAACTAGAAAACGCTATGGAACGCGCCGTAGTAGTCGGCTCTTCAGATCGAATTTTAGCGGAGGATCTACCGGAGAGCGTTTTAGAAACTGCTAAGACCGCATGCAGCGCGCCCGCTAAATATCACGACGCGATTCGCAACCTGAAAAAACAGCTCATTCAGGCGGCGCTGGAACAGTCAGCCGGAAGTGTTACCGACGCCGCGAGCATCCTGGGCGTTCACGCCAACTATCTGCATCGCCTCATGCGCAATTTCCAACTGCGCCCGACCCTCAAAAAACAAACCGGCGCGTGACAACCCGTGGCCACCACAGTTGCCGCCGTCGATTAAGACCGTGGTCCGCGATGGACACCGCGATCTGCGTCTATTACTATGCGCGTATTACGGTTGCTCGCTCTGTCGCCCACAGGCATGCAGGAATAGGGAACATTTTACCTGGAGTTTACGTTCCATTAATGGCAGGCCGAGATTGGCTGCTTTGCGTAACTGCGGAAAGCGGTCACCCTTGCATCGTAGCGGGAATTCGAGGCTGATGATACGTTGGAGCAGGATGCCCAACTGGTCCAGCAATGCCTCCAGGGCGACGGGTCGGCCTGGGAGGAACTTGTGCGCCGCCATACCCGCCGCATCTATAACATTTGTTATAGGTTTACGGGTAATGGCACGGACGCCGAGGACCTCTCGCAGGAGGTCTTCCTGCGTGTATACAAGACTCTCGGCAGCTACCGTTCGGCTTACGGCGGTTTCGCAACTTGGATGACTAGCGTGACTCGCAATCTCTTAATTGACCATTACCGACGCAGCAAAAGGGACCGCGTAACTGACTCTCTCGATGACGCCATGCCCGTGGTGGAAAACAAGGCTTCTTCCGCTCGCCGCCCTGATGAACTGGCCCTTTTGGGCGAGCTTAACTCCCAAATTCAAGTAGCCCTGACCAGGCTTTCGCCTGAATTGCGCGAAGCGGTGATTTTGCGCGACCTACAGCAACTGGAATACGGCGAAATACAACGAACCTTGGCGGTGCCTGAAGGCACCGTGAAATCTCGCATCAACCGCGGTCGTATCGAGCTTGCTCGCATTTTGCAGCAGATGGGAGTGGGCCCATCATGACTACTCTGCCGAACTGGACACACGAACAAATCGAAGCGCGGCTCACCGACTATCTCGAAGGGTTGTTGCAACCGGAAGAGCTACGCGCATTTGACGCCCATGTTTCCACCTGCACGCAGTGCGAGCCGTTGCTCGCCAGCGTTTCGCATCTGCTCACCGATCTTCATTCTATGGATGACATCGAGCCGCCGCCCCGACTTATCTACGCCATTCTGGATAAAACTCTTGGCCCACGTGAAACGGTTACTGGCTGGCGTGCCGCGTTTGCCTGGCTGCGCGCGCTCGCGAATCCACGCGTTGGTTATGGTTTCGCTTCGGTGGTGGCTACTTTCTTAATCTTAGTCTCCGGCTCCGGTTTTTCGTGGCGCAAACCACGCCTCGCGGATTTGAAACCTGCAAGTATTTATCACAACGCCGACCGCCAGGTTCACCTTGTATACGCGCGCGGTACCAAGTTCGTCAGCGACCTCCGCGTGGTTTACGAAATTCAATCTCGTCTCAGCCAGGATGACCAGCAGATTCCGTCGCAGGATCGCAACAGGACACAACCTGCTCCTAAGAGCGATCCCGGCCAGACCGATCGCACTAATCCCTCTTCCCCGAAGCAGCAGAATCGCGCTAATGGCATCGAAAGAAATTTGCAAATGCTCGCTGCTGATTTGCCGCTTTTCGTGGAGAGGAGAATCCAATGAAGTGTGCCGTCCATCAGGATGTGGACGCTATCGGGTACTGCCGCAACTGTGGCAAAGCACTCTGTTCAGTGTGTGCGCGGCCTATTCGCGACGTGTTTTATTGTGAAGATTGCCTGGCTGGAGCGGTTGGTATCCCCCCGACGCCCGCCGGGGCTCCTTACGCTACCGGCCCCGCGCCATACGCAGCTGGCGCTGCACCTTACGTTCCATCTCCCGGTCAACAACCCGGTGCAATTCCACCGCGCGCACGCACGGCCAGCAGCCCCGCAGTCGCGTTCATCCTGGGATTCTGTCCAGGTCTAGGCGCAATCTATAACGGTGAGTACAACAAAGCCCTGATTCATATCGTCGTCTTCGCGGCCATGATTGTGGGCCTCAGCAGCGGTTTGGGCGGCGGCGCGGATACCGCGCTAAGTCTGTTGCTCGCGGGTTTTGTTTTCTACATGGCCTTCGATTCCATGCGCACCGCCAAAGCCAAGCAACTTGGCGAAGCCACCGTCGATCCCCTGGAATCGTGGAGCAAAGAGCGACCGATCGGTCCCATCATTCTGATTGGCGTTGGCGTCCTGTTTCTGTTGAACAATTTTTCCTGGTTTCCATTTTACAAAATAGAGCGTTTCTGGCCACTCATTCTGATTGCCGTCGGCGTACTGATGTTTCGCAACAGGCTAGGACGCCCATCCTGATCGCGTTCGCAGTAAAACGCGAGGGAGAATTGGTGCCAGAAAAAGTTGTTGGAGGCCAACACTCATGAGTGACCGCATTCGTTGCAATTGCCGCCGCTGTACCATCCGCAGCTTGATGGGGCCCGCGGTAATCATCACCGTAGGCGTATTGTTTCTCCTGGAGCAGACCCGCAGCGGTTTCTCGTTTGGTCAAACGTGGCCGGTAATTCTCGTGGTGATCGGCATCATCAGTCTGGCGTCGGCCATGGCTCCCATGGATGGGCACATCACTTCTGCTACTGCCGTACCGCCAGCTTCAGCCGCAAGCGCTCCAGTTCCACCTGCCAATCCCGCGCCGGAAAATTATCCGAGACAGGGCCAATAGCCGTCCATGACCCGGCCCCGCAGCAGCGGTATTTTTAGCGGTGTGGCGCTCATTATCTTCGGCGTTGCCTTCTTGCTGCACAATTATCGCGGCTTCGAATTTCAGGCCGTGCTTA
This sequence comes from Candidatus Acidiferrum sp., assembly GCA_035996445.1. Classification (GTDB taxonomy): domain Bacteria; phylum Acidobacteriota; class Terriglobia; order Acidiferrales; family UBA7541; genus Acidiferrum. The sequence goes on along the minus strand of DASYJM010000132.1, from coordinate 8,896 downwards.
TTCATTGGTGGCCCGTTCTCCTTATTGTCCTCGGACTCATCAAGCTCTACGAACGCACTTCCAACCGTTACGAACCCGGTGCCGCCCGCATTACCTCCGGTGAAATCTTTCTGGTGCTCGGCTTACTCCTTCTGGTCGGTGTCGTCGTTGGCGTCGATACCGTAAAAGGCAAGTTTCCCGGAACTCATCTGGAGTTCGGTGATTTTGGCAGGAACTCCTACGACCACGATCTGGAAGTCGAGTCCAAACCTGTTCCTCTCAACGCGCGCATAACCGTGCGCTCCACCCGCGGTGACATTTCGGTCCGCAGTTCCGACGATCCTGAAATTCGCGTAAGCGGAAAAAAGAATATCCGCGCCTGGTCGGACACCGAAGCGGCCCAGATTGCCGATCGCGTTTCCGTCGAAGTGGTAAAAAATGGCGACGGCTACGAAATTCATCCGACGGGCTCGAATACCGGTGACTCACGGATCGGTTTCAATATGGAAATTGTGGTGCCGAAGAAATCGCAGTTAACCGTTCGCAACGAAAAAGGCGACGTGGTGGTTTCCGATATAGCCGGCCCGGTGGTCATCGACAATCACAACGGTGATGTGGACATTCGCAATACCAGCGGCGACGTCACCATCGACATGCGCCACGGCGACGTAAAAGTTGCCGACACCAAGGGCGATATCAAGCTGGCCGGCAAAGGCGGCGAAGTGGACGTTACCAGCGCGGCCGGCGGTCTTACCGTGGACGGAGAATTTTACGGGCCGATACGTGCGGACAAGATTGCCAAGGGCGTGCGTTATATTTCGCAGCGCAGCGATTTGACTCTGAGCCAATTAAGCGGGCACCTCGAATTGAGTTCCGGCAATCTGGAAATTACCGATGCGCCCGGAAATCTGCAGCTCCGCACCAATCGTTACGACGTCAATGTGGAAAATGTTGGCGGCAAGGCGAAAATCGAGAATCGCGATGGCACCGTCGAGTTGCGATTCTCTTTCCCGCCCAAAGACGACATCGATATCACCAATGCCAACGCGACAATTTCCTTGAGCCTGCCGGCCTCTTCGAGTTTCGAGATCACCGCGGACTGTCATTCCTGCGATATCGATTCGGACTTCTCAGGCGGCACACTTGCCAAATCCTCAAGCGGCTCAGGAGATAATCACTTGCAGGGAAAATACGGATCTGGCCGCCCTACCAAGATCACCTTGAAAACCAGTTACGGAAGTATTTCGCTGCGCAAGACCAGCGGCGATTCCATGTCGCCGCCAGCGCCACCACACGTCCCGAAACCTCCACACGCAGCCGCTACACCTGAAATTCCTGAACCCGAAGAAAATTAGCAGTTTCCAGGAACGCCGATCGCGATTGGCGATTGTAAGACCGCCATCTACCTTTCAGCCACTCGTTTCAAATCCTCGAAAAATGTCGGGTACGAAACTCCAGCGCATTCGGCGCCGCGAATCACCGTTGTTCCTTCCGCGGCCAGTCCCGCCACCGCAAAGGCCATCGCAATGCGGTGGTCACCCCGCGGATCGATTTCCGCGCCATGCAATTTCCCCGCTTTGTATCCCTCCACTTTAAGTCCATCTGCCCGCTCTTCCACGCTAGCGCCCATGCGTTTTAAGTTTTCCACCAGCGCCGCGATGCGATCGCTTTCCTTCACGCGTAATTCCGCCGCATCGCGAATCTCGATGCCCTTTTCAGTGTAAGGACCGAGCGCCGCCAGCATAGGCAACTCGTCAATCAGCAGTGCAATTTGCTCTCCCTCAATCACTCCGCCCTTTAGCGTTGCACCTTTCACTGCCAGGTCACCCACCAGTTCGCCGTGTGCGCTGCGCAATGTTGGAGTTTGAATGGCCGCGCCCATGGACAAAAACAAATCCAGAATGGCGGTGCGCGTCGGATTCAAACCCACGTTGTGAATCAGCAAGCTCGACTCCGGAAATAAGGAAGCCGCGGCAATAAAAAACACCGCCGAAGATAAATCTCCCGGCACGTCCAGCGATCTAGCCTTCAATTTTCCGGCGTCGTGGGACGCGCCGTTCAATCCATGAACGCGGGTGGTTTTTCCGTGCCTTTCAATGGTGGCGCCAAATTCCTCCAGCGCCAGTTCCGTATGATCTCGAGTGCGCGCCGGCTCCGTAACGGTGGTTACGCCGTCGGCAAACAATCCCGCCAGCAGTACCGCGGACTTCACCTGTGCGCTGGCCATGGGCATTTTGTAATCGATGGCTTTCAGCGTCGCGCCATGAATTTCTAGCGGAGCAAAGTTGTCTTCGCGCGCGCGAATATCCGCACCCATTTCACGCAACGGCCCCACAATTCGTTTCATGGGACGCTTTTGCAGCGAATCGTCACCGGTTAGCCGGGTAGTGAACTTTTGCCCCGCCAGGATTCCAGCCAACAAACGCATAGTCGTGCCGGAATTCCCCGCATCCAGCGCACGCCAACTACTCTTCAGACCGCGCGCGCCGCGTCCGGTGATTTTGACGGAGTCTTTTTCGACCTTAACGTCCGCGCCCAGTGCTTTCATGCACGCCAGCGTGGTGTGGCAATCCACCGCCGCGGAGAAATGGCGCAGCTCGCTGGTGCCTTCAGCCAGCCCCGCGAGCATGGCGTAACGATGTGAGATGGATTTGTCGCCAGGCGGCTCCACACCGCCGGCAATCGATTTCGCCGGGTGCATCGTTTCTTTTTTCACGCGCAAATTTTACCACGCTGCTGGCCTTAGCCCTCGCCTTGCGGCTTTAGCCTAATCAGTAAACAAGGTCATCGGCGCGTCTGACCCACAAAATAGAACGCGGCGCAAAACAAAAACGGCTCGAAGTCTTTACTCCGAGCCGTTCTTATTGCCGCATGGGTTGCCGGAACAACAAAGATTAGAGTAGGCGGTAAAGCAAGAAGCCCAGCGCGAAGGTGAAGAGCGTCAGGGTTTCGACGAAGACCAGCCCGAGAATCATCGCACCGCGAACGCCATCAGTAGCGCCGGGATTCCGAGCGATACCTTCGCACGCTGCCGCGGCGATGCGTCCCTGGCCCAGACCGCAACCAAACGCGGCGATGGCTACGCCAAAACCCGCGGCCAGCGCAAGCGTGGTGGGGTTGAGCGGGAGCTTACCTCCTGCGGGAGCGTTTTCCTGCGCGAATGCCGCGGGAACAACGAGCATCACGATTACCAGTGCTGCCAGAACGACTGCTGCTTTCTTCATTTACTGCCTCCTCATAAATTTGCCGCCAGGAGGTGGTTCCCGGACACCGTGCAGCCGGGCTCACGCTGGAGCGGCTAACAAAATCAGTTAGTGCTCGTCCGCCGTGGCCATGCCGATGTAAACGGCGGGCAGAATCGTAAACACGTAGGCCTGCACGACAGAAACGAAGACGTGCAGAAGTATGAATGCGATTGGGATCAAGGCCGGCAGCACCCCCACGACTACGCCAAGGATTGGCGATTTTGTCCAGCTGCTGGTGAACGCCCCGGCAAATAGTCCAAGAAATAAACCGTAAATAATGTCGCTGGCAAAAATGTTAGCCCACAGACGCACGGAAAGCGACAGCAGCCGCGCGCTGGTACTAAGAATTTCCACTGGAAACATGAGCGGAGCAAGCCAGGCGACAGGACCGGTGAAATGTTTCAAGTAACCGATGGGACCGTGGTGGCGTATACCCTGCCAGTTGAAGTAGAGAAAAGTGATGATCGCGCAGGCCAACGGTACCGTGTACGCGCTCGTTGGCGCCGTGAGAAACGGAAACGCCCCAAATAAGTTGCCCAGCAGAACGAATAGCGCAACGGACCCAACCATCGGGATGTAACGCTCCCAGTGGTGCCCAGCATTCTGACTCAGCACGTCGCGAATGCCGAAGCCCATCGGGTTATTGAGGAGAATTTCGGCGATTTGCTGCGATGCGCCCGGGCGTTCAACCGAAAGGCGCGAGCGGACCCACAGAGCCAGAAGAGTCCCAACGACCAGTACCGCCAGCGCCATCACAACGTGCTCGGGGATTGGATTTTCCGGATCCGTTGGCTTCACATGCAGTGCAGACAACAACGACAGAGCATAGCTGCCAAAGATGCGATTCACCAGATGAGTTAGCGCGCTTAGGTGTTCCATTTTAATTTTCGATGCGAGGTGCTAGCTCCCCGTTCTTCGCTTTCTACAGATCACTATTTTCTCGGCTTCGTTTATTTCCCCGCGGTCACCGGCCGAGCAATCTCGTACACACTTGCGGCCATTACCGCCGGTCCCAAAGCACACAAACCCACAGCCATGCTAGCGAGGGGAAATTTCAGAAGTTTAAAAATAACATACACGGTAACCGCTATCAAGGCGTACCGGAATAACACCCTGAAGTAAGCGCCAATGGGTACACGAGGCCGCGGAAGACCCGCTTGAGCCTGGGACGCCGCTACCAGCGCATGCATACCTTGGCGCAGCCAACGGAAATTGAACCACCCCAGAACGGCGCCCACCATCAGGCCGCCCGCCCACAGCGGTTGGTGCAAGAGTGCCGCAGCAACGCTCGCCAACCCGCCAAAAAACAACGTCAGCCAAGCGATGCGTCGCTCCGTTTGCGTTGCGGCAGTGACGGCAACTGAAGAATCCGCCATGGGCGTTTCAGCGGCGGCTTCCGGGCATGCGACGAATTATGTCGCGCACCCCGCCGAAAAATCCGAGCGCGCCAAAAACCAACATGAGCCATGGCTTGGTGTGCAGCCCTCGGTCCAGGAAAAAACCCACCACGCCGCCGAGCAGAACCGCGCCGACCAGAACGAACGGTAGCTCCATGGCCATCGCGAACTGGGTCGAAAAATTGCTCGGCTTGCCTGGCGCGGAAGAATCTGGCGATTCATTTGTCGTCTTATTGTCCAAAGGCATAGCGCGCCATCCGCGTGAACGGCTCAGAATACAGCCCCGCCGCCAGCGAAACAAATAAACAAATACCTAATACGATCGCTTCCGGGATGCCAAGCGTAACCGACCCGGATTCGCTTCCAGATTTGTTGCCGCGCCATGCGTACACTGCTATGCGCAAATAAGAATAAGCCAGGGGTAGCGAGGACAGCCCGGCGAACCAGGCTATGTAACGGTGCCCAGTTTCCAGAAGCGAATGAAAAATGAAATAACGTCCAAAAAATCCGGCGCTGGGTGGAGCGCCCGCGAGAGCCAGAACAAAAATTAACAACAGCACCGCCGTAACCGGACTGCGCCGCCGCAAGCCACCGAGATCAGTCAGAACCCCTGCGAAAGCACTCTTGCCGCGCACGGCCAGCAGCACCCCGAACAGTCCAGTCATCATGAACAAATAAGTACACAAATAGTAGGTCATCGCCGTCGCCGCCGCCTCGTTGGCAGCCACGACGCCCAGCAGAACGTAACCCATATGTGCCAGCGATAAATAAATAACGATCCGTTCCAGGTCCGTTTGGCGCAGAGAGGCCAAAATGCCATAGCTAATACTGCCCATAGCCAGGGCCGCAATGATGGTCCACCAAATGTTTTGGGAGTCCGCAAAAATCGCGAACATCGAACGCAGCAGCAGCGCTACGACGGCAATGGCAAACGCTCCGGATAGGTACAGAATGACCGGGCTCGAAATGCCGAAGTCCGCCTCGGTATTTGCGCGCCTATATTCCGGCTGGAATGGCGGCACGGCAAATTTCAACATCACGCCTACGCTGACTAGCGTGAAGGCAGCGATGGGCAGGGCCTCTAGCGTGAAAGTATGCCAGTGCACGGCTTCAGGCAAGCGCGATTGCAAAAGCTGTAGCATCTGCAAGCCGTGTGTGCCGCTTTGACGGCTGAGAGCGATCACCTTCGCGACATTGTGGCGGCGCACCAGCGCCTCAGCAACCTGACTGATGTTGGTGACGCCACTCAGGCCATAGAGCAGCGAAAACGCATAAGCCACAAGAGCGGAACCGAACGCGCTGGAAAGCAGGAGCCTCACAGCGGCTGATGGAGATCTGTTCGACACGCCGGGCATTGCGGCGAGAAAATATACGCTAATTGAAGCAGCTTCCACGGCCAAAAATATCACCAGTAAATCCACCGCCGAGACCATCAACATCATGCTCATGCATGCAAATAACAATAAAGCGTAATAGCGGCCCTGCCGGACGGCTGAGATCCCCGAGTAATTCACCGAAAGCAAAATCACTAGCACAGTAGCGGCGAGCACTAGCGCCGAGAAGAATACAAAGTAGCTGTCTATCACCAGGGTGAGGTGGAAACCGGCAAGATCGCCAGACTGTAAAATTCGCGCTCTCAGCATCCATACCGTCAAAGCGCTGAACGCCAGGCCCGCCAGCGCAACCGCCGGGTTCCAATATTTTTGCTGGAAAACTGGGTTAGCGCCGGTTTTCTCGCTGGCTGTCTTTGCCGACCAGGAATCCATAGCCAAAGTTCCGATGGCGAAGAGCAGTAGCTGCATCTCCGGAAGCAGCACCGCACCATCGCCGTGCATATACGTACGGAAAGCGCTGAGGATGTGATTGAGCATTGGTCGGTAGTTGGTGTGGTCGAGACGCTAACGATTAGTAATCAAGTTGGGATGATAAGTCTTTATCGTCATCAGCCGGTGCGCACTTCCAGCGACTGCAAACCGCGGCGATAATCACCAGCGCCACGAGTACTTCAAGCGCCAGCATCACAACCGTAACAATGGCAAAAACTTGCCCGGAAGGGTCTCCGTAAAAACGGGCAAAAGCTACGAAATTGATGGTCGTAGCGTTAAGAATGATGGCAATGGAGAAAAGTTTGATGATCAGGTTGCGCCGAGTTAAAACGCCAGTGAGCCCAATCAAGAAGAGCGCGAAACTCAAAAACAGGTAGTGCGTGAGAGGCAACATCACGTTCGGACCCTTTTTTGAAATGTTGCGCGGAGACCAACCCCGCCGATCAACAGGATAAAAAGTATCAACGCTAACGGCAGTAATTCATTACTCATAAAAAATTTTACCAGCTCTCCCGCGCGTGGTGGCGCAGCTAGCGGGCCGCGGGGCAAAAGCACGGTTGGATTTTCGCCCGGCTGCAGCACGCGATTCTGCAGCGTAGCCGATACGATATGCAACACCAATACCAGCGTGACGGCTATGGCCGCCGCTCTGGGTCTCCAGCGAGGTTCTCCCGCAAGCGCAATATTTAGTGTGGAAACTTCCACGGCAAACAAAATTATTCCCAGCACCAAGCAAGCCATCGCTATCAGCTGCGCTATAAGCACTAACGGAGCGTAAAGCTGCAAAAAAATCCCCGAACTGGCCAGCAGGCTCAGTCCGAAATAAAGCGAACCGTAAAATGCTTTTCTGCGCGTCACTACCATCGCCGCGCTAAGGATAGCGATGCCGGCGAGCACGTAAAATGTAATTTCACCATGCATCGAAAAGCCGCCCGAAACTTCGCCTTAAATTTGACGGTAACGAACGCGGCCGTGTCATTTTTCGAATAGTAGTTCACCGGCGCGCTGCGTCGCTTTTACCACCGCTTTAATCAGCGTTACGCGCAACTTCCCTTCCTCAAGTTCCAGGATTCCATCGATGGTACAGCCTGCCGGGGTGGTCACCGCATCCTTAAGTAGCGCCGGGTGGTCGCCAGTTTCAAGAACAACACTGGCGGCCCCCTTCATGGTTTGCGCCGCCAGCAATGTGGCGACGTCGCGCGCCAGGCCGACTTTCACGCCTGCCTCCGCCAGCGATTCAAGAATGATATACGCGAACGCCGGTCCGCTCGCCGAAAGGCCCGTGACTGCATCCATGTTTTTTTCGTCGACCACCACCGTACGCCCCACGGCATCAAACATGGCCCGCGCCATCTCCACGTGTTGATCGGTAGCACTGGCCCCGCGACATATTCCGGCCATCCCGCAATTAACCGTCGAGCAAGTGTTGGGCATCACGCGAACAACTGCAGTTTTGGCGCCCAGCCGCTGCTCGATGTAGGACGTGGGAACCGACGCCGCAACCGAGACCACCAGAGCGCTGGGGCTTAGCTCTCCGGAAATTTCTTGCAACACCTCCCCGATGACTTGCGGCTTAACTCCCAGCAGCACGATATCAGCGCCGCGAACTGCGGCGCGATTTTCCGCGCTGACGGAGATGCCCATCTCCTTCGCCAGCTTGGCGGCTTTCTCGCTGTGTTTCACCGTCGCAGTGACATTTTGCGGCTTGAACAATCCTTGCTTCAGATATGCGCGCAGAAGTATTCCGCCAAGCTTGCCGGTTCCTAAAACGGCTAACTTTTTGTCACCCAGATTTTCATTCATGGTGAAGGTATTGTTGACGACCCGCGGAGGCGCGTCAACCACGGATTGTCATCGGTGCGCACCGTGGGCAACGACGGAAGTATACCCTTCACCTAGCTAGAGCTTGAGCCACGCGCCGATATCGCAACAGATAACTATGAAGCTCAAGACAGAATACCCACTGCATACGGGGCCAATTGTCTCGGGGGTGCGCCACACCTGCCCCCACGGCCAGTTGGCGCGCCTGCAATTCCCGCTGACTTGATGAAATTTTTCTGAACCGCGCTGCGTATCATGATTAGGGAGAAACGTTATGTCCGCTCGCAACACCGCCATCCATTTCATCACTAGAGCGGGAATTTTGCTCGGCACACTTTTCCTGGTTGGTGTCTTGCTGGCCGCTATCCCTGCTCACAAATCGCAGCCTCCGCAAACCTCCGGAGCTCCGGAATGGCAATCTACGCCAAGCCATGCCAGCACCATGCCGGGCATGGACATGGGCGACGAACGCAGCGCTGAAGCCGGTGCCGTGCGCGACATGGCCTCTGGCGGTCACGAGGTGCACAGCCTGCACATGCATATGACCGCGCCGCGTCCCGAGGCCCCGGGCGATGTGCAGCGTGCCAATGAAATTGTTACGCAATTACGCAGCGGCATCGAAAAGTAC
>DASYJM010000131.1:0-6019 GCA_035996445.1 Candidatus Acidiferrum sp. | reverse complement strand
AAAAAGGAGACTTACACCCATGGCGAAGATAACCGTAATCACCGAGCATTTCCAACATTTTGTAGAAGACTTGCGGGAAAGTTTTTGGGGCGATTTGCAGGCGCGGACGCAGCAGGCGGCGCAGAAGTTTTTCGCCGCGCTGAGCGAGCGGCAGCGCGACTTGTACATGGTGAGCCGGCGCTACGTGCGCTGCGCCGAGCGGACGGACTACCGCAACGGATATTACGAACGCGATTTTGTGACCAAGTTCGGCACGCTGCGGCTGCGCGTGGCGCGCACCCGCAAGCGCGGCTTCCTGCCCGTGGTGGTGGCCAAGTTTCAGCGCCGCGCCGAGGATGTCACGCTGCTGATCCGGGAGGCCTTTCTGCGCGGCATCTCCACCCGGCAAGTGGGCCGGGTGGTGGCCACGCTGACCGGCGAAGCGGTGAGTCCGCAGACGGTGTCGCGTATCACCCGTTCGCTGGACGAAGTGGTGAAGCAGTTTCATCAAGCGCGGCTGGCGGACGATTACGCGTATTTGTTTTTGGACGGAGTGAGCCTGCGCATGCGGCGTCCAGCGGGGCGTAAGCGGGTGCACATGCTGGTGGCTTATGGCGTGCGCCAGGACGGCACCCGCCATCTGCTGGCCTTTCTGCGCAGCCGGGGAGAGAGCCAGGCCGACTGGGAAGGCTTGCTCGAAGATCTTTACCGCCGCGGACTGGAGGGCAAGAAGCTGCTGCTGATCGTTACCGACGGCTGTCCCGGACTGGCGGCCGCGATCCAGACCGTCTACCCGCGGATCGGGCATCAGCGCTGCTGGGTGCACAAGATGCGCAACATTTTAGAGCACGTGCGCAAACGCGACTATGACGAAGTGAAGCGGGGCGCGCAAGCCATTTATCGGGCCGACAGCCGGGCCCAGGCGCAGGCCGCCTTCCGCCGTTTCCGGGCGCGCTGGTCGCGGGAGTACGGCCCCATGCTGCGGCGTCTGGAGCGCGACCTGCCGGAACTGCTGTCGTTCTTCGCCCTGCCTCGGCACTTGTGGAAAAAGGTCCGTACGACCAATGTCATCGAACGCTGTTTCGTGGAAGTTCGAAGAAGAACCCGGCCCATGGTCTGCTTCGTCAACGTGCATAGCGTGGACCGCATCATCTACTCCATCTTCCAGCGATTCAACCTGGAATGGAAAAACCGCACCCTCAACCTTTTTACACAAGCCGCTTGACATCACCCGCGACTGTTTTGTTCTTTCTCTTTTCTGGATTTTCATTTCTAATTCCATCCCATGCGCATGAATAGGGTGTTCATTTTTCTTCCGGTATTTTTCGCTTCTCTGGCAGTATCCCAAAATCATTCGGAGCAGATCATTGCGGAAGCTTTGAAGGCTTCGCCGCTGGAAGCCAACTTGCGCCGCCTTACCGATGAAATTGGGGGACGCATTCCGGGTACTCCGGCCATGCAGCAAGCGACTCGATGGGGGCTGGAAGGTCTAAAGGTGGCGGGCGCGGATAGCGTGCATACCGAGGAGTTCACGATTCAGGCGAGTTGGGCTGAAGGCGACACGCGAATGACGGTGATTGAGCCGGAGCAGTTTCGGGTGCGCGCGATTTCGCTGGCGTGGGCTCCGGCGCTGGCGCCGCAACATCACGTCGCGGTCAAGGATGTTGGCGACGGCAGCGCGGAGGGTTTCGCCAAAGCCGGCGACGTTGCCGGCGCGATCATTCTGGTGCATTCGCAGGAAATGGCCAAGTGGGACGATTTGTTTGCCGAATACTTGAGAGCTCCCGGGATTTTGGATCGTGCCCTGAAGGGCAAAGTCGTGGCGATCGCGTTTCAGTCTTCGCGTCCGTATGACCTGCTCTATCGCCATACCGATACTAGTCAGGGAGAGATTGATCGATTGCCCATGGTGATGGTGGCCAGAGAGGATGCCTCGCGCCTGGCGCGCCAAATTGCAGGCGGGCAGAAAGTTTATGCGGAGCTTGCCATACCGAATATTGTTGGCGGACCGATTCCCGCGTGGAATGTGGTGGGTGAGCTGCGCGGCAGCGAGAAGCCCGATGAGTTTGTAATCCTGGGGGCGCATCTGGATTCGTGGGAGCTGGGCACGGGAGCGCTCGATAACGGATGCAACTCGGCGCTGGTGATCGACGCGCTGCGCGCGATCAAGGCGAGTGGGCTGCGACCGCGACGGACGATTCGCTTCATTCTGTTTTCCGGAGAGGAAGAGGGATTGCTGGGATCGCACGCTTACGCGATCGCTCATCGCAGTGAACTGGAGAAGGCGGCGGGCGTGGTGATCTTCGATTCTGGAACGGGACGCGTAACTGGCTTTTCGCTGGGGGGCCGGAAAGATGTGGTTGGTGCTGCGACCAAGCTGGTTGAGCCTTTGAAGCAATTTGACGCTGCCACACTGACCACCACGGCGGAATGGGGCACGGACCACTTCGACTTCATGCTGGAAGGGGTGCCGACGCTGGTGGCCAATCAGGAGGAAGCGAACTACCTGATGAACTACCACGCTATGTCCGATACCTTCGACAAGGTGGACATGCCACAGTTGAAAAAGCATGTGGCGGAAGCCGCGGCTCTTACATTTGGAATTGCGGATGCGCCGGAGCGGCTAGGGCCGCGTTTGCATCACGCGCAAATTGAGCAAACCATGCACGAGACCCAACTGGACGACTTGATGAAGACGTTTGGCATGTGGGAAGAGTGGCAGGCTGGCAAGTGGGGTAGGGCGGACTGATAAAAACACTTCGTCCGGCATTTTTGCGGGATTGCCGATGAGGACGCGCCCGCGTGGGCTATAGTCGGCCGCGTGATCTACGCCAACGCTACAAAGAGGCCAATTGAACCAGCTACTGTTTTGGGTTCTGTTTAATCTGTTTGTGCTGGGCATGCTGGCTCTGGATCTTGGCTTGCTGCAGCGGTCGGGGCGCGAAGTGACGTTTCGCGGCGCCTTGGCCTGGAGCCTGGTATGGATCGGGCTGGCTTTAGGTTTCGCTGTACTCATTTACTTTCGATACGGGCACCCGACGGCGGTAGAGTTCGTCACGGGTTACGTGATTGAACTTTCGCTGAGCGTCGACAATCTGTTCATCTTCCTTCTGATTTTTCGCTACTTTCGCGTGGCCGGGGAGCACCAGCACAAAGTACTGTTCTGGGGAATTATTGGCGCGCTAGTGATGCGCGCCATCTTCATCGTCGTCGGTATCGGCCTGATTCGAAGGTTTCACTGGATCACATACATTTTTGGGGTGCTGCTGGTGTACAGCGGAATCAAGCTGTTTCGCCAGAACGGGGCTGGGATCGAACCCGACAGCAATCCTGTGGTGCGGTTGTTCCGTCGTTGGATGCCGGTGACCGAGGACTACGAGGGAGACAAATTCACGGTGCGGCGGAATGCAAAGCTGTACGCGACTCCGCTGCTGATCGTGCTGGTGGTGGTCGAGACCACTGACCTCCTCTTTGCCACGGACTCCATTCCGGCGGTGCTGGCGATCACGTTGAAGCCGTTTATTGTATACACCTCGAACGTTTTCGCGATTATGGGGCTGCGCTCGATGTACTTTGTGCTGTCCGGGATGATGGAAATCTTTCACTATTTGCATTATGGGCTGGCGGCTATTTTGATCTTCGTTGGCGGGAAGATGCTGTTGGCGGAATATTATCCATTGCCTACCTGGATCGCGCTGGGAATAGTCGGGACGGTGTTGCTGGTCTCAGTGGCGGCTTCTGTGGCGTTCCCGAAAGGTCAAGAGGGTTAACAAGAAGGAATTTCCCGCGGCAGGTCTTCTCGCTGGCATTTCGCGTGAGGGCAAGGACGCAAGGGATGACAGTGCGTTGCTGGGCTTACTCGAAGCGGATGGAATCGGCTTTGAGGATGGAATGCTTGAGGAATTTCGCATCGTCGTGAGCCGGGAAGTCGGTGCGGTAGTGGGCGCCGCGGCTTTCTTCGCGGGCCAACGCCGCGCGGGCGACGAGCAAGCCGAGCGTGTGGAGGTTGTGGGCTTCGTGCGCGCGCCGGGTTTGCGGGTGCGCCACGCGCGGAGCAATGCGATCCAGATTTGCGACGGCCGCTTTTAACCCAGTTCCGGAGCGAACAATTCCAACATCTTTCCACATCAGATCCTGAATTTCCAGGATCACTTCTTCGACTGCGCTGTTCACCGGACCGTTGGAGACGGCGCGATTTGGTTCCAAAGAGATCTCCGGGGTGCGATGCAGTTCCTCGCGCATGGTCTTGCCAGCTCTCGCCCCGAATACCAAGCCTTCGAGCAGGGAATTGCTGGCGAGGCGATTGGCGCCATGAACGCCGGTGGCGGCGGCCTCTCCGGCGGCGTACAGGCGGGGGATCGTGCAACGTCCGTCGAGGTCGGTGCGCACGCCTCCCATGGCGTAATGCGCGGCGGGGCGAATGGGGATCAGTTCGCTGGTGATGTCGATGTTGAACTGCATGCAGGTGGCATAAATGCGCGGGAAGTGTTGTTTCACGTGCTCGGCGTCGAGGTGGGTGAGGTCGAGATAAACGACCGGGTCTTTGACGCGGCTGACTTCGAGTTCGTGAAGAATGGCTCGCGCAACCACGTCGCGCGGTGCCAGTTCAGCCATGGGGTGATACTTGGGCATGAAGCGGTGTTGTTCGATATTGCGAAGGTATGCGCCTTCCCCGCGGAGCGCTTCGGAGAGCAGGAAGCGGGGAGCGTTTTTGAGGTAGAGCGCGGTGGGATGGAATTGGATGAATTCCATGTCGCTGATTTCGGCGCCGGCACGAAAGGCCGTGGCGACGCCATCGCCGGTGGCGACCGGGGGATTGGTGGTGTTGCGGTAGAGTTGGCCGAGGCCTCCGGTGGCGAGCAGAACGGCGGAGGCCGGCATCTGCTGTTTTTCGTTATTGTCGCTGATCAGGTGAATGCCGGCGACGCGTCCGTCTTGCACGATGAGATCGGTGGAGAACTCGAACTCGCGTACCGAGATGTTTTTCAGGGTCTGCGTCTTGGCGTAAAGCGCGCGAACAATTTCGCGTCCCGTGGAATCGCCGTGGGCGTGCAGGATGCGGTTGCGGCTGTGGGCGCCTTCGCGGCCGAAAGTGAGTTTGGTTCCTTGACGATCAAATTCTGTTCCCCACTGAATCAGTTCGTCGATGCGCTCGGGGGCATCTTCTACCAATACTTTGGCAGCCGCCGGATTACAGAGGCCGTCGCCCGCCTGCAGCGTGTCTTGCAGGTGCAGGCTGATTTCGTCTTCGTCGCTGAGCGCGGCGGCGATGCCTCCCTGGGCCCATTGCGTGTTTGACTCCGTGACTTCGCGCTTGGCCAGCACCAGGACTGTGCCCGCGCTGGCGAGTTCGATGGCGGCACGCAGGCCGGCGACTCCGGCGCCAATCACCAGAAAATCGGGTTGAGATGGCGCATCAGGCATATGTAAAAAATGTATCACGCGCGGGCTGCGCGGATGACTGCGCTATGATGAGGTTCCATGATACGCGTGAACATCGCCGTGCCGCCGCGCTCCTATGCGGCGGTGATTGAAAACGGCTTGCTGGATCGGGCGGGCGAGGTTTTGCGCGAAGCAGTTGGGGAGCGGAGCTTGTTCGTGGTGACGGTGCCGCCGGTGCGGCGCAAGTGGGGCAAGCGGTTGCTGAAGTCGCTGGCAGTTGCCGGGTTTAAGGCGCAAATTGTGGAAATGCCGGACGGCGAGGGTTCCAAGAAATTAGCAACCGTCGAGCGGTTGGCAGAAAAGTTAGGGGGATTGGGCGCGGACCGCGATGCGGTGATCGTGGCGTTTGGCGGCGGAGTGGTAGGCGATGTTGCGGGTCTGCTGGCTTCGCTTTACATGCGGGGCGTCGGTGTGGTGCAAATTCCTACTACGGTGCAGGCGCAGTTGGATGCTGCGATCGGCGGAAAGACGGGAGTTAACCTTCGCGCCGGAAAGAATTTGCTGGGGACGTTTCATCAGCCGCGGACGGTCCTAATTGATCCAGCTGTGCTTTCTACTTTGCCGGAGCGCGAATTTCGGGCCGGGCTTTATGAGGCGG
>DASYJM010000130.1:0-5035 GCA_035996445.1 Candidatus Acidiferrum sp. | reverse complement strand
ACACGCCGGTAGCGTGGCGACCCTCCAACAGTAACTGGAGCACCAGGGTATCCGTGAAAACTTGCAGGTTCGCGCGTTCGCGCACAGGGCGTAGATAACCCGAGGCTGCGCTGCAACGAACTCCGTTACGCTGCGTGAGCTGAAAGCGCCCGACTCCCAGTTGCAAGGCCCCGTTGAAATCGTCATTTAGGCGATAGCCCGATCCCACAGCCGCCTCAATCAGGTAATCTACCAGCGGATGCATGGAGCGGCCGTCTTGCACAGTCAGGGGACCCGAACGTCCATGGTAACGTGGGTCGCCCCGCTCGTTGCCCTCGGACCTGATGAAATAGGGCAGCATCTCACGGTACGACCACCCCCGTGCGCCCTCGTTCGCCCAGCCATCGAAATCAACTGCGTTTCCACGAATATAGATCATGGCGTTCATCGCGGAACTGCCGCCGAGTGTTCTGCCGCGAGGCAGGTAGATCCGACGCTCCCTGAGGCTCTGCTCCGGCTCGGTCGCAAAGTCCCAATCGTATTTGGTCTTGAACAATTGGGGAAAGGCGACGGGCATACTGATCTCGGGCGCGTCGTCCAGACCCCCTGCCTCCAGCAGGGCCACCCGGAGATTCCGATCCTCGCTGAGGCGTCCCGCGAGGACGCATCCAGCCGAACCGGCCCCAACTATTATGTAATCAAATTCTTGTAGCGGCTTTGCGGTTATATCGGCCATATAATCTCCGCTGTTGAGATTTTTATTGTTCGGGCAAAACCGGAAGAACCTGACCCGCAGACGATGAAGTCGTAACGTGGTTTCAATGCCGTAGTGAGTTTCTCTTGGTTGACGCGGACCTGCTCGATGAAATCGATCGTCGCAGAGTTTGGTTCAGGATTTGCGTTACTGCCAAGAGATGTTTTGGACGGCGAACTCATCGAATCACCCTTTCATATAGCTAAAACACATGGGAGCTTCGTTTATTCCAAGGAATCAAACTTGAGGCCGACGACGGGAGGATGTCCAATGAGGAACTGAAAGCCTTCCTTCCGAGGAACAACGCGCGGAGGCTTAACGCCAGTTGCGATCCCGATTGACCGCCGCCCACTATGGCAATTTTTCTCATTGCATTGTCTCTGGTTTCCCCTGCCTCGTAACGCCTTCCGGCTCTCCACTACAAAGGAACGGAGCTGAGGGGCTGATAGTCGCTTCGACGATCTTTGCCGACGTCTCGCGTGCATTGTGACGATTAAAGTGAAACTTCAGTTCTCTTCTACGGTGCCGGAAGGCTTTGCCATAGGTCTCCTTCATTGCTCCATCTTCAGCTCGAGGCACGATGTGGTGCCGGTAGCGTAGACCTTCCCATCAGGCCCAATGAGGCGACCCTCGGCGGTAACAATCCGGCTCCCGGGGTGTGTCACTTGTGCCTCCGCACGTAGTCGAAACACTGCCACGGTCACGGCGCGGACGAACCGAACATGCAAATCGAGAGTGGTGAACTGATGACCGGCGGGCAGCACGGTTTGAACCGCGTACCCGAGCGCTGAGTCGAGCAGCGCGGAGAGCCATCCTCCGTGCACGGTCCCGAGTTGGTTGTATTGCCACTCGGCTGGCGAACCCTCGAGGGCGACGCGGCCCTCCGCCACGTCCACAAGGGAAATGCACAACGTGGCGATGATCGGTGGCGTTGGCAGCTTACCGTCCCGGGCAAGCTGCGCCGTCTCGAGGCCGCTCATCGTTCCAACTAAAAGAGCGGGTTGTGCATGTTGATACTCGTAAGTGCGGGTTACGACACCGAGAAGCTCAGTCATGTTTACACCGTAATTATTCTGAATCAGCGGTCACGCTTCTCGTATACTTCGGCACGGCCTGAACGGCAGGAATGCTCGGCCTGGCGCACAGTGACGAGACTGTGTCCCGCTATGAACAACACTCATGGTCGGGTTTTATTCCAGGTATCGCAGAAGGCTGGCCACGACGGTAGACCGGCAATCCCTTCTGGCAATTCGGCTCGGAGTGCACTGGGTGGCTGTGTGGCAGAAAGCAGGGTTCCGAGTTTGGATCGCGCTCTTGCAAGGCGAGGCATCACGGTGCCAGCCGGGCAGTTGGGAAGATCGAATTAAAACTCTGAAAAAGATTGATCTGGCGGCACTTACCGTTCGCAAACAGGGCTCCAGTTGGAAACTAGTGGACGAAGACGAGAGCTTATGGAGGCCAGTCTCGGGAGGTCAACGAAAGAAGCCAACGCTAGTCAGAAACCTGTTCGAGTGTGAGGCCATGGGTGCGCGGTCCGAACACCCCGACGGAGACGACGACCGGGACCTTAGCGAAACTACAAGTTCGCGTGCTAAAGAGGCTTAACTACGCTCGAAGCGTGCAAGGGTCAGAGGCCAGGCCCCTGTCGCCGGGTGGCCTCGGTATCAATCGCCGTGCCGGTGAGCCGTAGATCGAGCGCCCTCCAAAAAGAGGGGACCTCACCCCAACAAATTCTAAACGCATACTCTCAAGTCTTTGAACAAGCCGCTCATCAGCTGGCACTTCGACTCAATTCTTAGGCGACTGAACTAAGGTGGGACGTCTGTTGTGTGAATGCCAACCTGCTAACACTCTGTCCATACAGTTGACAGAAAGAGCCAGTAAGTGTTGTGGTTTATCCGCGTCGTTCCGTTATCTCGATATTTGTAGCGAAGTTACAAGCACCGATCGCACGCCTTCTCTTTGGCGGTCAGCGTGCCACTTCTAATCGCGAGCACTGACAGGAATAGATGTTCCAAGCGAGGAAGCTCTGATGGTCCTGCTCAAAGCGATAATGCACTTCGAAAAGGAGAACAAATGGAATCACGCAAGGGGCGGGTGTTCCCAGCCGGTGGGAGACTGTTCGGGGCTGTGTTGTTGGTTCTGGTCGGAGTGCTAACCGTATGTCTCGCCTACGGCCAAGAACAGGGCAAGACCAGCTACATGAAGGTGGACATCACGGAACCATTTGCGTCCATCATGGCGCGGATGAAGGCCGCAAAACCGGAGATCGAAAAGCGCCAGTCTGATCTAATCATCGAACGCTACGACCTGAGCGATCGGCCGGTACGCGGCGTGATGATGGAGCGCGACAAACCATTGCAAGAAGGCATCCGGGTCAAGCTGCCTGGAGGAATGACTTGGGAGAAGCTCGCGTCCTTGAGCCCGGAGGAAATCCGAGACAAGAGTTTGTTCCCCAAGGGTTTCTATCCTTTGCCCCACCCCAACCATCCCGAAGGCGGAATGGTTTTTCCGCATTTCGAAATCGAGGAAATCAAGAAGTTGGACGGGCGCGATCTCACCCGTTTTGATCTGGATTTTGATCTTCCCGACCATTTTCTGCCCGCATTTCCCCCTGCAATTTATTTGACTACGCGCCCGGACCTCGGGGATGTTTCTCAGGGAAAGCTTCTTGCGATCAATAACTACTACGAGATCTTGAATGGCATTCTTAATCCCAAGCAGTTGGAAGGTCTGCGTCTGCTGCTCACGCCTTTTCCGCAGCAGCAGTTCAACGCAACCGAAGATCGTCGATCCGAAAAACCAAGCCTCGGTGTAGCCTGCTTCGACTGCCACTCTAATGGCGGCACAAATGGCGCCACACATGAGGTCGGTGACATTCGCCCACAAGAATTTCGCCATCGCATCGAGACACCGGCTCTCCGAGGCGTGAACATCCAGCGCCTCTTCGGATCCCAGCGCGCGCTCAAGACCGTTGAAGATTTTACTGAATTCGAGCAGCGCGCCGCGTATTTTGACGGTGACCAGGTAATCGCCACGAAAAAGGGCGTCAACATCCTGGAGCGCGGCAGCCAGGTTCATTTTATGGCTGAGTTTCAGGAGATTCTGGATTTTCCTCCTGCGCCCAAACTGGACATCTACGGAAAGCTTGATCCCAAAAAAGCCACCGCTGCTGAGCTCCGTGGACAGGAGATCTTTTTCGGCAAAGGAAATTGCGGAGCCTGCCATACGGGAGCGTATTTCACCGATAACCTGATGCACAACCTTCAGGCGGAGCGCTTTTATAAACCGCAGATGATTAACGGCATGATGGCGACCGCGGATGGACCCATCAAAACGTTCCCGCTCCGCGGGATCAAGGCCACGCCGCCGTACATGCACGACGGGCGACTCCTAACCTTGGAAGACACCGTGGAATTCTTCAACATGATTGGTGGCACAAAGTTGACGGCGCAAGAAAAGAAGGACCTCGTAGAGTTTCTGCGCGCTCTTTAGCTGCGGCTTCGCGTGGCACCCGTCACGGAAAGCCAACTCCGGCGCGCTTCTTCCAAGACCAGCACCGGCCCATCGCAACTGTAAACTTCGGGAGGGAAAGAAAGATCATGTCAATCCGCAATTGCGTTCTCGCAGGCGCGTTTTTATGGGCGACCGCCGGGTTCGCTCAATCTGCGGTACGGTCCGCTCACGCAGATATTGTCAACGCGCAGGGGCAGAAGATCGGTACCGCGACGATTCGTCAAGCCGGTGTCGGGATTCGGCTTTACTTACAGGTTTCGCAACTGCCGCCCGGCACCCATGGCATTCACATCCATTCCGTTGGCAAGTGTGAAGGGCCGGATTTTATCAGCGCGGGGGGACATCTCAACCCTACTTCGAGGAAACACGGAAAAGACAATCCCGAAGGTCCGCACGCCGGAGACTTGCTCAACATCCAGGTGAAGGCCAGCGGAGACGCTGAGGCGTCGCTTTTGGATCCGAACGTTACTCTCGGGGACGGGCCGAACTCGCTCTTTCACGAAGGCGGTACGGCGATTGTGATTCACGAAAAGACAGACGACTATAAAACCGACCCCGCAGGCAACTCTGGTACGCGAATCGCCTGCGGCGTCATTGAAAAGTAATCTCTCAATTCCTGTCTAGCGAGGCTAGCGCCCCTGCTTGGGAGGCAGGCGTTCCAATCCAAACGAACAGCTGTTTATCGACCTGAATCTCACAACTGAAGCCTTGTGAGCTTCCGATCTTAACCAAAACTCCAAATCAGGTCTGTGAAGAATCTAACTAAGGTGACGGTTGCACGAGACT
>DASYJM010000129.1:0-2896 GCA_035996445.1 Candidatus Acidiferrum sp. | reverse complement strand
CCGACGAGGGCAGGTTTTATCGGGGTCACGATTTAACACGAATGCCATTCCGGGAGGAGTCTTTTCAAGTTCGGCGACACGGGAAAGCTAAAAGCGAAATTGAACAGCAGATACGTTCGAGGAGATCGGTGCCTTTGCGGTTTGGCTCGCCTCGTGCGAATTACCGTCGGGAGTGAAAGTAACGACACTAGAAGACAATGTCAGAGATGCAGTTAATTGACCCTCGGGCTGTTTCGACCCTAAGTCCCCAGGCGGCCAGGTATCATTGGGATTTGACGACAAAGCCCGGGTCTTCGCTTTGATTCGCACCCATTCGCCGGGTTGCAATTTGATCATCGTGGAAGTGATCGACGGCGCGCCAAAGAGAAGGGTCGAGCCCTCCATGATAACCGGTCGATGGCCTTCCAATTTAGCGCTAAGTAAGATCGCGGCTGTCTGATACTGGTAGCTAGCGTGCGAATCTGTAGGTTCTATATTGGCGGGACTGAGATCCCAAGGCAGCTCCACCGGCTTGTTACTCACGTTCCGGATTTGCACTTCATACTCGAATGTTTCTCCTCGGGCAATTTCGGCAGGACCAAAGAGTTTCAGGGAAAGGGTAAGAGGTTGCTCCCGTGTCGATCCTACCTGTTGCTCGCTATATCCCACCGTTACGCTGCCAAAGCTTCCCGTAGCTGGCTCTCTTAGGCGATGCCGAATCGGTGTCTGGGTCGCATCGAGATAAGCTCGCTCCTGAGCTTTGATCAAAATGCAGCTCATCGAAATGAACAGAAGTAAGGGCACGGCTCGAAATGCCTGAGATCTAGAAAACACATGGCCTCGGATCATTTTTTGTAACTCTTAGAAAGTGTAATTCACATAGCCCTGAAAGGTGCAAGTCGCGTCATAGCCGACGTACTTTGAATTGCAAGGTTCCATATTCTCCTGAGATTGGATGGTATTCTTGCGGGACAACAGACTCTGTTTTGTCTTGTAGCATTCCGTGGAACTCTAGCGGAAGGTCGTCTTGGACGGAAGACGGGCTGACCGCGTTCGCCGCCCGGTCTGGCGACTCACGTCCCGGACTTGCCATAAAACGTAAATTAGGAAAACAAAATCTAAAATTAGGGCAAATTTTGCCCTAACTTGCCTAAATTACCCAGCACGGACCAGCACGTCCCACGCTGTAAGTTGCTGTAAATACAATGAATTGAATATGGGGTAGAGGACGGACGGTTGGTTGCCCTGTGGTGGTTAGTCCCCTACCCCGCGAGTGGTCTTGCTCCTATAGACGGAGTTGGCCAACCAATAGTTCCGTGCAGAGAAAAAAAGTAATTCGCTCAGCGATTTAGATTTCAACGCTGTCCAAATAACGCGCCACCGACGCCATCCACGAAAGCCTTGCGGTGATCTCTTTTTGCAAAGACTGCGCGGCAATAGACTCACCGTGGGTCAAATAGATTTGTTTCGGCGGCACAGGTAATCCACCTATCCAGCGAAGCAGCTCGCTTTTCCCGGCGTGCGCCGAAAGTTGGCTCATTTGTATGATCTCTGCGTTCACCGGCACGTCCTGCCCAAACAGGCGCAATGTCTTCGCTCCTTCTTGCAGAGCACGCCCACGCGTCCCCTGTGCCTGGAAGCCTGCCAGAATCACGGCATTTCTACCGTCCGGCAGCCGGTGCGCCAGATGGTGCAGCACTCTTCCTCCGGCCACCATTCCGCTGGCCGACACGATGATGCAAGGAGTATGCACATTATTTATAGCCTTTGATTCTTCCATCGTACGCGTCAAATGAAATTCACGAACGTAAAGCGGATCGCCCTGGCCATTCGCATCGATCTTCGCGAACTCCACATCATGATCCGCGCGATATTTCAGATACAAATCTGTCGCGCTCAGCGCCATTGGGCTATCCACATACACTGGCAACCGCGGAATTTTGTTTTCCACTTCCAGTTGCCGCAGGTAGTACATGAACGTTTGCGTTCGACCGACGGCAAACGCTGGAATAATGATCGAGCCGCCCCGATGCGTCACGCGATTCACAATATCCGCAAGTTGCGCGGCCGGATCGCCTCCAGGATGCTCACGGTCTCCATAGGTAGATTCGCAAATCAGGAGATCAGCTGTGCTGGGAGGCGTATGCGGATCGTTCAGGATGGGCTGGCCATAACGCCCGATATCTCCCGAAAATACCACCACCTTTTTCGTGCCATTCTCGCGGATTGTCAGTTCCAGGCTTGACGATCCAAGAATGTGCCCGGCGTCATAGGAAACGACGCTGTATACAGCGTCGATTTCGAATTCCCCTAAGCGAGGCATTGGCTTCATCAGGCGCAACACGGGGTCCACATCTTCACTGGTGTACAGGGGCTCGCGCTGCGGGCGCCCACTCATCTCCCTCTGTGGGTGTAAAGCATCTTCTTCCTGAAGATGAGCCGAATCTTTCAGCAACAGTGCGGTCAGATCAATCGTGGCGGGATTTGCGAAAATCGGTCCCCGGTACCCAGCCTTCACCAGCACCGGTAGCCAACCGCTGTGATCCAGGTGCGCATGCGTCAGCACCGCATAGTCGATTGTCCTGGGATCAATCGATAATGGCTGGTAATTGCGCTCCGTGAGTTCGCGAAGGCCTTGAAAAAGTCCGCAGTCTACAAGCAGCCGCTTTCCCGCAGCCTCCACCAGATATTTCGAGCCGGTCACGCTCCCGGCGGCGCCCAGAAAAGTCAGCTTGGCCATAAATTGTTTTAGTGGATCAGCGCAAACTCCGGGCAGGTGTGATATTTGGTGGAGCCGATGGGATTCGAACCCACGACCTCCTCGATGCCATCGAGGCGCGCTCCCAACTGCGCCACGGCCCCACCGGGTCGATCCAGCGATGTTAACATTCGCGCGCTGGCTTCGTCCATGAGAGGC
>DASYJM010000128.1:0-39954 GCA_035996445.1 Candidatus Acidiferrum sp. | reverse complement strand
CCGGCCCTCGCCCATGAGATATAAATCGAATTCGCTCAGGAGGTATGGGAAGGAATACGCGTCATACATTTCGAAGGCTTCACCGTGATGCGTGCGTCCTTGAATTTTGTAGCTGCCGGGTGCGGGAGGAGCGGTTTGATTGGAAGGCCACATCGCTTCGAAGAAACCTTCTGGGCGGACTTTCACGGCATCGCTAACTTTCATGGTGTTAACCGGTCGGCCTGAAGCGTTATTTCCGGCGATAGCGATGCTGGCTTCCGCGGCCCAAGGAATAAAAAATCGGATGGCCCAGCCGTCCCGCACCGGATGAGGGCCAAGAAGCGCGAACGGATCGGTGTGACGTCCGTTTATGAGGGCGTCGATTTCGGCATTGTTTATTAAGTCTGGTGCGGAAACCGCCTGCGCAGCGGCGCCGCTTTGTTCTTGCGGTTTCCGGGGTTCTCGAGGCTGTTGCGGCAATGAAGATTCTCCGGCGCGGGCTAAAGGGTTTTGAGTCACTCGCGAAACCCTTGGGGCACAACCCGCGCTCTTGGATTCTAGATTGTCTAGAGCCAAATGCCAATCGTTTGAAGATCGTCAACGACAGCCGGGGCAAGCAAAGTCCCGCAAGAGTTGGTAGCTACAAAAAGAACGGTCGAAAGTGTATAGTCCACGGACAAATTTGTGAATTGAGCAAATCCTGGCAAACAGCCAGCCAGGCCCCAGACTACGGAGCAAGATGCGACCTGTGAAATTATTCAGAGTTTCGGTTTATATTTTCTGCATGATGCCGTTCTTCACTTTGCAGGCCCAGGATCGCTCTCAGGCGCGATCGATGGTGATTTCGCGCGATGGCATTGTAGCCGCCGAATCGCCTTTGGCGGCCCAAGCTGGCGTGCGAATCCTCGAACACGACGGCAACGCGGTAGATGCTGCGATCGCAGCGAACGCTGTCATGGGTGTGGTCGCCCCGATGATGAACGGCGTCGGGGGCGATCTTTTTGTGATCGTGTACGACGCAAAAACCAACAAGCTGTACGGGCTAAATGCCAGCGGTTGGGCGCCCAAAGATCTGTCCATAGAATTTCTGCATAAACACGGGTTGCGGGATATGCCGCAGCAGGGCATTCACTCGGTGACCGTTCCGGGCGCTGTCGATGGATGGCAAAAGCTGGCGGACAAGTTCGGGCGCAAAAAATTAGCCGACGATCTCGCGCCGGCAATTAAGATTGCACAGGACGGCTTTGCGGTGCCTGAAATGACCGCCGCTGTTTGGGCGACACAAACAGATCTCCTGCGCGGAGACAGTTCTGCTTCTCAAACGTATTTGATACAAGATCACGCGCCGCGCGTGGGAGAAGTCTTTCGTAACCCCGACCTGGCATGGTCATTGCAGCAGATCGCTGCTCATGGACGAGACGCATTTTATAAAGGCGAGATCTCCAAAAAAATTCTCGAAGGCATGAAACATCATGGCGGAGTGATGACGACAGAAGATCTGGCGGAATACTCCAGCGAATGGGTGGAACCCCTCTCCACCACCTATCGGGACTGGACAATATTCGAATTGCCGCCCAATGGACAAGGACTGGCCGCGCTCGAAATGCTTAACATCATGGAGAAATTCCCGTTGGGCCAGAAAAACTGGGAGTTCGGTTCCACAAACGCTCTGCACACCATGATTGAAGCTAAGAAATTGGCCTACGCGGATTTGGTGAAGTACATAGGCGATCCGCGGCAACAAAAATTACCTGTGTCTACGTTGCTCTCAAAGGAATGGGCTGAGCAGAGAGCGAAATTGATCGAGCCGGCGCATGCGAATTGTGATGTCTCGGCGGGGGAGCTTCGGGGTGGCACCGATACGACGTACTTGAGCGTCGTGGATCGCGAAGGGAATATGGTGTCGTTGATCCAGAGCAACTTCGCCGCCTTCGGCTCGGGAATTGTAGCTGCCGGCACCGGGTTTGTGTTACATGACCGGGGCGGCCTGTTTACGCTTGATCCCGCATCCCCCAACGCTCTTGCCGGGCGAAAGCGGCCGCTGCACACGATCATTCCTGCCTTCGCGCAGAAAGGCGACACCCGGTTGGCTTTTGGCATTATGGGCGGATGGAATCAATCTCAGGCCCACGCGCAGTTCGTGGCCAACATTTCCGATTTCAAAATGAACATCCAAGCGGCCCTGGAAGCGCCCCGATTCTCAAAACATACGTTTGGTGGGTGCGATGTGTCGATGGAGAGTCGTTTCGCCAGCAATGTTCGCAACGAACTGACCGCCAAGGGTCACAAAATAGATCTGCGCGGAGCATTTTCCAGCGTCATGGGCGGAGGGCAGGCGGTTCTGAGAGATTTTGCGGCCGGGGTGAATTATGGTGCTTCGGATCCCCGCAAGGACGGCCAGGCAAGTGTGGAGTTGCCAACGCAATAGTATAGGCCGTACCGGACGACGGTTTTAGTACCGCATAATTTTGCACAAGATGGCGTGTCAAGGGACACAGAATGTTCCATTTAATCGACTCCGTGTTTTGAAAGGCAACGTAAGTTCATTGGTTGTAACGTCGTTATGAGGATTTTCATGGCGGTTAGCTTGCATTACTGGCAGTGATCGCATACCGGAATTAGCTGTGAGTCATCTAGCGGGAGATGCAATGCGGTACTTGGTTAACAAAATTTGGATACTGGCTTCCTGCTTTTTGTGCTTGGCAGCGTTGGCTCCCCGAGCTGCTGCGGAGGATGTGGACGTATCCGGCCGCTATGAGTGCTCGGCGGCCAAGTTGGCCGGCAAGAAAATAAAGTGCTCGGCGGTCCCACTTACCTTGCGACATGATGGCCGATTCGAATTGCGCGGCTGGGAAGGCACCTACCTGGTAACCGGACAGTGGGTAGAGATGTCGGACGCCTTGGTCAAGGCTCGGGCCAAGATTGAACCAGGACATAAGATTGTTTTGCGCTACTACGGAAAGCATGGCCTAGTGGAAATGACCTTCGAACGCCGCGTGGCTGAGCTAGGAAAGCTCGCTCTGAGCTAAAATTACTCAAATCCGCGGTTCTAACCGTCGAAATAGCCGTTTCCCAACTCCGCGTCGTATTCCTCCCAGGGCCTGCCCGGCATCCCACTGCGTTGCATCGAACAACGAGCAGGGGCGAGTCTATGCTGTATACCAGCGAAAACCTTTGCGCTGCTCCTCCGCCAGTTCTTTCACCACCACCATAGTTTCCGCGCGCCGATATTGCGCGCAGGTCGCTACGATGGCGTTGAGCAGTGCTATGGGAGCTGTGAACGAAGCGGCAAATGAAGTGGATTCGACCGAAGCTAAAAATATTTCGTCGCATATTCGCGCCAGCGGCGAAAGAAACGTGTCTGCTATACCAACGCAATACGCGCCTTTGTCCCGCGCCAGTTGCGCGCCTTCCACGGTCTGACGCAGTCCGCGGCGGAAGCTGATGGCGATGACGAGATCCTGCTTGGTGGCTGTGCGCGCTAAATGAGCAATTCTTCCGTAAGAAGTGGCTGCGAACACCGGCAACCCCACCACACTAGTCTGGTATTCAAGATAGTTCGCCAGGTAGGCGGCCAAGTCGCCGGCAATCAGGATAATTTTGCGCGCGGCATAAATGCGTTTGGCCAACGCGACCAAACGACGGGCATCCAGACTGTTTTTCAAGCCCTGGAGGTTTTTTAAGTCCTGCTCGAGCGCTTCGCGAATATAGCCAGGCATGCCGCCGTCCTGACCGGCAGCACGCATGGTATCCAGAGAAGTGGCGAACGCGAGAGATAATTCGTGGAGATGGCGTTGAAAATCGCGATAACTTTCAAATCCCAAGCCACGAACGATACGCACAATGGTGGCCGGATCGGTGCCTAGGCGTTGAGCAAGGGCACGTACGCTCAGCAACACGTATTCGCGCGGTTGCTCAAGAATAGGGCGTATGATTTCCTGGCGTTTTATACTGAGTTTGTCGATACGTTCCGGAAGAGGTGGGGTAGTACTCTGGGGCTTGGCTTTCATTGCGGCCCGAGAATTATTCAAATTTACCGGTCTGTCAATACCCCGGGTCACCGCCAGACAAAAAAGTTACAATTGATTTAATTACTTCTTGCTGGCTGCTGCGGGCTTGGCTAGACCCGGAGCAGTGATTGGCTGCAGAAACGGCATCATGGCTCGAAGTTCCGGCCCCAACTGCTCGATGGGATGGGTCTGCTCGCGCTGCCTGGTAGCCAGAAAATTCGGGCAACCTTGCTCGTTTTCCTCAATCCATTTTTTGGCGAAGCTCCCGTCCCGGATCTCGGAAAGAATTTTGCGCATTTCTTCCTTGGTTTTGGCATTGATGATGCGCGGACCGGCACTGTAATCGCCTTGCTCCGCAGTGTCGCTGATGGAATAGCGCATGTAGCTTAGGCCACCGCGATAAATCAGGTCCACAATCAGTTTTAATTCATGCATGCATTCAAAATAGGCAACTTCCGGCTGGTATCCAGCGGCCACCAGAGTTTCAAAACCGGCTTTGATGAGCTCGCTCACACCACCACACAAGACCGCCTGCTCGCCAAAGAGATCCGTTTCCGTTTCTTCCGTGAAGGTGGTTTCAAGCACGCCTGCGCGAGTGGTTCCGAGTGCTTTGGCATAGGATAGCGCCAGGTCTTTCGCCGTCCCGCTGGCATCTTGTTCCACGGCCAGCAGCGCGGGGGTGCCGCCACCTTCGCTGAAAACTTCGCGCACCCGATGCCCCGGTGCTTTGGGAGCGATCATGGAAACGTCGACAGCTGCCGGCGGCTTGATCGCGCCGAAACGAATGTTGAAACCGTGCGCGAACATCAGCGTCTTGCCGGCTTTAAGATTTGGCTCAATGGCTTCGTGATACAGCTTCGGCTGCTTGGTGTCGGGGGCAAGGATCATGATGACATCCGCCCACGTGGCCGCTTCCGCTGGAGTGTTGACGATCAGTCCATCCTTTTCTGCTTTCGAACGCGACGAACTGCCCGCTTGCAAACCTACCCGGACGGACACGCCGCTATCGCGCAGGTTCAACGCGTGTGCGTGCCCCTGCGAGCCGTAACCGATGATGGCTACTTTTTTTGCCTGGATGAGTGATAAATCTGCGGAATCGTCGTAATAGAGTTTTGCCATGCTTTTTCCTTGGGCGGCCTGCGTGGCCGCGATAAATTTGATGTGCTCAACAGATTTACGATAGCGCTAAACCATTCGTCAGTTTGTGACCGTTGTCCCGGCACGCGGCTCCGGATTTGCAGAAACCTCTGGCCCGTCAGCAACTGGTGGACGAAGCAAATCGCCACCTCGGGTCATCGCAATCCTTCCAGTACGCGCCATTTCCAAAACGCCGAAGGGCCGCAAGACTTCGAGCAGGCCGTCAATCTTATCCACCGTGCCGGAAACCTCCAGGATAAGAGACTCTGGAGCAACGTCCACGACCCGGGCCCTGAACACTTTGATCAATTCCATAAGATGCGGACGATTTTTCTGGTCCGCCAGAACTTTGATCAGCGCCAGATCGCGTTCCAGGACGGAGCGGTTGGAAATATTCTCAGCGAGCAGCACGTCCACCAATTTTTCGAGGCTGGCCTCCAGGCGGTGGGCACCCTTTTCGTCGGTGTGCGCGACGATGGTCATGCGCGCGATTTCTTCATTCTCCGTGGGGCCTACGGTAAGCGAATCGATATTGATTGCCAGACGCCGAGCCAGAGAAGAGACGCGATTTAGCACGCCTGGTTTGTTCTCTACGTACGCGACGAGTGTTTGCATGGTTTCCTCGATTTTTTTCATGGCTCAGTCGCCGTCTCCACCAGCGGACTGTCGGGCCGTCGAATCATGTCGTGAAGGGAAGCGCCGGCCGCCACCATGGGGTAAACGGAGTCTTCCTGCTCCACGCGAAAATCGATGAGCACGGTCTCCGTGGATTGGCGCGCCGCGCGAATGGCGGGTATCACTTCGGATCGCGTAGCGATGCGTTCGCCACGGATGCCAAAAGCGTTGGCCAGCGCCGCAAAATCGGGAGCCACGAGAGGAGTCGCGACATAGCGTTTGTCGTAGAAAAATTCCTGCCACTGCCGGACCATGCCCAGGAAGCCGTTGTTGATGATGGCGATCTTGATGTTGATTTTTTCCTGCACGATGGTGGCTAGCTCGCTCATGGTCATTTGGAATCCGCCGTCTCCGACGACCACCCATACTTCCGCGTCAGGCTTGGCAAATTTGACGCCGATGGCGGCTGGCAGCGCGAAACCCATGGTGCCGAGTCCGCCGGAGGTGATCAGCGTGCGCGGCAAATTGTGGTGGTAATACTGCGCTTCCCACATTTGGTGCTGACCAACATCGGTGACCACGATGGCTTCCCCACGAGTCTCTTTCCAGATGTCGTTGATCACGTGGGCGGCATAGAGGTGACCGTTGTCCGGCAGGCTTTGAATGTCCCGGACGGCGGAATCGCCCTTTGATTCCTGGATATGGCGGAGCCACACACCGTGGTCGGGTGTTTGTATGTGCGGTGTGAGTTTCTCCAGAACTTCACGCGCGTCGCCAACGAGTGCCACGTCCACCGGCACATTTTTGTTGATCTCCGCGCGATCAATTTCGATGTGAATCTTACGGGCGTTTTTCGCGTAGGTGCGCAAATCGCCGGTGACGCGGTCATCGAAGCGCATTCCCACGGCGATCAGCAGATCAGATTCCTGAATGGCGTTGTTGACCCAGGCTTCTCCATGCATACCCATCATGCCCAGGTTCAGAGGATCCTTGGCAGGGAAGCAGCCGATTCCGAGCAGGGTCATAGCTACCGGATAATTGCCAGCGCGCACGAATTGCTCGAAAGCTTTCATCGCGCCCGAAACGATGATTCCGTGTCCAGCGAGAATCAGCGGACGTTTTGCGGAGTTCAGCAATTCCACCGCGCGATCGAATTCCGCCTGGTCGTAATTTATTCGCTGACGTTTTGGCGGAAGTTTTGGCGCGGAAGCATGCCAATCAAACTCACAGGAAGCCTGCTGCGCATCCTTGGTGATGTCCACTAAAACTGGTCCGGGGCGCCCAGACGCGGCAATCAGAAATGCTTCACGAACAGTACGCGCAATGTCCTCGGCGCGGGTGACTACCACGTTGTGCTTGGTAATCGGCATGGTGATGCCGGTGATATCGATTTCCTGAAACGCGTCGGAACCCAAAACTTTGCTGCTCACTTGTCCGGTGATACATACGACGGGCGAAGAATCAAGCATGGCCGTAGCAATACCGGTGACCATATTTGTCGCGCCAGGACCGGAAGTAGCCATCGCACAGCCTACCTCGCCACTTGCCCGCGCGTAACCGTCGGCCATATGCGTGGCGCCTTGCTCGTGGCGCACCAGTATGTGGTGCAATTTCGATTTTCCAAGCGCGTCGTAAACGGGCAAAATTGCGCCGCCGGGATAGCCAAAGATGTGCTTCACGCCCAGCCTGGTCAGCGATTCGCAAAGAATTTCCGCGCCGGTTAGTTTCATAGGGTCCTCGCACTCGTCCCAGGTGCCATTGCAGACGGCAGTATTGGCGGAACAGCGGTGATAGCTCCTAAAGCCGATGACGAAACCAGCAGCGCATACTTGGCCATCACTCCAGAAGTGTAGCGCGGCGCAGGGGCACGCCAGGAGGCCAGCCTTCGTTGCATTTCCGCGCTGCTGATTTCCAAATTTAATGTACGCGATGGAAGATCGAACACAATGGTATCTCCTTCGGCGACGGCGGCGATAGGGCCACCATTAGCCGCCTCGGGAGCAACGTGGCCGGCCATGAGCCCGTGGGTGGCGCCAGAAAAACGGCCGTCGGTTAGTAGCGCAACGCTATCGCCAAGGCCGGCGCCGACCAACGCCGCGGTAACCGCAAGCATCTCACGCATTCCCGGGCCCCCTTTGGGACCCTCATAGCGAATTACCATCACGTCTCCCGCTTTAATGCTGCGATTTTCCACCGCTTGGAACGCCGCTTCTTCACTATCGAAAACGCGCGCAGTGCCGCGAAAGTTTTGAATGTTATGACCCGCAACTTTCACCACGCAGCCTTCAGGAGCGAGATTGCCTTTCAAGATTACCAGGCCCCCGGTGGGCTTGAGCGGTGCGTTCAGCTTGCGAACGACTTCCTGTCCGGGCGCTTCTTTAGCGGTGCTGGCTTCTTCGGCGATGGTGCGGCCCGTAACGGTGATGGAGTCTCCGCGCAACAATCCAGCTTCAAGCAGGCGCTTTGCGACGAGCGCAGTGCCGCCTGCTGCGTAAAGGTCGGTAGCGACAAATCTTCCCCCAGGTTTTAGATCGGCAAGGATCGGAACGCGTGAACTGATGCGGTCGAAATCGTCGATCGACAAAGGAAGCTTCGCTTCGTTGGCGATAGCCAGCAAATGCAGTACTGCGTTCGTTGAGCCGCCCGTAGCCGCCACACCGGCGATGGCGTTTTCAATGGATGTCTTGTTTATGATTTGCGATGGCAAAACATTCCTGCGAAGAAGGTCCACGACAAGTTCGCCGGCGCGATGACCCGATTCAGCTTTCGCGTCGTTGGAAGCGGGGGTGCTGGAAAGCCCCATAGGTGCTATACCAAGAAATTCGCAAACCAGCGCCATGGTATTGGCGGTGAATTGGCCGCCGCAGGCGCCGGCTCCCGGGCACGCAACGCTTTCTAGCGCGGTCAAGCGCTTCTCGGTCATTTCTCCGCGGCCATAAGTGCCCACCGCCTCGAAGACATCCTGAATCGTAACGGAATGACCTTC
This sequence comes from Candidatus Acidiferrum sp., assembly GCA_035996445.1. Taxonomy (GTDB): domain Bacteria; phylum Acidobacteriota; class Terriglobia; order Acidiferrales; family UBA7541; genus Acidiferrum. The sequence goes on along the minus strand of DASYJM010000128.1, from coordinate 31,227 downwards.
AAACTGGCCTGGGGCAATTGAACCGCCGTATAAAATCAGTCCGGGAATATTCAGGCGAGCCAAGGCCATAATGCCGGCTGGAATGGTTTTGTCGCAGCCGACCAGCACGATGAGAGCGTCGAACAGATTACCTCTGGTCACCAGCTCGATGGAATCTGCGATCACTTCACGGCTGATGAGTGAGGTGCGCATGCCCTCCGTGCCCATGGTGATGCCGTCGGAAATCGAGACGGTATTGAACTCGAGGGGAACAGCACCGGCCGCTCGAATTCCGTCCTTCACATGTTTTGCCAACTCGCGTAGATGGTAATTACACGGGCCGATTTCAATCCACGTGTTAGCTACACCAATCAGTGGTTTCTTGAAGTCTCCGTCAGCGAGGCCTGAAGCGCGAAGCATGGCGCGCGCCGGCGAACGATTGGCGCCATCCACAAGTGTGTGACTACGAGGTCTGGGGAGCGATTCGCTCAATTAAAACTCTCCGTTTGCACTGGTGACGCTTTTATGGGCACAATTTGTTTCTTGGAACCTTTAAAACAAACCTGTTCATGTGCCAGACCGCCAAGTAACAGGCTGATCCGTGAGCTCAGAATGAGGCCAAAACACTTATAGATCAAATTAATACTTTTCAACCGGCGAATAAATCTAGTTTATACCACGTTACACACGCCTTACGTAAAAGCATCTTGCGTCCCATTTCGCGCATCTCTATCAACAACCCTCCAAGTGGACAGCTGAAGATCGAGGAAAGTGGACGATTATGGTCAATGGCACGGACGTGTTCGTGATCGGAGGCGGCCCTGCGGGTTTAGCTGCGGCGATCGCGGCGCGACGGCGTGGCTTCCACGTGGTCGTCGCAGATGGAAACAAACCGCCGATTGATAAGCCATGCGGCGAAGGCTTGATGCCGGATTCGATTGTCGCTCTCAAGCAACTCGGCGTGGAAATTGCGGCCGGTGAAGGGTGTCCGCTCGCGGGAATAAAATTTCTCGAAAAAGAAAAGTCTGCAATTGCCGACTTTCCGACTGCACGGGGCGTGGGGTTACGTCGTCCTTTGCTGCACAAGAAAATGCTGGATCGCGCAGCCGCTCTGGGTGTTCAGTTTCTTTGGGGAACGCCCGTTACCGGCATTTGTGGCGATGGCGTCAACCTTGCCGGAGGAAATTTCGTGCAGGCGAATTGGATTATAGGCGCGGACGGCGGCCAATCGCGGGTTAGGCGCTGGGCTGGGTTAGAGTCTTCTAACAAGAGAGACTCGCGACTGGCATGGCGGGCACACTTTGTTATGGCGCCCTGGTCGGAATACGTGGAAATTCATTGGGCCGAGAAGGCGCAAGCGTACGTTGCGCCGGTGTCCGCCAATGAAGTATGCGTGGTAGTTGTCTCGCGACATGAAAACCGCGACATCCGAGTTGCTCTTAACGAATTCCCAGAACTAGCAGGCCGTTTGAGTTGTGAACGGCTTTCAAGGCCAGCACGCGGCACGATCACAACCATGCATCGGCTAAAGCGCGTTTCTCGCGGCAACGTTGCGCTCATTGGTGACGCCTCAGGAAGCGTAGACGCCATTACCGGCGAGGGATTGAGCCTGAGCTTTCAGCAAGCAGTAGCCTTAGGGGAGGCCGTGGAGAAAAACGATTTGCGTTGGTATCAAAAAGCCCACCGCCAATTTGCCCGGCGTCCAACGTTTATGGCCCGGCTCCTGCTGTTGCTCGATGGGCGCGCGCGTCTGCGTCGCAGAACTCTAACTGTTTTCAAGAATAATCCAGAGGTTTTCGCGCGATTGATATCTATTCACGTGGGCGAAACCTCACTAGCACATTTTGCCGTCACCGGCGCGTTACTTGGCTGGCGATTTCTGGCGGCATGAGTCGAGGATTTCCAAACATGACGTCTGTCTGCACAGAGGAATTGTATTGCCGCACTGTTGCTCATCGGCGCAACGCCGCCACGTCAGGCGCTTACTCCGGAGCAAAATTTATACGCGACACGAGCCGCAGAACAAATTGTTTTGTCTGTTGACCCCGCACGAATTGAAGCCTGGAATCCACTTTAAATACCGTGCCTGGAACGATTCATGTGAAGCGCGGAACAGTGGCTGTCGATCCCGCAACAGGAAAGGCTAGCGGCGAAATTGTGGTGGATGCTACCTCGGGTGAGAGCGGTAACAACCGTAGAGACCGCAAGATGCATAACGAAATTCTCGAAAGCTCCCAATACTGCGAGGTGGGATTTCGGCCCGATCGCGCCGGCTGAACCTTAGTTGCCCTACATGGAATATTTTCTCTGCACCGGGCTGATCATGAGCTCAGCGTGCACTATCCAAGTAGCGCTAAAGGAAGATCAGTGGAATCGGACGGCAAGTTTCGAAGTCCTCTAGATAGAGTGGGGTTTGAAAAATCCTAGTAACTTCCTTTTAAAGGTTAAGCCGGTTGTGGACGTTCAAGTTGATCTGGCCGGATCGGTTCGCGGCGAAGCGCGATAACAAAATCACTCAACAGGTTTGAAAACTGCGAATAATGATCAAGCTCGCCTCTGCGTTTGTATCTTGCCCGCGACGGAGCTAAGCGCGCGAGTCTGTATGGGAGATATAGGAGCCCGTAGCCAGCGAAAGGTCTTTGCCAGCAATTCAGAAACGTCGGCCCGGAGCTTGTGACGTGCCCGCAGCAAGATCGAAACTCCCGCAGTCAGATAAACACCACATAGCAGAATTCCTACCCCTCGCATTATTATCCGGCCAGGATATTGCGACGATTCAGCCAGATTCATCCGAAGAAGAATCTCGATTAGCAGGCCACACGCCAGAACGTTCGTGATTAAAGTCTTTCCGTAAGCCTCTTCGTTGAAGTTACGTCCCCACCAAAGCCGCAGTGACTCTAAAAGCGGAACTGCGACATTTCGAGCACTGTGAATGGCCGCCCTTGCTTTCATCACGAATGCTTTTGAAAAGCGGGCCAGGCGCGGTGCAGTAACTTTGCGGACAGTTTTCGCGCAATTCCTTAATCTGTTGTCGAGGTCCAATGTTCTAAGCGAGCGTACCGCCGGTTCGATTCCGTGAACCTGAACACGTTTGGCGTTTCGTCTTATCCTGGTTTCCAACCCCAGATTTCTGAAGGAGCGAAGCGTCGGTCCAAACCCATGCATTCGGGCAAGCTCGGTATACAGCCTCAGTTTTTCTGCGACGTTGTATTTTCTAATGGAACCTATCGCTGGTTCGATAGAGGAGCGCAGATTACCGATAGCACGCAAGGCGCGAGCTGAAGTAAGATTCGCGGAGAAGAAATTCCGGCTGAAATCATGCTTCCACACCCGCACCCGTGGCGTCGCGAATTGCGGCCCCGGTAATCGTGAAGTTGGCGCAGTATTGACCTTGGTCTCTTTTGTTTCGGCATTCCCGGCGCTGAATGCATCACCCTGATGATTGATAACGGCTTTTTGCGCGCTCACGAGATAGGGCGTAGCCTTGGGCGTTTCCTGCCAAGCGTCGGCGTCTGCTTGAATCTTCGCCAGAATTGCATGTAAGTCCGGCACTTCCGGCGGCGGACTTATGGTGCGTAATCGCGGCGCCACGGGCCGGAAGACGTCGAACTGTAGTTCACGCGCGGCTTCCGCAACTAATGCCGCGGCAATGACCTTTGTATGCTCTACGTAGGCATTGATTAGCGCGTTTTCACACAACAAATTGATAACTCTTGGTATGCCTGCAGAATAGCTGTGCACCGCCTCGACGGCCTCAGCCTCAAACACTAAATCGCTGCTTGAGCCCGCGGTATGTAAACGACTTTCAATATACCCCGCAACTTCTTCCAACGTAAGCGGCGCGGTCCTAGAGCGCAGGCCAATGCGCTGCTGCAGTTGCCGGAGATCTGGACGTCGGAGCTTCGCCTCCAACTCGGGCTGGCCGACCAGAATAATCTGCAGCAACTTTTCGTTGGGAAGCTCCATGTTCGACAACAAGCGTATCTCTTCGAGAACATGGATAGGCAGTCCTTGTCCTTCGTCCACGATCAGAACGACCAAATCGTGCGCCCTGTAGCGAGCCAACAACCAATCGTTAAATGCTAATAATGGATTGGCTTTCGCTTGAGGAGTAATCGGAATTTCAAACTCGGAAAAAATGAAATCGAACAATTGCTCGGAATCGAGATGAGAATTAAAGATAAATGCGGTACGAGCACGTTGATGCTCCAGCCAATGGAGCAAATGATTAACCAGGGTGGTTTTGCCTGTGCCCGCTTCTCCGGTTAGTAGCATCAAACCCTTGCGGCTCTCTATGCCGTAGGTCAATTCGTCAAGAGTCCGCCTCGTTTGAGGCGTCAGGTAAAGATAAGAAGGGTCAGGATTTACGTTGAAAGGGTTTTTCTTAAGCCCAAAAAAACTCTTATACACAGTGGATCACCCACAATCGATTAACCTTTGGGCCAGGGGGGACGTCGGGCGAGGTAACCGGGAACATACTCTCCCATAATCGGGACCGCGTGGGAAGTAGGAATATCCTGTAGTACCGAATTACTATCGCTCCCATAACTATGCAATGAGACAGTTGTGATGGACAGCGCGACAGGTTGTCGGCCGGGATGGCGGCAAACGCCGCGATATCGGTCCGCGAAGAACCGATGACCATGGGGAAGAGGGTTCGCGGGCACCCGTACCCGGTAGTTAACCATAAGGAGAAAGCCTGATTGTTACCGGCTTATCCCTGTGCTCCTCTGGAGTGGAAAGGGCGCTTCTAAGAGGTTCCTTCTAAGGGAGTTTGAGGCCAAACCTTGCCTTTGCAATCCAAACTAGAAAGCGGGACACAAGTGGCGAGCCGGCCTGCGAGTGTTGACGAGGCGGCCTCCAGGCGCCCTGCGGTACGAGTTATTTTTGCTCACGGCGACCAATCGCTGGTCGAGCGCAGCGTGCAGGAACTAAGGCGCGGCGGGTTTGCAGTCGAAGCACATGTCGTCACGGATGCGAACGAGCTAGCTAATCACCCGCAACGGCAATCATTTGATCTTGCCGTTTGCCAGTACATTTCGGACCGCCCACAGGGGGATAACCTATGTGACTTAGTCGCTGAACTACCCAAAGACCTTCCGCTAATCCTGCTTGTCGATAACATCACCAAAGAGGACTCCGCTAATCTTATGTTGCGAGGCGCGTTTGAGTGCGTCTATATCGACGCCATCGGACATCTGCCGGTGGCGGTCCGCAGAGCCCTTAACGAGAAATCGCTGCGTCATGAACGGGACCGTGCGGAGCGTGAGTTACGCCGATTGCGGGCGCAGTACCGCGCCCTGGCTGGAAACCTAAGTTACGGCATATGCCGCTGTGACGTGGAAGGAGCCTTTCTCGACGTAAACCAGGCGTTGCTGACGATGTTGAGATATCCCTCCAAGGAAGAACTACTCGAGGTCAATGTCGCTGGCAATATTTTTGGCGATCCAGTGAAGCGGGCGCAGCTTCTCGGAAAATCACACGATGGAGCGGCGGATCCTGTTGAGTCGGAGTGGACTCGCAAAGATGGATCAACTATTAAGGTCCGATTGAGTGCGCAGGAAGTACTAAGCGAGCAGGGACAGATGTATGCGTATGAAGTCATTGTTGAGGACGTGACCAAGCAGCGTGAATTGGAGGATCACCTGCGTCGCGTGGCGGCGAGTGACCCGCTTACCGGGCTTGCCAATTATCGGCATTTAATCGATGCGTTGGACATGGAAATTAGACGTTCGAATCGCACTGGCAGGGAATTCTCCCTTCTGCTGTTCGATATGGACGGCTTGAAGCAGCTTAATGACAGCTACGGCCACATGACGGGAAGCCAGGCACTTTGCCGGACAGCCGACGCTTTGACGCTGTTTTGCCGCGATATCGATACTGCCGCGAGGTTTGGGGGGGATGAATTCGCGCTCCTGCTTCCTGAGACCGGGAGGGAAGCCGCCCACTCTGTAGCGCGCCGAATCAGCAGCAGCATCGCTGAAGATAGCAATGGGCCGCGAATTTCCGTCAGCGTCGGGGTCGGCGTATATCCCTTGGACGGAGACGACGTCGAATCTTTGGTTTCTGCCGCGGATACTGCCATGTACGCGATGAAACGCGAGCGTAAGTCCGCCAACACTTTACGCTAAAGTGTGCGCGGCAGATCTAGGGCTTGGCTGCAGTTGCTGCTTGCTGCCGTTGAATGACTCCAGAATCGACCACCTTTCCTGTCCTTGATACCGCCTCGAAGTACATTTGATCGTCCGCCACCTCAACGAGCATGAACGCTTGATCAGTGTCGAAACCGTTTGCGGTGATACTTGAACGATCCAATCCACCGGCGCGCAATTGGCCGGATGAGCCTTCGGTGAAGTAGTAAATACCTTTTTGCGGCAGGATGCGTTCGTATACGTGCTCATGCCCTGCGAAGACGACGTTAACGCCGTATTTCACAAATATCGGCTCCAACAGAAGTCTGAGGTCGGTTGCGGGCCCATGCTTGCGCGCCGACGAATAGAGCGGGTGATGGAAGAAACAGATCTTCCACTCATTGCTTCCCGCGCTTTCCAATTGTTTCTGCAACCAGTCCAGTTGTTTGGGATCCATATAATTGCTATCTAAAGCAAAGAAGTGCACGTTGCCTTTTTTGAAGGAATAGTAATTTGCCCCGTTCATGTTGAATGGCTTATAGAAACGCTCGCTGGCGTCGTCGTGATTGCCGAGCGAGGCATAAAATTTTACTCCGGCATCTATGAGAGCCTTGTACGGGCTCGCGAATTTCTTCTCAAAGTCGGCCGGGGAGTGGCCGCCATAGAGGTTGTCGCCGAGCGCGATTACAAATTCGAAGGGGAAGTTTTTCCGTTGCTCATTCATCTGCTCGGAGGTTTCAAATTCAGGCTTCTCGCCGGTGCCCATGTCTCCGATGGCCGCGAAGCGCACGGAGTTTGACTTAAGTGGGAATTTAAATTCGTCGACGCGCTGGCCGGTCGCTAGTACAAGGAAAAGTCCAATAAGGAAAAATCGTCGCGGCAGTATCATTGTCCGTTCGTAGCCTCAACGGGAATAACACCTGGAAGGTAATCCACAACAAGATTGGCTTTAACGTCCAAAAGTACGAGGTCGCTGCTTACCGCCCGGTACGCAAGCTCTTCTGGTAATTTTGGAATTTTTTGCAGCATCGTTGGCGGCATGGAAGTGTAGGGAATGGCTTCAGGGTAAATTTCGTTGACATGCAGGTGAACTTTTTTAAGAGGCGCGCCTTGTTTCATCGTGGCTTTCGCATGAGAGGCTTGCGGGCCTTGAAATTCGCTGGCCATCGCTTTCAGGAAGTCCTCTCTGGCAGCAGGAGTAAAAATGTCTCCACGTTTGGCATGCGCACGCGCCGCCTTGATCTTCCGCGCCAGGATTTTCTGGTGCGCGACGATCAACTCTGGTTCATTAGTTGCCTTAAGCTTTGGCACCGTCGCCTCGACGGATTTGTGCAGCTGAACGTATTTCTGGACGCGGTCGGAAAATTCCTGGAAGCCGGGTAATTTCAAGTCTGGCGGAGGGTTCTGCGGTTGATTTTGTGCTGGTGGATTCTGAGCTTGTGAACCCTGACCCGCAGAGGCGTAAATAGGCGCACTACCAAAAACTGCAACTGCCAGCAGTGCTGCCGATCGAATCTGAATTGCACTTCGCGGCCGTGTATTCAATTAGGTCTCCTCAAAATTCCAGTTAGGTATCTTTAGTGTCGCCCGCTACTTCTTTCACCGCCTGCTTGATGGCCTTTTTGACCATTTTTTTGACGGTGGTCTTGACGCGCTTATCGCCGAGTACGTCCTCGCCGGCTTCAGCCACGACTTTCTTGACGGCCTTCTTGACCGTCGCTTCCAAGGGATGTAATTCCTTGGCAAGTACCTTGGTCGCTCGTACTACGTGTTTTTTGGGGACCTCTGGCTCGTCCTGCTTCATGGCGCTGTCTGTCGCCGCATCCGTGGAACTCCAATCCGATTCAAAACACTTCGTCAATTCTTTGACGATCTTGCTTTCCCGGATGATCAGCCCTACTTCGCGGCGGGAGTCCAGCTCTGCCTCGCGCAAGCTCTGACTTCCTACAAAAGCTTGAGTCGCGTCCCTCAGAATGGTGCGAGTATGCAGGCGGATTTTCGTGAGCTTGGCTGCTCTTAAGCCCAGGCGTTTGGCCGCTTTTCCAATGATTTTGACCTCCACGCCGGCCTTGGCCCGCTCCTGCAGTATGCGCACGACCTCGGGGTCAGAGATTTCCGGATCGTAAATCAGCAATTGCTTTTTCGCGCGCTTCAAGAAAGTGCTCAGGACCTTGCGGGAATTCACGGGACTAACAACAAACGTTTCGAGCCCGGCACTGTAGGATTTGCGGGTACAATCTGCCTCAAACAGCTTTATTGCTTCCTGTACGATTTTAGTGTTGCGGGTAATGATTCCAAAACCACGGCTGTGGTCAATGTCCAGGTGCGTAAAATTAAATGACAACATGAACAGAGTCTTGCGATCGAAAATGACAAGTTTGTCGTGGTAGCGGATCAGGTCGTCGGCGGTGCGCGCGACGATGATTCCGGCCTCAAGGAAGCGCATCTCCAACGCTCGAAGGTGTTTTTCGCCGCCGCGATTAACGTACGCGATTAGCGCAGTTACTTTGACGCCTCTGGCGGCAGCGGCTTTGAGCTCTGCCGCGATGTCCGTGCGGTCAAATCGAAAAATTGCGATATCGACTGATTTTTTGGCCTTCTTGATGGCCGTGAGAATGGGGGTCGCGCCATCGCGAGGTTGAATGATCAGCTTCACAGGCAGGCAATCCAGAACGATGACACGCGCACGTTTACACTCCTATCATGATTTGTTGGCATAAGTTAAATGTGAAGCGTCCTGACGCCTTCTTAAAGCGGCAGCCTGCCCTCACAACGCGTTCAGCGCCGCGATTCTATTTTGCATTACCGTCGCGTAGCCCTGGACTTCTTCTTGGGTGTATCCACCGGCCCGGAAACAATCGCGAACTTGTTCTTCACTAAGTTGCGAAAGTCTTTGGCCTAACCACTTCGCATCAGCCCTAGGGATGTGTTTTGTTATTTTCTGCATCTTGGTACGTTTCTCATAATTCGGTACGTCGACGACGGCGATCAAGGAGGGACGGCTGTGCATGACGAAATCCACAAAATCGGACGTTACCTTATCAATGAACTTGGAATCTTCATAATCTTTTAAGACGCTTTTGGAGCGGTGAATCGGACTCCCAGTTTTACCGAATGTCGCGCCGACGTCGGTGACCGCATATTCGGCCTCGTCGTTGACTTCGTAAATCGAATTATTGATGGTTTTTAAGTCCCAGTTGTTAACCAAGGCCATCATAACGCGAAGGCCGTTGAATTCTTTAGCGCCCACGAACGGGTTTTTAAACCAGTCCCATGTTCCGAGTTTCTTGATCTCCTTCGTGCGCCGCTCGAGGCGTGCGCCGTGTACCACGCCGTCGGGTGTAACAAAGGTCTGTCCACGCTTCAATGGTGGCAAACCCTCGACATGTAATTCGTCGACGTAATAATCTTCGTCCACGAAGTAGCCGGCGGCAAATAACAATCTGGTGGCGGCGGTTTCCGCTCGAGGCTCCTGCCCCAGCTTGACGCGCCACTTGATACCCTTGTCGTCTTCGACGTCAAACTTCGGGCTAGTGCCGCTCATATCTTCTTTTTTGAATTTATATTTGGCGTTTGGATCTGGCGCGTCTTCCTTGCCTCCGGCACCATAAAACAGATTTAACTGATTAACATCGATCGTGGGGTGCCAGATCACCGCCCTGAGCTGGGGGATTGGTTCGCCCTTTTTCCGTTTCTCTTCTTTTTTTCCTGATTTTGCTTCTTCTATTTTCCCTTGCTCTTTATCTTTCTTGGGTTCGCTCTCTTGCTGCGATTCATCCGTTTTTGGTTCGTTCTGCGCCCGTAAAGAACTGGCTGTTCCGAAGGGTAGCAGTGCAAAACAAATTAATGAAATGGGATATATCTTGCGGACAGCGCTCACAGGACTGAAAAGGCCAGACAACTTAGGCGACAGGTTTTTCAGCGGCGTGCTCCACTGCCGTTTGCTCGGCGCCCTGTGAAGTTTGAATGCTGTAAAGTTCCGCATACGTTCCTCCGGCTGCCAGAAGTTCCTCATGAGTGCCCTGTTCCACGAGCTCTGAATCTTTGACCACAAAAATACAGTCTGCATGTCGGATGGTTCCCAGATGGTGGGCGATGAGTAAGGTAGTCCGGCCCTTCATTAACCGGTCTAGCGCTTCGATCACGGTTTGCTCAGAAGCTGCGTCGAGCCCGGAAGTGGGCTCGTCAAGGATCAGTAGGGGGGTGTCACGAATAATTGCACGGGCAATAGCAATACGTTGACGCTGTCCTCCCGAAAGCGAAATTCCTCGTTCACCGACCATAGTGTCATAGCCTTCGGGCATTTTTTCGATGAACTCGTGAGCGTTTGCCAGTCGTGCAGCTTCCTCGATTTGCTTACGCGAGGCATCCGGCCGCCCATAAGCGATGTTTTCCCAGATGGTGGCATGGAACAGTAGCGTGTCCTGCAACACGAAGCTAATCTGCTGGCGAAGCGACTTCAGGATGTACTCGCGGACGTCGTGGTCGTCTATCTTTACCTTGCCGCTAGTCGGGTCATAAAAACGCGGGATCAAGCTGATCACCGTAGTCTTACCTGTGCCGGAGGGGCCCACCAATGCCGCGATTTGACCGGGCTGAATCGTAAAATTGATGTCTTTCAACACCAGGTTGTCGCCGTCATAGCTAAAGCTGACGTGTTCAAACTCGATTTTGCCTTTGAACTTGGGAGCCTTTTTTGCCCGCGACAAGTCTCGAACCTTGCTTTCAATTTCGAGGACTTCTTGTATTCGCTCGAACCCCACAGCCGCTTTTGAAACCGTGTCCGTCATCTTGGACAAATCGCGCATGGGCTTATACATCTTGCCCAGGTACAGCAAGAAAACGATGAGCACGCCTGCGCTCAGACTTCCGTTCAGCACCAGACGTGCTCCGTACCAGAGCACTAAACAGGTACCGATGGCTACGATTACCTCCACCATCGGCGCCAGTTTCGCTTTAAGGCTCCGTGCCTTCAGCGCAGTTTCCACATTTTCCAGGCTGTAGGCTTCGAAACGTTCCTGTTCATAGTCTTCGCGGGCGAACGCCTTCACGACGCGGATAGAGCTAAAGACCTCCTGGACTACAGACGTAAGGTCGCTTTCTTTCTTTCGAACCGCACGCGAGAACTTTTTGATCCGACGGGTAAATACGTACACGAACACAAATAGGACTGGCGAAACCGACAGGGCAATCAGCGTGAAGCGCCAGTTGATGTAGAACATCACGCCAATCATGCCCACCAGGGTAAGAATATTGACGAGCATGCCCAGCAACGCAGTGTTAACAAAATCCTGGACGGCATTGATGTCGCTGGTTACGCGGGAGATCAAATCGCCGGTGCGCGTTTCGTCATACTCTGCGAGCGACAGTCTTTGAATGTGGCCGTACAGCATGCGCCGCAAATCGTGAGTTACCCACTGGCTCACGCTGGTTGTAAGATATTTTTCGGCGTAAGAACTGAGAGCCCCGACTACGGCTATGGCTGCAACCGCGCCGACCGCAAAATTAAGGATGGCGATCTGGTTGTCCCCGAAGAGAGCGATAACCGGGCGTTCAATCCAGCCAGGCAAGCGCTTATGTTGCAGCAAATTGTCGACCACGATCTTTACTGGCCAAGGTTCCAGCACATCGGTCAGGGTTTCCCCCAGAACAGCGACGAACGCCAACGTTAAGGCTGTCCAGTGGGGGTGAAGAAGGTCAACGATCTTCAACCTGGTAGATAAGGTGAATTTGCGTTTGGGTTGAGGAGTCTTCGCTGATTGAGCAGTTTTCGCGGGCATCTATTCGCTGTACGCCAGTTGAATGTCTCCGGGGGTGAGACGCTTACGGCCATGATACTTTGAGCTCGGAGCACTTTTAAAGGTGTTACCCCCTTATTGTTGCTAATTAAAGACCTTAGAAACGGGCGGGTACTAGCCAACTGACAGGCGCGTTGAATCCGTTCTCAAGCCCATAACCTTATGAAAATACGCACACAAGTCGGCATTGTGGGTGCCGGCCCAGCGGGGTTGATGCTCTCTCATCTGCTCCATCTCCACGGCATCGAATCCGTAGTTTTGGAAGCCTCCAGCCGCAAACGCATCGAAGAGCGTATCCGCGCGGGCGTTTTGGAGCAGGGAACCGTCGACCTGTTGGTGGAGACTGGTGTCGGTGAACGGCTGCAACGCCAAGCGCTGTTCCATGGAGGAATCGAGCTTAGGTTTGGCGGGGCCGGGCATCGCATCGACTTTCGCGATCTTACCGGCGGTAAGGGTGTGGTCATCTATGCGCAACATGAAGTCATCAAGGATCTGGTGGCGGCGCGCTTATCCGTTGGGGGCCAAATTATATTCAACGCCAACGAGGCGCGGATCCAGGCACTCGACGGGCCAACTCCTTCCATCCATTTTGAAAATGAGGGAACAGCTCACGAATTGGTCTGCGATTTTATTGCCGGCTGTGATGGCTTTCACGGCGTTTGTCGGCCCTCCATTCCCGAAGGCGTGATTACCGCGTATGAACAAATCTATCCATTCGGTTGGCTGGGAATTCTCGCGCAAGCTCCTCCGTCTTCTGAAGAACTGATCTACGCCTACCACGAACGAGGCTTCGCGCTGCACAGCATGCGCTCTCTGGAAGTCAGCCGGCTCTACCTGCAGTGTTCTCCCAACGAGGATTTGAGTGAATGGCCGGATGAGCGAATATGGGCCGAACTTCAACGCCGCTTCGAATTATCGGAACACCGGAGACTGACAGAAGGGCCCATCCTGCAAAAAAGCGTGACTGGAATGCGTAGTTTCGTGGCTGAACCCATGCAATTCGGAAGATTATTTCTGGCGGGAGATTCCGCGCATATCGTTCCGCCTACCGGGGCTAAGGGCCTGAATCTCGCCATTGCGGATGTTCGAGTGCTCGTGCGCGGTCTTACGGAATTTTATGATTCCGGCAAGATGGAACTGCTCAAGCGATATTCAGAAATCTGTTTGCGCAGGGTTTGGAAAGTACAGCGCTTCTCCTGGTGGATGACTTCCATGCTGCATCGACATAGGCCAACAAACCCCTTTGACGAACGTCGTCAACTTGCGGAATTGGACTACGTTACAAGTTCGCGGGCCGCCGCGCAAACACTCGCGGAAAACTACGTAGGACTGCCCATGGAAGCCGTGTAAACGTTGCTAGTAATCCGCCGGTGTATCATGCAGGTGAGAAGAGACGGTCAATCACCGGCCTATCTGTGACGGTGGCGGCTGGTACAAAAGAAAAGGTAAAGGGCATTTTCCACGCACATGGAAACGGAAAAATTATTGAGAAAACATCTAATCAAGTTGCTTGAGGGTGGCGACGCCCATACAACATTCGACGATGCTGTAGCCCATCTGCCTGCAGCCCTGCAAGGCAAAATTCCCAAAAGTGCCGAGCATTCTCCGTGGCAATTGCTCGAGCACTTGCGCATCGCTCAATGGGACATTCTGGAATTTGCAATCAATCCAAAACATAAATCGCCGGAATGGCCGGAAGGTTATTGGCCGAAGATTGCCGAGCCGCCGGATGAGAAAGCCTGGCACAAGAGTGTTCAGGCATTTCGCAACGACATGACGCGATTCACTAAACTTCTAGCGGATGATTCGACCGACTTATTCGCCGCGATTCCGCATGGTGATGCGCAGACCATTTTGCGCCAAGCCTTGCTGGCGGCAGACCATAACGCGTACCACCTCGGCCAACTCGTCCTCGTTCGACGTCTACTTGGCGCCTGGAAGTAGCATCGCTACAACTTTTTGATCTCCTCACTTTCGGTAAATCGCCCATCCTCGGGCGTGTACTCGTGCAGCGTTCCGTTCTACGATGGATACCAATCAAGTCGCGAGCGTGGATGTGGGGCTACGACTTTATGCCATGGGAGGAACCTATTGGCGCGGGAAAATCCGATAGAAAAAGGTATTGCGGGCAAGACGATATTGCTAACTGGCGCGGGCGGCTTTATCGGCTCGGCATTGGCCGAAGCCATCATGCGGCAGAAACCCGGCCATTTGATTCTTCTCGAGCACTCTGAGAGAAATCTAAATGAAATCGATCTGAAGTTGGCGGCTAGCAGCCCTCGCGATTTGTACACCTCGGTGCTCGGCGACGTGTGCGACACGAAACTGCTGTCCGAAATTCTACAACGCTATGGCCCCCACGCTGTGTATCACGCGGCAGCCTTCAAGCATGTTCCCTTGATGGAGACCAACCCCTTCGCTGCGGTGGCCAACAATGCTTTGGGAACTTACAACTTGGCCAAACTCGTTCGAGCGTCTGGCGTGGCCAACATGCTGATGATTTCCACCGACAAGGCAGTCAATCCTATCAGCATTATGGGTGCGTCAAAGCGGGTCGCGGAGCTGGCCCTGCTAAATTTCGATAGTCCCAGGACGCGAATGAACGCTATTCGCCTGGGAAACGTTTGGGGTTCTCCGGGCAGCGTTGTCCCCAGGTTCTTACATCAAATTTCGCATGGCGGTCCGATTACTGTTACACACCCGGAAGTATCGAGATACTTCTTACAAATAGAAGAGGCCGTGGAATGGATATTCCTGGTAGCGCGACTTGAGACAGGAAGCGGTATTTTCATTCCTCAATTGGGCGCCCCGATGAAAATTGTAGATGTGGCCCAACAATTGATAAATCAAGACAGCTCCAAAATGGAGAGACCCATCCCGGTTACCTTCACAGGTCTGCGAACCGGGGACAAAATGTCAGAGGAGTTTTTCGCCGTAGAAGAGGCGCCGGAGCCGACAATCGATCGGAGGCTTTTCCAGGTAATAAGCAAAAAAATACTGAGTGACAGCTTCCATGTTGATATGGACCAGTTGTCAAACAGCGTGGAGCAGCGGGACCTGACTTCCATGATCGAAACGCTTTGCAAAATCGTTCCCACCTACCGCCCAACCGCATTACTCCGTGGCGCAACGGCACACGCTTCCGCTTAACTCATGAAGCGAACCATTGCGGTTATCACTACTTCGCGAGCCGACTACAGCCATTTATATTGGCCGTTGCGAGATTTATCGGAAAACGGAAACGTAGATCTAAAAATTATTGCTCTCGGATCGCACTTATCGCCTGAATTCGGAAACACTGTTCAGGAAATTGAGAAAGATGGATTTCGAATTGACTCGCGAATCGAGTGCTTGCTCAGTTCGGACACCGATGTGGGAATGGCTAAGACTATTGGTGTGGCGACACTGAGCCTCGCCGACCTATTTGGCAAAATGCGGCCAGACTTGCTTTTGTTGATCGCGGACCGATACGAGATGCTGGCGCCCGCGGCAGTCGCTCTGGCATTGCGCATTCCGATCGCGCACATCGAAGGCGGTGAAGTTAGCGAAGGCGCTATCGATGATGCGGTGCGCAACGCTCTCACAAAATTGAGCCATATCCATTTTACTTCCACGCCTGCCGCGCGTAATCGAGTGATCGCCATGGGAGAAGAAGAGTGGCGCGTGCACCGCGCCGGCGCACCTTCGCTGGATCATCTTCGGCGGCAACTACTGTTGAGCCGCGACGAACTCGAAAAACGCCTGCAGCTTAATCTTCAGACGCCGACCATTCTCGTTGCTTACCACCCAATGACCATCGCTCGCGATACCCTTCAGGAAGTAGAAGCTTTATTGACCGCACTCGGTTCGCTGAGTGAACAAATCCTGTTCTGCTACCCCAATGCTGACGCCGGAAGCAGGGCCTTAATAGAACGGACCAAAACGTTCATCGCGAGCCGTAGAAATGGAAAAGTTTTCACCAATCTGGACACCGTAACGTACTTGAGCCTGTTGCGTCAGGTCGATATGTTGGTTGGAAATTCGAGCAGCGGAATTATGGAAAGCGCTTCACTTTCGATGCCCACCGTGAACGTAGGATTGCGACAACAGGGACGCGAGCGACCGCGAAATGTGTTGGACGCAGTTGCTGATCCCAATTCGATTCTTCAGGCCATCAGTCGTGCAAGAACGTCCGAGTTTCGCGAGTCTTTATCCGGCATGATTAATCCTTATGGAGAAGGACGCGCCTCAGAAACGATTGTTCGGGTGTTAACGACAGTCCCACTTTCCCAGACTCTGTTGATGAAAGGCCATCCGGAACACCCATGAATCAGGTTCGCGAACTCCTCGCGAAATTCAATTCCAGATTCCATTCCAAGGCGAAGGTGTACCGTGCCCCAGGCCGCGTGAACTTGATTGGAGAGCACACCGACTACAACGAAGGATTCGTGCTCCCGGCCGCCATTGGATTCTCCTGCTGGGCCGCCATTGCTCCCCGTGATGATCGAAAGTTGAGACTGTATTCTGAAAATTTTGATGAGTTTGTGGAAGCCGATCTTGATAATCTTAAGATCTGCGCAACCGCGAAATGGGCCGATTACGCTCTAGGAGTTGCATGGGCGTTGGAGCAAGCAGGTTACCGTCTGTGCGGCGCCAACCTATATATTTTGGGCGAAGTGCCCCTGGGCGCGGGCTTAAGTTCCTCAGCGGCACTGGAAGTTTCCTCGGGCTTTGGCCTGATGGACGTAGCGCAGCATTCCATGGCTTTAAAGGAATTAGCTCTCCTGTGCCAGCATGCCGAAAACGATTTTGTTGGCGCGCGCTGCGGCATCATGGATCAGTTTATTTCCTGTTACGGCAATGCCGACAGCGCGATGCTTCTCGATTGCCGTTCACTGGATTTTCAGTTGCTGCCTCTTCCTTCTAAAGTACGTTTGGTAATCTGCAATACCATGGTCAAGCATGAGCACGGGAGCAGCGAATACAACGTCCGCCGTAGCGAATGTGAAGAAGGGGTTCGTCAACTTTCCAAAGCTTTTCCTGGAATACGGACCTTGCGAGACGTGTCGCTTGCGGACCTTGAAGACCATCGTGGCCTTCTAAGCGATCTCCTCTACAAACGCTGCCGCCATGTTGTGACCGAAAATGCACGTACGCGCTGGGCTGCGGCTGCTCTGGAGTCCGGTGAAATCGCGGCGTTGCGCAGGTTGATGGCTGATTCACATCGTAGTCTGCGTGACGATTATGAGGTAAGTTGCCGCGAGCTCGATATCATGGTGCAACTCGCCATGCAGCAGCCGGGCGTCCTTGGAGCGCGCATGACCGGTGGCGGCTTTGGAGGATGCACGATCAATCTCGTGAATGCCACCGAATCGGATCAATTTTGTCAGCGTGTCGCTGAAGGCTACCAGATAGCAACTGGGCATCGCCCGGATATTTACGTATGCGAGGCGTCTCAAGGGGTGGGAATCGCGGAACCGGAGTAAATGGGAGAAATGGCAGCGCAGGGATCAAACAGAATCTGGATCGCTTTGGTGTTGATCCTTGGCCTGGGCGACTGTCTTCAGGCTGAGCCGCAGCAGCGCTGGACTGAAAAAGCTGCCAACGACTGGTATGCCCGGCAGCCCTGGCTGGTTGGCAGCAACTACACCCCGGCTACCGCTATCAACCAACTTGAGATGTGGCAGGCGGATACGTTTGACCCCCAGCGAATCGATCTTGAGCTGGGGTGGGCCCAATCCATTGGCCTCAACACCATGCGCGTTTTTCTCCACGATCTCCCGTGGCAACAAGACGCCCACGGTTTTAGGACGCGGATCGACACTTTTTTGCAAATTGCCAACAAGCACCATATCAAGCCGCTTTTCGTTTTATTCGATTCTTGTTGGGACCCCGATCCGCGACTCGGGAAACAACGCGAACCGCGTCCTGGCGTTCACAATTCTGGCTGGGTACAAAGCCCGGGCGCTAAAGCCTTGCAGGATTCTGCGCAATATTCACGTCTGGAGGCTTACGTGATAGGCGTTGTCGGAGCCTTCGCGGCCGACGAGCGTGTTCTCGGTTGGGACGTTTGGAATGAACCGGACAATACCAACCAAGGCAGCTACGGAAACTTGGAGCCGAAAAATAAAGTCGCCTTGGTTCTGGAGCTTTTGCCAAAAGTATTTGATTGGGCGCGTTCCGCACATCCCAGCCAGCCATTGACCAGCGGTGTTTGGAAAGGAGCATGGTCCTCGTCTGAAAAATTGGATCCCCTAGAGAAAATTCAAATCGAAAGGTCGGACATAATTTCGTTTCACAGCTACGATAAACCGGAGGAATTCGAAAAACGCATTGTTTGGCTACAGCCCTACCGTCGGCCTATCCTGTGCACGGAGTACATGGCCCGCGGGAACGGAAGTACGTTCGAAGGTTCACTCCCTGTAGCGAAGAAATATCACGTGGCCGCCATCAACTGGGGGCTAGTTGCAGGGAAAACGCAAACTTATCTGCCATGGGATTCTTGGCAACATCCCTACACCGATGGCGAACCAGCGGTGTGGTTTCATGAGATATTCCGTAATGACGGTACCCCTTACCAACTACAAGAGGTACACTTCATCCGGGACCTCATCGCGGGCAGCTCGCCGCTGCATACTAAGTCTGTAAAAGACAAATTTATGACGCGTGGTGCAACTCCCTACAGCGAACTGGGGATTGGCCCTCACGTCCAGAAATATCAAGCTCGCGTTCAAACAGATTACCACTGGCACCCTTTGCCATCTGGAAGCCAATATGATTCGGAAAGCGTTGGACAGTTGGGATGTCGGCAAGCTGGATTTCCTCGTTGTTGAAAATGTAGGGAATCTCGTGTGCCCCTCTTCTTACGATCTGGGTGAAGATTTCCGGCTCGTGCTCATCGGTTACCGAGCGAGAAAACAAGCCTTTAAAATATCCAACAATTTTCAATAGCGCGGATGTCGCCGTAATTACCAACATGGATCTCGCCGCAACCGTCGGCCTTAACGAGCAAACCCTTGATCGCAACATCCAGGCATCCCTAACTGCAAGTTGTGGTAGCCTGTGAAGAGCATGAATAGAAACGCCAGCTCGGCAAGAATCGTCGTCGCCATTTTTACGGTGGCGGTGTTCTATGCTTCGGTGTGCGCGACTACATGTTCGATTGGCTTTTGCCCCGAGCACGCGCAGCAAACGGCTAGTCACGATTGCGAGAATGCTGCCTCCCATCATTCGGCACCGTCTGGGAAAGCACCGGCAAATAGCGATTGTTCCCCCCACCAGCATCCCGGGCCGTATTTAGCGAAGGCCGGCGAACTTCCTCAATTTCAGCTGAGCCTTGCGAGTCAGCCTGACGTTTCAACAGTCGTTATCGAGGCGCACGAACTGATTTTAAGCATGACCGACGCGAAGGCATCCGACCTCGCGACGCCCATTAAATCGAGCAGTCCCCTCTACCAAAAAATCTCCGTTCTCCGCATCTAGTTTTCCTTCCAAAAGCCCCCACGCAAGGAATAGCGCAGGTAACCATGTGTTCGTTTATGCGCTGGTTCGCGCGTGGGATTGAGTCTCCATTCGCCAAATTGTTTAGCCTCTCGAGTCGGCCCTTTAGTGCCGATTGTCTGAACCTACAAAACCAAGAGTGCAGAGATCTTCGGAGGATTTATGAATCGGTCACGCAGGAATTTTTTGCAAAGCAGCGTAGTTATGGGGGCGAGCGTAGTAGCGGCACGCGCGGCTGCGAGCACGCCTCCGGAGCATGAACAAGAGAATATGCAGATGCGTCCGGGCATGAAAATGGATGACCACAAGACGCACACGCGTCCAAAGCCTACCCATCACTTAGGGCCAGCCGGTGCGGGATATTTGCCGGTGGTGACAACAGACGTTCCCGATTTGCCGTTCGAAATGGACAATGGCGTCAAAGTTTTTCACCTGGTCGCCGAACCCGTAAAACACGAAATCATTCCCGGCAAGATCGTAAACCTTTGGGGGTACAACGGGACCGCGCCGGGTCCAACCATTCAAGCCATGCAGGGCGACCGGGTTCGTATCGTCGTCGATAACCATCTGCCTGAATCCACCTCGATGCACTGGCATGGTTTCGATATTCCCTTCGATATGGATGGCGGCCCCGGTCTTTCCCAGGATCCGATTTCACCTGGAGGTCGCTTCATCTATGAATTCACGCTGCAGCAAGAGGGAACGTATTTCTACCACTCACACATGGCGATGCAGGAAATGCTCGGCATGATTGGCGCGTTCATCATGCATCCGAAAGAACCCTACGATCCTCCTGCCGACAAAGATTTCGCCATCGTCCTGCAGGAGTACGCCATCCTGCCTAATAATCCCACCCCCAATACCATGAACATGGAATTCAACTGGCTTACCTTCAATGGAAAATCTGGCCCGGCCTCCACTCCGCTCATCGTTCGTCATGGCGACCGTGTGCGGCTGCGCCTGATTAACCTCGGCATGGATCACCACCCGATCCATCTTCACGGTCACCAATTTGTGATTACTGGGACCGAGGGTGGCCGGCAACCGAAAGCCACCTGGGGACCAAACAACACCGTGCTCGTTGGCGTAGCCCAAGCTCGCACTGTGGAATTCGTTGCCAACAATCCCGGCAACTGGATGATCCACTGCCACATGCCGCACCACATGATGAACCAGATGTCTTCGATGGTAGGACCAATGACTCGTCGCCCGGGAATGCCTGCAGGTGCAGGGATGGAAGAAGGTATGGGCATGCTTCGCTCAGGCAGCGCAACTTCCGACTCGAACGGCCCCAGTATTGGACGAGGCATGGGCGTCGGCTCGACGCTGGAGCGAGCTACCCCCAACGGTCCACTTTCACGGAAAGAGGGAAGTGCTGCTCAACACAATATGTCCGGGATGCCCGGAATGCAGATGCCAATGGAGAAGGCTGACGTGAGCAAGGACGCCAATTCAGTTCCCGGCTTTCCCCAGGATGCGTTCATGGAAGGTCCGGTCATGGCCATGGATGACATGGTCCAGAAACCGGAAAACTACGGTCTACGGCCGGGTTGGACGGGTTTCACGATGGGCATGATGACGCTACTCCGCGTGCTCCCACCCGATCAATACGAGCACATTCAAGAGCTTCGCCGTAAGCAGGGAACTGCAAGGCCCGAAACCACCTCGGGCATGAACACGCAGGGGCGCTAGAACATGGCACACAGGAGATTAGAAATGAAAAATAATTCCTTGCAAAAATTTCCAGCGCGAATCATTTTCGCACTGGCGTTATCGACAGCCTCGCTGGCGGCACAACAATTTATTCCACCGCAAAATCCCATCACCGCTTCGCAGCGCCTCGTGCTCGCTAGTGGTGCCACTAGCGAGCACCAGCAACCCTCAAGGTCTTCCAACGCCGCAGCTAACCGTGCCGAGGGCATGACGCTCGAAGAATTACAGCGCATGGCGCTCGCCAGTAACCCGACGCTAGGACAAGCCAAAGCGGGGGTAGCCGCTGCCACCGGCCGCGCCCTCCAGGCGGGACTTTGGCCTAATCCAACGGTCGGCTATATCGGCGAAGAAATTCGAGGCGGCTCCTACGGTGGAGGGCAGCACGGGGTCTTCATCCAGCAGAATGTGATACTGGGCAGCAAACTTGGCCTCGACCGCAAGGTACGAGCAGAGGAGAAAAAGCAAGCCGTGGTTGAGACCGAAGAACAACGCTTGCGTGTCGAAAATGGCGTACGGATCGCTTTCTACCAGTCCCTCGCCGCACAACTAATGCTCGAGACCCGTAAGGCACTAAGCACCCTCGCCAAAGATGCTGCGGACACCACACAGCAACTTTTCAATGTCGGACAGGCTGACCAGCCGGACGTGCTGCAAGCCCAGGTCGAAGCAGATGAGGCGGAGCTCGCCGTAATAGCCGCCGAACAAGAGCAACAGCGCGCCTGGCGGGTGTTGACCACTGTCGTGGGTAAACCCGCGATGGAACTCACGACGCTCGTGGGCAATCTTGAAGACCTTCCGCAAATCGACGCGGATCAGGTAATCGAAACCATTTTGCGAGACAGTCCGGCCATCAAGATCGCACAACTGGAATCAAGCCGTGCGGACCTGACGCTCACTCGTGCTCGTCGCGAACTTATTCCCGATCTTTCGGTTCGCGCGGGGTATCTGAACAATCGAGAGGATGTTGGCAGCATTCCCTCCAAGCCCGTGGGCTCGGAAAGTTTCGCCGAGGTTGGTTTGAATCTAGCTATTTTCAATCGCAACCAGGGAAATATCGCGGCCGCAAAAGCCGACCGTGAACGCGCACAACTTGAAGCCCAGCGTGTCTCGCTGTCGTTACGTCGGCTTGCCGCTCCAGTGCTGCAGAGCTACTCCACCTCTCGCTCCGTAGTCGAGCGATACAAGGCGCGGACCCTTCCAAACGCGCAAAAAGCCTATGATCTTTATTTGCACAAATACCATGAGGGCGCCGCGGCGTATCCCCAAGTGCTAATCGCGCAAAGAACGCTGTTCCAGTTGCAGAGCAGCTACATCACCGCACTGGAAAATGCCTGGATGGGTGCTGCAGCGTTGCAAGGGCTTCTGCTCACAGATCCGCTGGATTTGCCTGCCGCGCCAGGTGAATTAGATCGGCCCGTTCGGGAAATAAACATGCCCGTGACGGAAACATCCGGAATGCCACGCTAGAGGCGAGTAGGAAACATACGTCAGCCGAGACCCGGTCGGGCCGACGGATCTTGAGTCACGGAAACAATCTGCACCCATGTGATGACCATGCCGCTCATTCCCTGTGCCACTGCAGCACTACCTTGAATTGCTGGTCAGTTTTCCGCAGCATTCGGGGTGGTCGGGCAAAGAAGAACGATCCCATCCGCCACCGAGGGCCTGCACCAGCGTAACTGCGTCCACCATGCGACGGCCAAGAATATTTACGGCGGTGAGTTCGTCGGAGAGAGCTGCACTTTGAGCGGTTGTGACTTCCAGGTAACTCGTGACGCCACCTGTGTAACGGGTGTTGGCAAGTTCCAGATACTTTTGGGCGGCCACGACTGCATTTTCCTGAACCTGGGCTTCGTGCTCCAGGATGCGCAACGCCGCCAGATTGTCCTCGACCTGTTGAAAGCCCGTCAGCACCGTTTCGCGATAGTTGGCGACGGTCTGATCATACGCTGCTTTGGCTAGGTCCACGTTGGCCTTGCGACGGCCAGCATCAAAAATTGGCGCTATTGCGGAGCCGCCCACCGACCACAGCGCGCTCGGGCCAGAAATGAGCGTGGTGATTACGCCACTTTCGAACCCGCCGCCGGCTCCCAAACTGATGGTCGGATAATAAGCAGCCTTCGCCACTCCGATTTGAGCGTTAGCCGAGGCCATGCGCCTTTCCGCCGCTGCAATGTCCGGACGGCGTTCAAGTAACTCAGAAGGAAGGCCAGCCGGAATCGGTGGAGGAGGCGTTGTAAGTGGAAGAGCAGCGAGACTAAAATCGGCCGGTGGTTTTCCAATCAGAATTGCCACGGCATGCTCGAATTGTGCGCGGGCCACTCCGACGTCAATCGCTTGCGCGCGGGTGGTCTCAAGTTGAGTTGTGGCCTGCTGGACTTCCAAGTCGGAAGCAATGCCTCCTGCATACCGATTCTCAATCAATTCCAGGGCTTGTTCGTACTGCGTGACAGTGGAGCTCAGCAGTTGCTCCTCGGCATCTAGAACGCGTGCTTGAAAATAGAACAGAGCAACCTGGGCGTGCATAGAAAGGTTCACGGTGGCTAGGTCGGCAGCGCTGGCTTGTGCCTGGTCGCGATAGGACTCAACGGTGCGGCGGATGCGTCCCCAGACATCGACCTCGTAAGACAACTCAAAAGGGATTTGAAAGTCGTTATAGGTACGTCCGTTGGTAGTGAGGCTAGGAGGCCGGTTATTGGAGATTTTGTTGCGTGAAGCGTTCGCGCCCCCGGTGAGCGTGGGGAAATAAGCCGCCCGGTTGTAGCGGACCAACGCACGAGCCTGAGTATATTGAGCCTCCGCCGCCTTTAAATTCTGGTTGGAGACATTGACCTGCAATTCAAGGGCGTTCAGTTGCGGGTCCTGAAACATCTCCCACCAGTTGCCGCCGAGATTCTGTTCGTTCGGCTGAGCCTCTTTCCAATTGCCAAGCTCCTTGTAGGCTGTAGGAACTTCCGCGGTGGGCCTCTTATACGCTGGTCCCACCGTACATGCGCATATCTGAAGTACGGCTATTGCCGACAGTGCGATGAGCCAGGGTTTCAGCCTGGCCATGGTTCCGGTACGCTTCACTTGCTATCCCCTGGCAATGTCGCCTGAACAATTTGGACCTGCTGTCCGGTAACGACGGAGTCGGGTGGGTTGATGATGATCTGATCTTCAGGCTTCAGGCCGGCGACGATCTCTATTTGATTTCCGAAATCGTGCCCGGGGGTTACGGAAGTAAGCGTAACTTTGTCATCCTTCACAACCCCCACACGCAAACCCTCCGAGCGGAATATCAAGGTATTCACGGGAATGATGAACATGGAAGACTGAGTGGGAACTTTTAAGTGGACTTCTGCATAGGAGCCTGTGAGCAAGGTGTTGGTGGGATTAGCCACCTCAATTTCAACCAACAGGGTACGCGTGGTTACGTTGATGGCTTCCGCCGTGCGTACCAATTTTCCCTGAAATGTACGCCCGGGAAACTCGGCGAGAGCAAGATCCGCTGTCATCCCCACTTTGATCCCGCGCGAATATTCTTCCGGCACATTTACGTAGACGCGCAACGTGCCGGGTTGAGCGATGTGGAAGAGATCGGTTTTTACATTGGCGGTGCTACCAGAATTAATCAGGTCGCCGATATCGGTGTTACGCGCAGTGATCACTCCGTCGAACGGAGCATAAACTTTTTCAAAAGATACGAGTGCGGCATATTGATCCATGGCGGCCTGGTCTGCCTGGACAATAGCTTTATTGGCGTTGTAAGTGCCGACGGCGTTGTCGGCGTCCTGCTGGGACACCGCATGCTTTTTCAAAAGTCCCTGATAACGTGTCTTGGTGATCGTGGCGAGTTCAAGATTTGCCTGTGCGGTTGACAGGTTGCTGCGCGCTTGCTGAAGTTGCTGATCCACTTCCGGCGTTTCGATGAGGGCAAGTAATTGCCCCTTCTTGACGTGCGCACCGATGTCGAAATACCACTTCTTCAAGTATCCGTTGGTTCGCGCGTAAATCGGTGACGTGATGAATGGCTGTACGTTTCCTGGAAGGACGATCTCCTCGGCGGGCGCAGACTGCTTTGGGGAAACAACCGAAACTGCTGTGAGCGCCACCTGAGCCGTCTCGGCCTTCAGCGTTGTGCGGGCTTTGACGCGGGATAAGATGCCCGAGACTAACAGGGCGGCGACGGCGAGCAACGCAATCGCCACACCCAGCCATCGTCTGTACGAGTGCGACTTGCTTCCAGCATCGTTCGATGGGAGCGTTTGCTCGCCAGTTTGTTTCTTCTCTTCAGGTTGTTGCGTCATAGTGACTCCACCTAGATTTTGCTTAGTGCTGTGCTTCCGTTTGGACCATCTGCTTGCGCGAACCCTGCAAAACACTGAAAAACGCTGGGACAAAAAAGAGAGTAGAAACGGTAGCGAAGATGAGTCCGCCAATGACTGCCCGGCCGAGTGGCGCGTTTTGTTCTCCGCCGTCTCCTAGTCCGAGGGCCATGGGCACCATGCCGATGATCATGGCCAGCGCGGTCATCAGGACGGGCCGAAAGCGCGTGAAACCTGCTTCCAGTGCGGCGCTGGTGGAATCGCTTCCTTCCTGCATTTTTTCTGTAGCAAAGCTGACCACTAAGATGCTGTTTGACGTTGCGACGCCCATGCACATGATGGCTCCCATGAGTGCGGGCACGCTGAGGGTGGTGTGGGTTATAAACAAGAACCACGCGATCCCAGCAAGGGCCGCGGGCAGCGCGGAAATCATGATGAAAGGATCCAGCCAGGACTGAAAGTTCACCACGATCAGCAGGTATACGAGCACGATCGAAAACGCCAGCCCACTCAGAAGGCCGACATAGGATGCTCGCATGGTCTGAACCTGACCCCTGACGACTACGTGAGAGCCGCGCGGCAATTGCTGGCGAGTAGCGTCGATGATTTTGTTGATGTCACCAGCCACGCCGCCTAGATCGCGTCCGGTGACAGCGCCGAATATGTCAACGACGGGCGCTACGTTGTAGTGAGAAACGACTGCCATTCCTGCGCCTCGTTGGGTTGACACTAAACTGGCCATAAGCGACGGAGGAGCATTTGGGTCTGTGCCGGTAATGGGGATATTTTCAACACCCTGCAGTGTGTCTGTTCGATACTGCGGCGTTTGGGTCGCGATTTGATAACTGACACGATTCTTGGGGTCGACCCAGAATGTTGGTGAGGTTTGGAAGCTACCACTGAGCGATACGAGAAGATTTTGCGCGATATCGTGGGCTGTGAAACCAAGTTGCTCCGCTTTGGTACGCTCGACTCGCAGGCGTAGATAAGGCTGGTCGAAGGGCTGCTGGATTCGCAAATCTGCTGTTCCAGTGACGTATTTCAACTTGCCGAGCAACGCGTCTGCATAGCGGTGGTTTCCCTCGAGGTCGTTTCCCACGACTTGAACATCGATCGGGGCGGGCAGGCCAAAATTCAGGATTTGGCTGACCATGTCAGCAGGCAAGAATGAGAAGCTCACGCCGGGAAACCGTTTTGGCAGTGTCAGACGAAGGTGATGAATGTAATCATCCGTGGGATGGTGCTTGGCGGAGAGCGTCACAAGAATGTCCGCGTCCGAGGTGCCGACCGGAGCCGAGTTACTGTAAGAAAGATTGATGCCGCTGTAGGGCAAACCTATATTGTCAATAACACTCTGGAATTCACTTGCGGGGATCTGCCCTCGAATCGAGCGCTCGACCTGATCGCAAAGGTTGGCGGTTTCCTCGATGCGCATTCCTGTGGGCGCGCGCAGATGAAGCTTGAAAGAGCCGCTGTCAACACTGGGGAAGAAGTCCCGACCTAGCCAAGGAATCAGAATCGCGAGGGAGCCAAGGCAGCACGCAAAGAAAGCAATCAGAAAAGCACGTCGATGCTGGAGGCAAACGTCCAACAGTCCGCGATAGCTGTGATGGAATTTCTCGAATGCCTCTTCGAAACGCTTCTGAAGTTGTACGAGCGGATTGCGGGTTGGCGCTCCCGCTTCGTGTTTTTCTCCCCGCAACAAGTACTTGGCCATCGTCGGGACGATGGTCCGGGAGAGGAGGTAAGAAGCCAACATGGCGAAAACCACGGCTTCCGCAAGCGGCACAAAGAGATACCGTGCGACGCCGGACAACAAGAACATCGGAGCAAACACAATACAGATAGAAAGCGTAGCCACGAACGCAGGTGTCGCGATTTGCGATGCGCTGTCGAGGACCACCGCATCCATGTCCTTCTCGGGCTCCGCTTCCCGGTTGCGATTTATGTTCTCCACCTCAACCGTCGCGTCATCAACCAGGATTCCGACCGCCAGAGCGAGTCCGCCTAGGGTCATAATATTGATAGTTTCTCCGAGCGCACTAAGTACGATGATGGAGGTCAGAATTGCCAGAGGGATGGAGGTCGCAATGATCAGCGTGCTTCGCCAACTGCCCAGGAAAGCGAGAATCATGAAAGCAGTCAGGCAAGCGGCAATCAGCGTTTCGCGGACGACACCACTGATTGCGCCACGGACAAAAATGGATTGATCCGCCAGCGGTGCGATATCGAGCTGCGGTGGAACAGTGGTCTTAATCTGAGGAAGAAGAGCTTTGATGCCGGCGATCACATTCAGGGTAGAAGCGTTGCCAGCCTTTTGTACGGTCAGCAACACCGAGCGCTGGCCGTTGACGCGCACGATATTCGTCTGAGGAGGAAAGCCGTCGCGCACCCATGCGACATCTTTAATGTAGATCGTAGTACCGCCAATGGTCTTGATCGGGATTCGGTTTAAGTCGGCAATGGTCTGCGGCGCAGCGTTAGGGATGGAGACATTGTATTCGCGGGAGCCGATCTTAGACGTTCCTGTAGGCAGGATTAAATTTTGAACGCTGATGGCGTTGACTACATCCAGAGCAGAGAGACCTTTCGACTGCAACGCTGTCGTATTCAGATCCACCTGGACCTGGCGTTGCTTTCCGCCATAGGGATAGGGCACAGATGCGCCGGGCACAGTGATGAGCTGCGTGCGAATGAAATTCAAACCATAGTCGTTGAGTTGCTGCTCTGATAGATTTTGCCCCGAGAGCGCCAACTGGAGAACCGGCACGCTCGATGCGCTGTAGGCCAGGATGAGAGGTGGCGTCGAGCCCACAGGTAGCTGCTTTAGTTGCGTCTGAGAGACCGCCGTAATCTGTGCAATACCTTGCTGAATGTTGGCGGTGGGCTGCAGAAACACTTTTACAACAGCAATGCCATTCAGCGATTGCGATTCGACGTGCTCGATATTGTCCACGGTAGTGGTGAGGGCTCGTTCGGTGATGCTAACGATGCGGTCGGCCATGTCCTCAGGCAGGAGGCCGTTATAGGTCCAGATGATGCTGACAACCGGAATGTTGATGTTCGGAAAAATGTCCGTCGGTGTGCGAAAGATCGCGAGCGCGCCCAGGATCAGAATGAGTATCGACCCGACTACAAACGTATAAGGCCGGCTCAGTGCTAGTTTAACGATCCACATGGATTCACCCTCACAGCTGGGTGGGTGCAGACTGGAGGCCACCATGAATAATTAAGGAGGACCTCAGCAACCATCTGAAAAAAAAGGTATTAGAGGTGAAGCCTGAAACTACCCGGGCCAGGTGGCTAGGGGCTAAGAGTCCAGCGCAGTGGACGGGATGCCAATACGCCGACAGCGGACCCGGACAGATGGGAATCTTATCGGGCACGAACTCACAGTGGAAGAGACCGGTGGGCCGGACCGCTTCGACCACGCTGGGGCGCGGCACAACCCAAAGATTGTTTTTGTGGATGAAGCTATGCCGGGGAGCCGTCGAAATCGCATTTGACCACGAGGATGGTGACATCGTCGCTGAAGCCAAGGTCTTTAGAAAAATTCGCCGCGCTGCTGAAGATGTCTTCCATGAGCGCTTCCGCGGATAGTGACGAGCCGCCCTGTACCACGGCGGACAGCCTTTCCATGCCGAATTCTTCAGCCAGAAGATTCTCGGCCTCCGTGACTCCATCGGTGTAGAAAACCAAGACGTCGCCTAGAGAAAGATCTACTGAAACTAGCTCACAAGGTTGTCCCAGAATCATTCCGATGGGGGCACACGACGAATTCATGTGTGTGACTTTACCGGTGGCAGCTCGAAAGAGAAGCGCGGGATTGTGACCGCAATTCACATAGCGAAGTTTGCGATTTCTTGCGTCAACTTCCGCCATGAGCAAAGTGACATAGCGTTCGCCATCCGAAGATACACCGTGAATGCTGGTGTTCAAGCGACTCACCACCTGTAACATATCTCGCTGCTGGTTTACCTCAAGCTGCACGGCTGCCGCTGTTGCCGACATCAACAGCGCAGCAGCTACGCCTTTTCCGGCGACGTCCGCAATCACTAGCTGAATACTGTGTTCATCGATGGGGATGTAGTCGTAATAATCTCCGCCAATACCCCTGGCGGGATGCATCATGCCCGCGATTTCGAGGCCGGTAATGACCGGTTTACCCAACGGAAGGAACATCCGCTGGACCTCCGCAGCTAATTCGACATCCTTAAGAAGATTGTCCCGCTGTTGTCTCACGGATTTCGTTAGCTGCTCTCTTTGTTTCATGTACCTCTGGATGATGTACACCACAAAAGTGAACGCCATCATTGCGGAAACATTGTGCGCGATTCGATTCGCCCAATTAACGTATGGAGGTGCGAAGAGGTCATGCAGAAAAGCGCAAACTACGATTAGGACATAGCTGATTTTGCTGTGAAGGAACATCGCTCCAACCCCGAGTGGCAAGATGTAAAGATATCCGAGCGAGATGGAGACCGCGATGTGATCCGCGTAAGCCACGGCGGCAATAGACCCGAAAACCAGTAGAAGCGGCAGCCACCTGGGCCCCGCCGAGTTTACATCCGGCCGGAGAAGTCGCTGAAAGACCATTGCGCTGCGCAGGCCGCGTAACTTGGCAGGTATTGAGTCCAGGATGGTGGCGTTCACGTGGAATTCATTCAAAAAGAATTTTCGCCATCATCCCTTTGTCTTCATGATTGAGAAGGTGGCAGTGAAAGACCGACATGCCCTTAATCACCGGGTCGCTGAAGTCCATAATGACGTCGACGGAACCGCCGTATGGAACATTCACGGTGTCCAGCCACAGCGGGTCGGCAATCGGCTTATCGTTCTCCGCATACGCCAGGAAGTGGACTTGATGAATGTGCATGGGATGCAGTTCTGCACTTGCATTAACAATCCTCCAATGCTGAAGGGTCCCCACCTTTGCGCGCACCATAGGAGCAGCGTCTGGCGCGAATTTTTCCCCGTTGATGTAAAAGCCTTTCTGGTCTTCCGTGAACGTCACGATGAATCGCGGCGGCGCTTTCTCTTCCGCAGCCAGGTCCAGAGTCTTGAGATTAGGTTTGCGCGAGTTCCGCAATACTTTGGGGGTCGACTCCGCAGCTGCTCGCGGAACGATGTCGGCTAATATCATCGCTGGATTCGGATCGCCAGCTGGACCGGTATCCACGCAGCGTGAGACCAGACGCCTTTGCGCGCCGGCTGCGGGACCTGTGACAATGGCTTCCAGTCTGCCTGCCGGTGGTAATAAGACGTGATCGGCGCTCCGCGTTCGATGGTCGGGGTCATGCTGCGCGATGGGGATCCCGTCCATGGCAACGATTTCAAATGTTCGACCCTCAAGCTGAAGGTTGAGATAGCGATCCGCCGTAGCGTTGACAAGGCGCCAAAACTGGCGCTCACCAGGAGCGATTTCAATTTTAGGCCGTACCGAACCGTTCAAGGTGAAGACTTCTTCTGGCGCCTCTGGCTCCGCACCACAGACATCCGAACTGAGTTCAACGCGGTGCTTCAAATCAGCAGATTGAGGATCGTTCACAATAGAACGGCCACGCACAATTAGCACCCGCTCCGGCAGGTGGGCTAGAGGCGGGAAATAAGATTCAATTCCCTCGATCACCAGCGCTCCGGACATGCCGTCAAGTGCTTGTCGGTGACTCTCTCCGTGAGGGTGCGTGTGGTACCAATACAAGCCAGGCGGGTGATCCGTGGGAATCTGAACCGTGTATTGGAGAGTTTGTCCAGGCGCGGCCATCATGCCCAAGACGTCATCCTGAGGAGCATCGGGAGAAACGGTTAGGCCATGAAAGT
>DASYJM010000127.1:0-35466 GCA_035996445.1 Candidatus Acidiferrum sp. | reverse complement strand
CCGGTCCGGGCGCGAGGTTCTGAGACACAACCCATTCGGCGAACTGTTAAAGACTAGTAAGAGTGAGTCTTCAACATTTCGGGATATACTACGCGCGATTTTCCTAAATATATTGGAGCGTGGACATGATTGGGACCGTCGGGCGGTATCTCGTGTGGATTTTTTGTTTCTGTTGGCTGATGTGCGGCCCTGTTTTCGCGGCACCTTCGCACGACCTCACCCCAGAGCGGCTGAGTGCTATTGATCACTACGTGGACGCGGAGATGAAGCGCGAACATGTTGTCGGAATCGCTGTGGGCATATACAGCCGCGGGCAGATTTTACTGGCGAAAGGGTATGGATTGGCGAACATTGAATTGAATGTTCCGGTCAAGGCGGAGACCATTTTTCAATCCGGCTCCGTGGGTAAGCAATTTACCTCCGCGGCGGTCATGATGCTCGTAGAAGAGGGGAAAATCGGTTTGGACGACAGCATCGTGAAGTATTTTCCGAATGCGCCGCCAAGTTGGCAAGCGATTCGGGTGAAAAATCTGCTCTCACATACGTCGGGTCTTTCCGAGTATGAGACGGACGAGCGCGCAGGACCCGCGGGACCGTTCTACATACGCCTGGACTTTACGGAAGATGAACTGGTCAACAAGGTCGAAGCTCTTCCAATCGAATTTAAGCCTGGCGATAAATGGGACTATCGCAATACCAACTACTTGCTGCTCGGCGTCATCATCCACAAGGTAACGGGCAGTTTTTATGCCGATTATCTGCGGCAGCGAATTTTCACTCCTCTCGGTATGAGCTCGACCCGGCTCATCAGCGAGGCGGACATCATTCCAAACCGCTCATCGGGCTACGAAACCAAGGGCGATAAAATTCAGAACCAGTCCTGGGTTTCTCCCACTTTCAATTCGACTGCCGATGGCGCGCTGTATTTTAACGTTCTGGATCTGGCGAAATGGGACGCGGTGCTATACGGAACGAAATTACTTAAGCAGTCGAGTCTCGATCAAAGTTGGACGGTGTTTTTACTCAATGATGGCAAACCGAATAACTCGAACTACGGGTTCGCCTGGGAGATCACCAGTGTCAACGGCCATAAACAGATCGACCACGGTGGCGCCTGGCAGGGCTTTAGGTGCCACCTCCTGCGTTATCCGGATGACAGTATGACCGTGGCGGTGCTCGCGAATTCCGATTCCGCGAGTCCGGAACAATTCGCGCATGTGATCGCGGGTATTGTTGAACCGGTTTTAGAGTTGCCAAAACTTGTGGCTATTGAAGACAAGGAGCCGGAGTCGGCTCGGCGCCTTGGTGTGCTTCTCGATCAGATCGTGGCCGGTAAGGATGTGAAGGATCAGCTGTCTCCGAAACTCGTGGCGTTATTTACGCCGGAGGTCCACGAAAGCGTTGTGCGGGAACTACAATTGGTTTGGCCGGCGGACGCGGTGACTTTGGTGTCGCGAACAGAAAGCGACGGGATCAAGGTCTCGCGCTACCGAATCGGACGAGGTAATGAGCGTCGCATTGTCCGTTTCGGGCTGGGAGCAGATGGAAAAGTTGCAACGATGAGGGTTCAACCTGATCCAGACGTCCGATAAGCGTTACATCCGGTGGGAATTTGTCGGAAGAGGTTCCAAGGGGGTTTTGTGGCCGCTGAGAAAATGTTTTCGCCGCGTGAGGCGTCGAAAGTTCTGGGGATCAGTTACGCTACGCTGAAACTGTGGATCTACAAGGGCAAGGTGCGAACGATCAAGACCGCGGGAGGTCATCACCGTATTCCGGAGAGTCAGCTCGACAAATTCCTCCACAGCGCAGGTGAGAAGGGTGAAGTAGCCACAAAGCGCACTGGGTTTCGCAACATAAGCGGACGCAATCAACTGATTGGGCGGGTCACGGATATCAAGATCAGCGGACTGATCGCGCAGGTGAGTCTTTCGATTGGCGGCCAGCACATCACTTCCATCGTGACCGCCGACGCGGTGCGGGAGATGCGTCTGAAGGTTGGGGACAAAGCGGGGGCGCTAATCAAATCGACCGAAGTGATGATTTTGCGGGCTTGATCCGCGTTACCCGGGGCAGACCGGCAAGTTCACACGTGGTAGAACTTCGTCGACGCGCTGGTTACGCAAAACTTTTCGCGTAATTCAAGTGGTAATTTTCAGCGGATCCAGCCGCCAGCGAGGACGCGATCGGCGTCGTAGAGGACGGCGGCCTGGCCGGCGGTGATGGCGCGCTGCGGATTGTCAAAGACCACGCGTGCGGTTGTGGCGTCTAGGGCTTCCACGGTGGCAAGAGCGGATTCGTGTTTGTGGCGAATTTTTACCTTAGCGCGCACTGGCGCGGTGGGCATTTCGCGCGACACCCAATTTGCATTTTCAATTTCGCAGGTCGTTTTGTGCAGGGATTGGTCTTCCCCGACCACCACGCGATTTGTTTGCGCGTCGATGCTTAGTACGTACAGCGCTTTTCCGGTTGAAAATCCCAAACCTTTCCTTTGGCCGACTGTAAACTGATGAACGCCGTCATGATGGGCTAGCACTTGGCCATCTTCCGTGACGATATCGCCACCAGCGGATGGGCGCGAGATGTTTTGTTCGCTCGCGTAGGCGTGAATGAATTGGACG
This sequence comes from Candidatus Acidiferrum sp., assembly GCA_035996445.1. Lineage (GTDB taxonomy): Bacteria > Acidobacteriota > Terriglobia > Acidiferrales > UBA7541 > Acidiferrum. The sequence continues at coordinate 32,848 of DASYJM010000127.1, read as the reverse complement.
TAATTCCCGCTGGGGACGAAGCACAGCTCCATGCTCTCGGGTTTTTCTGCTACCGGAAGATTTACACGGCGGGCTACGGCGCGCACTTCTTCCTTGGTTAATTCGCCTAGAGGAAATTCGCTGTTGGACAGCTGTTCTTGTGTTAGACCCCACAAAAAATAAGATTGATCTTTGCTTTCATCGCGGGCGCGCAAAAGCTCCCAGCGTTCGGTCGATTCGTTTTTGCGGATCCGCGCGTAGTGGCCGGTGGCGAGGCGGGCGGCGCCGATTTGCCGTGCCATGCGAAGCAAAGGATCGAATTTTATGTCGGTGTTGCAATTGGTGCAGGCGATGGGGGTACGGCCGGAAAGATATTGATCGACGAAGGGGCGGATGACTCGAGACTCAAATTGGTCTTCGAAATTGACGACGTAGTGAGGAAAATCGAGATGCTGGGCGACGCGCTTGGCGTCATAGACGTCATCGATGGAGCAGCAGCGGTGTTGTGTGGGACCCGCGGATTGCAGCGCTGGTAAGCGGCGCTGATTCCACAACTGCATGGTCAGACCGATAACGGTGCGGCTCTGTTCCTGCATCAGTGCGGCGACTACGGAACTGTCGACGCCGCCGCTCATGGCTACGGCGACGACCTCGGCGTTCGTTTGAGTTGCCCGGTTCACGAGCTCGGATTGGAGTGCGGCCTTCATGGTCGTCGAGTGACGTAACTATTGTACTGGAAGAGGGCGGCCGGCGTGCTGGCGTGCCTTTTGATTTGAATCAGCTGCTGGCGGACATTTGGTTGGGGTAGTTAGGCGAGATTTCGCGGAGTTGTTCGACAGCTTGGGGAATTATGAATAGAGCCGCGTCTATTTCCTGGCGAGTGGTAGGACGGCCGAGGCTGAAACGCAAGCTGCTGCGGGCCTCCGCGGGTGTGAGGCCGATGGCGATTAGAACGTGGGAGGGTTCGACTGCTCCGGATGAACAGGCCGCACCGGTGGAACACGAGAGACCTTTGAGATCAAGAGCGATCAGGAGGGCTTCGCCGTCGACACCCGGGAAACAAATATTGGTGGTGTTGGGAATGCGAGGCGCGAGGGCGGCGTTGACTCGCGATTGCGGAACGCGCTGGAGAAGGCCACGCTCCAAATCATCTCGCAGCGCCGAGATGCGGACCGTGTCGCGGGCGAGTGACGCGGCGGCGAGCTCCGCGGCTTTGCCAAAACCGACGATGCCTGCAACGTTTTCGGTACCAGGGCGGTAGCCGCGCTGGTGGTGTCCGCCGAAGAGGAATTGCCGCAACGGCGTGCCATTACGGACGTACAGAGCGGCGACGCCTTTGGGTCCGTAAATTTTGTGGGCGGAGAGGGAAAGCAGATCAACTTGCAGAGCGTTTACGTCGACCGGTATTTTGCCGGCGGATTGGACGGCATCGGTATGGAAATAGACATCGGCGGTGGACGCGATGCTGCCGATTTCTTCTAGCGGCTGTACGGTACCGAGCTCGTTGTTGGCGTGCATGACGGAAACGAGATTGGTCTCAGGTATTTCGTGAAGGAGATCGCGAAGATGTTGCGGATCAATTTGCCCTTCGCGATTGGCGGCGAGATAACCGACGGTGACGCCGAGGGACGCTAATGCCTGGCAGGTGTTGAGTACGGCTTCGTGCTCGATTTCGGTGGAGGCGAGATCGGTGTGCGCGTAACTGGCGGGGTCGAACATGCCGAACAGGGCTTGATTGTCGGACTCGGTGCCGCCGCTAGTGAAGATAATTTCCTGGGGGCGCGCCTTAATTAAAGCGGCAACTTGTTCGCGGGCGGTTTCAACGGCGGAGCGAGCTCTTTGTCCGCTGGTATGGATGGATGCAGCGTTGCCAAAGTCGGCGGAGAAGAAGGGAAGCATGGCTTCCAGGACGGCGGGGTCGACTGGAGTGGTGGCGTTGTAATCGAGATAAATGCGAGGGGCCATAACAGCTTGAGGATAACAGGAGTGCGGCGGGGAAGAAATTGCGCTCAATGGCAGGCATTAGGGGCACCCGGCTGGGCTAAAACAGTACGTCTTCGATCAATCTGCTTGGGCCTTAGTATGGAGGTGTTTATTGCGCTGACGGTTTCGTGCTTACAACTGTGCGCACAGCTGTTGGAATGAGTTCGTGCTACAGTTTGCGATTTGGAAGACGGATGGTGAGGAGGCGTGTGTGGGGTATCGCGATTTGCGGGAATTTGTGGCGAGGCTGGAGAAGGAAGGGGAACTGAAGCGCGTGCGCGCCGAGGTTGATCCCGTGTTGGAGATTACGGAGGTGGCGCAGCGGGTGGCGCGTTCGAAAACGCGCCCGGCGCGCAGTGTGGGGCCCGCGATACTTTTTGAAAAGCCGAAAGGGTCAAAGGTGCCACTGCTGATTAATACTTTTGGCAGCGTGCGACGAATGGAGTTGGCCTTTGAGGTGGACAAACTGGAGGACGTGGCGGCGCGGATTCAGGGGTTCTTGAAGATGGAAACGCCGCAGGGATTGTTCGACAAAATAAAAATGTTGCCGAAGCTGGCGGAGTTGGGGTCGTTTTTTCCCAAGAGTGTGAAGTCCGGGGCTTGCCAGGAAGTGATTCGCAAGGGCGCGGATGTGAACCTTTTGGAATTTCCTATTTTGAAGTGTTGGCCGCAGGATGGCGGGCGATTTATTACTTTTCCCTTGGTGTTTACGAAGAATCCGGAGACCGGCAAGCGGAATGTGGGGATGTACCGCATGCAGGTTTACGACGAGCGTACAACCGGGATGCACTGGCAGACGCAGAAACATGGGGCGGAACACTTTCGGAGAGCGCGGGCTGCCAATCCGGAAGGGAAGATTGCTGTGGCCGTTGCGATCGGGGCGGATCCGGCGACGGCACTGGCAGGGATGCTGCCGATTCCCCCGGATTTGGATGAAATGATGTTTTCTGGATTTTTGCGGCGGGAGCCGGTGGAGATGGTGCAGTGCGAAACGTGCGACTTGGAAGTTCCCGCTAATGCGGAAATTATTTTAGAGGGCTACGTAAATCTGGGGGAGATGCGGGTCGAGGGGCCCTTTGGCGATCACACAGGATTTTATTCCCTGGAAGGGGAATACCCGGTGTTTCACGTGGAGTGCATCACGCATCGGAAGAATCCGATTTATCTCACCACGGTGGTGGGACCCCCGCCACAGGAAGACTATTTCATGGGCTATGCGGTAGAGCGAGTGTTTTTGCCGGTGATGAAGATGCAGTATCCGGAGATTGCCGATGTGGCTATGCCGGCGGAAGGAATTTTTCACAATTTGATGATTGTCGCGATTCGGAAAAGTTATCCGGGGCATGCGCGGAAGATCATGAACGCCATTTGGTCACTGGGGCAAGCGATGTTCACCAAGGTGATTGTGGTGGTGGATCATGATGTGGACGTGCATAACTACAGCGAAGTGGTGTGGAAGGCGTTGTGCGCGATTGATCCGGAACGCGATGTGCAATTTAACTTGGGGCCAGCGGACACCTTGGACCATGCTTCGCGGATTCAGGATTTTGGATCGAAGATGGGGATTGACGCTACGCGGAAGTGGGGTTCGGAAGGATTTGCGCGGCCTTGGCCGGATGAGATTTTGATGGACCCGGGGACCAAGGCGCGGATAGATTCGTTGTGGAAGAGTTTCGGGTTGTGAACGATTGCGCGCATTGAGAAATTCCACCTGCAACTGACACAAAAGTGCAAACAAGAAAAGAAAGACGCACCTACCAAAGGCTCACCCGTTAAGGAAATATTGCTGGGGTTAAGAATTACCAGCTAGCGGCGTGCAACCAGGCAAAATTGTAGAAAAATGCTGCCCGCTGCAGCGTTTGCTCGGGTTGACAACGAGTCGTATAATTTAAAGTTTAGGCAATGTTCGATTTGGGCGCTGTGCGGGCTCATCTTTGACTAGCAACGATCTAATGGCTAAATCCGATTTGACACCGACAAATCCCGCGGAAGAAGTGATTCATGTTCGCGGGGCCCGCGTTCACAACCTCAAGAACATTACGGTGGCGATTCCGCATAACGCTATTACGGTGGTTACAGGCGTTAGCGGGTCTGGCAAGTCTTCGCTGGCGTTTGACACTGTTTATGCCGAGGGGCAACGGCGATATGTGGAGTCGCTTTCCGCTTATGCGAGGCAATTTCTGGAACGGATGGAAAAACCGGATGTGGATGAGATCTCCGGGATTGCTCCGGCGGTGGCGATTCGACAGAAAAATTCCACGCGCAATCCGCGATCTACGGTGGCTACGGCAACGGAAATTTACGATTATTTGCGGTTGCTGTTTGCGCGGTGCGGCCAGACGTTTTGTATAAAGTGCGGCGTGGAAGTTCGCCGAGATAACCCGGATGAAATCGCCACGCGAGTTTTGACCATGACGCCGGGGCGGCGTTTTTATGTGTTGTATGAATTTCGCCCGGGCGGGATGCCTTCGGCCGGGTCTTCCGCGGAAGGTCCCGCTGCCGTTGCGCCACTGTCACGACGGATGGCGAAAAAGAAAGCCACGCAGACTTCTGGCGAGGCGCTGCGGCAATCACTGATTGATCTGCAGAAACGCGGGTTCAACCGTTTGTATCAAGATGGGCGTATGCATGAGTTCTCTTCCCCGGAGACATTGCTGGACATTGATTTTTCGCGGCCTGTGTATGTGGTGGTGGATCGACTGGCGATTAATCCTGAGTCTCGTTCGCGGCTGGTGGATTCGATTGAGATTTGCTATCGCGAGGGTCATGGCGAGGCGCTGCTGGAATTTGTCGCCGACGCTGCGGGACCGGCGGAGCGGCTGCGATTTAACGAGCGATTCGAATGTAAGAATGATGGAGCGCTTTACCAGGAGCCGGAGCCGCGACTTTTTTCTTTCAATAATCCATACGGGGCTTGTCCACGATGCCAGGGATTTGGCAACACCATCGATTTTGATTTGAATCTGGTGGTGCCGGATTCGAGTAAATCCCTGGATGAAGGCGCAATTTTGCCGTGGACCAAGCCGCGTTATCGCAATTTATTGCAAGACGCGAAGAAATGGGCGCGTGGGCGTGGCATTCCGACGAATGTGGCGTGGCGGCACCTTACCGAAGAGCAGCGGCGATTGATTCTGGAAGGCGACCCTGACAGCGACTACGAGGGGATCACTGGATTTTTTAAGTATCTGGAGCGCAAAAAGTACAAGTTGCACGTACGTGTGTTTCTTAGCCGTTTTCGTGGGTATGCGACGTGTCTGGAATGCGGTGGAACGCGGCTGCGCGCTGAGGCGCGGGCCGTGCGCGTGGCTGGACGGTCGATTACCGAGGTTTGCAAGTTGACGGTGAAAGAAGCGCGCGTGTTTTTCACCAACATGCAACTCACGCAAGCGCAAAATACCGTGGCGGATAAAATTCTGCAGGAAGTTCGCTCGCGGCTGCAATTTCTGGATGAAGTGGGATTGGATTATTTGACGCTGGACCGGCTTACTTCCACGTTGTCAGGAGGAGAGTCACAGCGGATTCAGCTGGCTACTTCGCTGGGGTCGCATTTGGTCGGGGCGTTGTACGTGTTGGATGAGCCGTCGATTGGATTGCATCCGCGGGATACACAACGTCTGATCGATATTTTGAAATCGTTGCGCGATTTGGGGAATACCGTGCTGGTGGTGGAACACGATCCGGACACCATTCGCGCGGCGGATTATGTGATTGATCTGGGACCCGGAGCCGGGGAACTGGGCGGCAAACTGCTTTTTGCGGGCTCCTATGCAGCGATGCTGGAAGAGCCAAAATCGATTACCGGGCGATATTTGACGGGAGATTTGCGCATACCGGTGCCGAATAACCGGCACAAGTTGAGTGGAAAATTCCTGAAAGTGTTTGGCGCACATTTGCATAACTTGCAGGATGTGGATTTGACGCTGCCGCTCGGTACTTTGACGGTGGTTACCGGGGTGAGCGGCTCGGGAAAATCCACGCTGGTGCATGATGTGCTTTATAAGGCGCTGGCGGCCAAGCGCAATGGCTCGAGCGTTAAGGAATTCTGCGAGCGCATCGAGGGGGATGCGCAGATCCGGGAAGTGGTGATTGTGGATCAATCGCCGATTGGGCGCACGCCGCGATCCAATCCGGCGACTTATTTGAAAGCGTTTGATGCGATTCGCGAAGTTTTTGCGGATACGCCGGATGCCAAGCGGCGCGGTTATACCGCAGGCCATTTTTCGTTTAATGTGCCGGGCGGGCGTTGCGAGACGTGCCAGGGCGATGGGACCGTAACGGTGGAGATGCAATTTCTCGCGGACGTGGAATTGATTTGCGAGGAGTGCCGCGGGACGCGTTTCAAGAGCGGCGTGCTGGAGGTGCTGTATCACGGGAAGAGTATTCATGATGTGTTGCAACTGACGGTTCGGGAGGCGCTGGTATTTTTTATTAATGTTCCGAAAGTAATTTCCAAGTTGCGAGTACTGAACGAAATTGGATTGGGTTATTTGCGGCTGGGGCAGTCGGCGACGACTCTTTCCGGTGGAGAAGCGCAACGGTTAAAACTGGCGTCGCATCTTTCGCGGACTGAGAATCAGGGCATCCTTTATGTACTCGACGAACCGACGACTGGATTGCATTTTGACGATATTGCTAAATTGTTGGCGGCGTTCCGGAAATTGTTGGAGTCGGGGGCGTCGTTGTTGGTGATTGAGCACAATCTTGACGTCGTCAAATCGGCGGACTGGTTGATTGATCTTGGACCGGAGGGCGGGGATCAAGGCGGAAAGATTATTGCTACTGGGACGCCGGAACAGGTGGCGCGGAATGCGCAATCGCACACGGGGCGTTATCTGGCGCGGGTGCTGAATGAGAATGGGCGGGCAAAAGGTGTGGAGAATGGGGCATCCAAGATTGTTAGTCCGGTGGGTGTAGTGAACGGATCGAAGGGTACATCCGTTTAGTTTGCTGCGGAGACGTTAAGACTTACGATTGCATCTCAATGCCAAGCTTTCTGTTCGTTAGTAATAGCGCGCGCGAGAGAGGGAAAAAGAAGGACCCACCCTGGAAGGCGAGGGTGGGGCACCCACCAGCTAACTTTTGTTCGATGGGGTCGCGGCGTCGAGATGATCTGAGGCAAACTTTACTCAGATTCGTATTATTTATTTTTTGTGTTTCGGCGATTTTCGCCACTACGGCACTCTCGTTGTGCGCTAACGCTCGATCCGGGAGCGGACAGAATCCTTCCAACAAAACTCAGGGTCGGTCTCAGGGCACTGTTGCAGGGGCACGGCGGGAGAAGGTTGCCAATCCGTTGAATGATCTGCTGGAGGAAGCGCAACGCGATATTGAGAAGAAGGATTTTGCGGCGGCGATTGATCCGCTGCAGAAATTTATTGCCGCAGAGCCGGACGTTGCTTACGGGCATTTTGAGCTTGCGTATGTTTTCACCGCCTTGCAGAAGGTTGACGAGGCGCGCGGCGAATATGAGCGGGCCATCGCCATTGATCCGAAGATGGCCGAAGCGTATTTAAATCTTGGGACCTTATTTATTGAACGTGATCCGGCGGTGGCTGTGCCCCATTTGCGAAAAGCTGTGGAATTGTTGCCGGGGCAAAGCCGTCCGCGTTATTTGCTGGGTGTGGCGCAGGAGAACGCGAAAGATTATTCCGCAGCGGCTGAATCGTTTGAGGGCGCCTACCGGCTGGACCCGCACAACCTGGAAGCGATTCTGCATCTGGCGAATTTGTATGTACGGCTGCAGCGGCCCGTCGACGGGGAATACAAGTTTCGCAGCATATTAGAAACCCAGCCGAATAATGCGCAGGCGCTGCTGGGCGTCGCGGAATGCCTGGCCGCGCAGAAGAAACCAGAGGCCGCGGATGCGTATCGCCGCTATCTGAGTGTGCAGCCCACGGATTCCGGCGCGCGTGCGCGTTTGGTGCACTTGCTGGTGGAGCAGCAGCAATATGATGTGGCGCTCGCGGAGCTGAATCGAGCAGCAGCCGGGGAGGGCGCAAATGTGGCGCAGAATCTGGATTTGTTGAGGGTGCGCGCGGATATTCAAATAGCGCAGAAAAAATGGGATGACGCCATCGGTACGCTCAACCGGGCTATCGCGCTTTCGCCGCGAGATGCGCAATTGCACGGCGGGCTGGGGCGAATTTACCTACAAAAACGGGATTTTCCGGACGCGATGAAAGAGCTGAAGGTGGCTTTGCAGCTGGATGGGGAAAATCTGGCGTACTGGAAGGATTTGAGCAGCTCGTATTATCTATCCGGAGATTGTGCGTCCACGCTCGCAGCGCTGGATGAAATTGCAAAAATGGAAACGCCTGGCGCTGGACAGTGGTTTCTTCGAGGGCTTTGCTACGATAAGCTGAATCAGCCAAGGCCGGCGCTGGATGCTTACCAGAAATTCTTAAATCTGGATCAGGGGCAAAACGCCGACCAGGTCTGGCAAGCGCAGGAGCGCAGCAAAGTGTTGCGCAAGGTGCTGGAGCATAAAAGGTAAGAATGATAGTCCGGCGAGTGAGCTGCGGAGTATGGATGGGTGCGGCAATGATGTGTTGGGTGGCAGGGGCTGCGGCTGCGGCCGACAAGTTTGGCGACCTGCAGGCACGTTTTGACCACGAAAAAAACCCGGTGCACCGCGCCAAGTTGTTGGAAAAATTAGGCGACGCGGAGTTCGATGAAGCGCGGCGTGCTTTTAAGGCGAACGACCTGAGCACCGTGGCGACCGTGCTTGAAAAATATCGCGACAATGTACGCGTGGCGCTGGAGGGTTTGAAAAAGAAACGCAGCGACGCGGAGAAAGATTCAAACGGTTATCGCCAACTGGAGATTCATGTGCGACGCGGCATTCGCGAGGCGGATGAAATTATCTTGAGGGTTCCAGACGAGTACCAGCCTCCGTTGCAGATTGTTCGTCGCGATCTTGATTCCATGGACAAGGAATTGATCCACATGCTTTTCCATTATCGCGATGCGCAGCCGGCGGCACCCAAAAGTCCGGAGCCTACGACGAGTCCGGTGCATCCGGCGGGCCCGCCCGAGGAGCAGCGATGAAAGTGCGTCGCAAGATTATTGGCACGTTGTTTTGTTTGATGACGTTCGCCGGAGGCTTCGCGCTAGCGCAGCAGGAACAAAAAGATTATCTCTCGGCGCTGGAAGCGGAGAAGATTCGGGATGCGGAAACTACCAATGACCGCGTGAAACTGTTTTTGACTTTCGCGGATGACCGGCTGAAAAAGTTTCAGTATGAGCTGGAGCATCCCTCGGGGACACGGCATATTGATATGTTGAATTCACTGCTAAACGCGTATGGGGGATGCGTCGACGACGCCGCGGATTTGATTCAATTGGGTATAGAGAAGCAGGAAAATATCAGGGCAGCGATAGATTTGATGGCTTCGCAGTCCAAGTCATTTTTGGTGGTGCTGGAAAAATTGTCGGCCGCCGGCGGGCCGGATCTGGAAGCATACAAGACTAATCTTGATGATGCCATCGAAGGAACGCGCGACGCGATGAATGAGGCTGGGAAGGCTACCAAGAAAGTGGCGCCTCCACCGATTCGCCGCAAGAATTAAACAGGAATCGCAGCACGACACGCTATGAGAGGTTACGAAGTTTTGCTGGTGCCCGGGGGCAGTGCGCTGTTTCAGCGGGTGTTTACGCGGCTGGGATGTAATGGGCGGCCGCCGCGTTTTCGCGTGGAATTCTATCCCTACTCCAGTTTGGTGTTGACCATTCGCCGACGCGAAGAGGCGATGTACGTGCGATTTTCTGATTTGCTGCAACGCGCGCCGTTGCCGGTATTGGAAGGCGGAGCTGCGCTGCTGCTGTCGCGAGTTTACCGGCGAAAAGCGCCGCGGGATGTGGTTGAGCCATACCTGGAATATGCGCGCTCGCATAAGACGCGCAACCGTATCAGCCGGATGCGAAGCGGACGAGTGCGAGTGCGACAAAGCGATCCACGGGGCCGGCATTTCGATCTTTCCAAGTTGTTCGACGAGCTGAACATTAAATATTTTGACGGGACGTTGCAGCGGCCGCGGATCGGCTGGAGCGTTCGCAGCTGGCGGCGGCAGTTCGGGTGCTACGATCCGGGACCGAATCAGATTTTGTTGAACAGGCGAATGGATCGTCCCAGAGTGCCGGCTTGCGCGGTGGAATATGTTTTGTTTCACGAGATGCTGCACGTGAAACATCCCACGCGGCGGTCGGGTTGCAGCTTAGTATCGCATTCAAGGGAATTTCGCGAAGAGGAAAAACGTTTCGTTGGATTTGAACGCGCGCGTCGAGCGTTGGACCGTTTAGCCCGCTGATTTGTCTTTCTTTCCTACCTCGTTCCACAGTTTGTCGATTTTTTTCTGGATCTTCTTTGCGTCTTCTGCGTGAGGATAGAGATCGAGATAGCGACGGTAGGATTTTAGGGCTTCGCGCTTATCACCTTTTTTTTCTTGAGCTTCGCCAAGATAGCGATAGGGAATGGCGAAGCCTGGCTTGGCGGCAGCGGCGTCCTGGAAGCGATCGATAGCGGCGTCCAGATCACCTTTTTTTAAATAAAATTGACCGACTTCCAGATCTTTTTCCGCGCGCAAAGGGTCCCAGGTTGGTTGACCGGGCGCGGAGTTGGTCGGTGTGTCCTTAGGCTTTTTATTTGAGGATTTTGGGTGGGATGAATCTGGCGCTCCGGGTGGAAGAGGTTTGGGGGCCGTGGAGGAAGATTCGCCCTGTGAATCCTGGGCGGCGTGTGATGCCGGTACGGTTAGCAGAACAAAGGCAGCGGCGGGCAATAACCATGGTGTTATTGCGTTGCGGCGCGCTGTGGGGCATTGCATCTGATGAGTGCCTGTAGGCATCTAATTAAGAAAAGCGGTCGGCAATACATTTATCCTAGCTGTGATGGTTAGTTCCCTCGGGCCTTCCACTCTCTCCGATTCACTTTAGTATCATAGTAGTTGTATGGGGTAGTTGTGTGGCCTGTTTACATGCTGCGCTGCGCGATGGAAAAAAAAGGGAACCCTCCATTGCGCGAGCCGATGTGTTACGGATTACGCGACGCTGAATAAATATTATGGAACCACGTGAAAAAGCGGCGCTGTTGCCTGACGCGCCGGGAGTGTATCTGTTCCGAGACGCGGGCGGGACGGTGCTGTACGTTGGCAAAGCGATTTCGCTGCGTAGCCGGGTGCGCTCGTATTTTCTGGAATCCAGCTGGGTTAATGCCAAGACGGGCTCTCTGGCGCGGGAGATTGCCGATCTTGAGACCATTCTGGTCGACAATGCGCGGGAAGCTTTGGCGCTCGAACACAACCTTATCAAGCAGTACCGGCCGAAATTCAACGTGGTGTTGCGTGATGATAAGACTTATCCGTACATAAAATTTACGGCTTCGGAAAAGTTTCCGCGCGTTTATTTTACGCGGCGAGTGAAGAAGGATGGTTCGCTTTATTTTGGGCCGTATTTCCCGGCCAGCCTGGCGCGGCGTATTTTGCATTTCATTCACAAGCGTTTTCTGGTGCCCTCCTGCACGGTGGATTTGACGCGCAACCACCCGCGCCCTTGTTTGCAGTATTACATCAAGCGGTGCCAGGGGCCGTGCGTGGAGGGACTGACGACAGAAGAACGCTACGCCGAAGCGGCGCGGGATGTGCGCTTGTTTCTGGAGGGGCGCCGGCACGATTTGATGAAGAGTCTTGAGCAACGGATGTCTGCGGCGGCGGAGCAGGAGTTGTATGAGCAGGCCGCGGCTTATCGCGACTTACTGCGCACGCTCGAAGACATTGAAGAGCGGCAGCGTATTGCGTCATCGCAGGGAGACGATACGGACGTGCTGGCCTACCACGCGGAGGCTCCGCTGGTGGCGGCGAATCTTTTTCACTTGCGCGGCGGGCGGGCGATGGATCGGCGCGAATATTATTGGGAAGACCTGGAAGAGTTCGATCCCAAGGAATTCGTGCCATCGCTGTTGAAGCAGATTTATCTGGAGGCAGCGTATTTGCCTAAGGCCATACATGTGCCGGTGGATTTCGAGGATCGCGCGCTGCTGGAAGAGGCGCTCTCAGAGCGTGCCGGGCATAAGGTGGAAATTTTTACGCCGCAACGAGGTTCGAAGCGGGCATTTCTCGATCTGGTGGAGAATAATGCGGCGCATTCTTTTGAGCAGCGCTTCCGGGTGCTGAAACCGACGTCCAAAGCGATCAGCGAAGCGGTGCAGGCGACGCTGAATTTGCCGGAAGAGCCGCAACGTATTGAGAGTTTCGACATTTCACATATTCAGGGCACTGATACGGTGGCGTCGATGGTGGTGTGGGAAAACGGGCGCATGAAGAAATCGGATTACCGCAAATTTATTATTCGCGGGGAGACGGGCGCGGAAGGAACCCCTGCTAAGAATGATGATTTTGCGAGCATGCGCGAAGCGGTGACGCGGCGGTATAGTCGGGTTTTGATAGAAAAGCGCACCATGCCCAATTTGATTTTGATCGATGGCGGGATCGGACAACTGCGAGCGGCGGCGCAGGCACTGGAATCGTTGCAGATCATTAACCAAGCGCTGGCGAGCATCGCGAAACGCGAAGAAATTTTATATATCTATGGGCAGGAAGATGAGCCTTGCGTCCTGGACCACCATTCGCCGGTGTTGCATTTGATTCAGCAGATTCGCGACGAGACGCACCGGTTTGCAGTGACGTTTCACCGCTTGCGGCGCGGGAAGCGGCAGACTAAGACGGCGCTTCGGGATATTCCGGGCGTTGGGCCGCTGACAGCGCAGAGGCTGCTGCGGGAGTTTGGCAGCGTGGCGAATGTGCAGCGCGCGGGAGTCGAGGGGTTGAGTCGCGTTATTACGCGGAAAAGCGCGGAGAAAATTCTCGCGCATCTGAACGCGCCGGCTGCGGAAGGGAATGCGGCTGATAGCGCGGCGACCGAGACTGACGCGGCCGATAGTACTGCGACCGAGGGCAACACAACTGATAGCAAGGTGCCTACACCTACCAGTTAGCCTGTATTGAACCGGACTTGGTGCTATTATACGGTCACAACGGAGGTCGTTATGGCTGACAATGTTGGTTCCAAGGTGAGTTACTTTTTGGTTGGGCTCGGTGTAGGCGCGCTGGTGGGTGTTTTGTTTGCTCCCAAGTCGGGTGAAGATACGCGCGAATACCTGGCGGGCAAAGCCGATGAAGGCAAAGATTATGCGCAGCGCAAGGCGCGGGAACTACGCGAGCGCGCGGATGAATTGATTGAACGCAGCAAGGACGTAGCCTCGCGGAAAAAAGATTCGATCTCGGCGGCAGTGGATGCGGGACGCGAAGCGTATCTGCGGGAAGCTGCAAAGTCTTAACCGGTTCTTGACGGTAAAAAAATCTAACGAACTTTCCGCTCAGAACTGTGGGCGGCTGGGGCCCTCATGGAATTTTGGCTTGAAGTGTTCAGCATCGTCGCCGCCATTGCGCTGGTGGTGCAGGTGATCATTCTGGGTGCCTTGTTTTTTGAATTGAAGCGCACTACGGAAAAAGTAAACAAGCTGGTTAGCGATATGCAGACGCGGGTCGGGCCGATTCTGAGCCGCGTGCAGTTGTTGCTGGACGATACCCAGCCGAGAATTTCGGAGATGGTTGCGGATGCCTCGCACGTCGTTTACCTGGCGCGAGGACAAGCGCAGAAGATGGATCGCGTATTGAGCGAGGCCTCGGACCGGTTGCGTTTGCAGTTGATTCATGCGGACCGGATTTTGTCCGGAGCGTTGGAAGCGGTGGAAGAGACTGGGGCGAAGGTGCGACAGGGATTTTCGGGGCCAATGCGCAGAGCTTCTGCAGTGGTCACCGGGATTCGCGTGGGCCTGGATTTGTTGCGCTCGAGAAGGGCGCCGCGACGGCCGGAGGAGCAGCACGAAGAGGAATTGTTTATTTAAAGCAGGGAATTAACACCAGAAGTTTCGTTAAGACCATCAACTCTCACTGCAAAATACAAAAATTCCCGCCCTTAGAATCGAGGACGGGCCCTCGAGATCATTTTTTCCTAATTGAAAAAGCTACTGCGGCAGCGGTGCGAGCGTTATGGTATTGCCGCTTTGCGATGAGCGCAGCGCGGCGTCCAGAATCTGCATCACCACGATATTTGTTTCCAACGACGAGAGGTCGCCGTTGGGCTGCACTTGGCCGCGCAATACTGCCGCCAGGTAACCGAGCGAGTCGCGTTGCGCTGCGGGTAGTGGTGAAGCGATCAGCGGCGTATCCGGTTCTGCTTTATCGCCGCGATACCGTACGCGTACACGTTCTGCGCCAACGGTGATGGCGTAGCCAGCGTTGCCGTAGACTTCCATGTCCTTCCGCGCGAAGGACCAATTCCACGAAGGCATCAGCACCGCTTGGGCCTGCGGGTAACGCAGAATCACGGTCGCATCATCATCCACGCGAGGATAAATTTCAGGCTTATCCGTTTGCGTTACGGCTGTGACGCTCAGCGGCGACTGGCCGTGCATCAGCACGGTCATCAAGTCCGCGCCGTAACATCCGAAGTCAAATAACGCTCCGGCGCCGTTTTGCGCGGGATCCGTCAACCACGGCAACCACTCGGGGCCCACACCGATTTCCTTGGGACCTTCGTGGCCATCGTGGACCACTACTTTACGAAGCTCTCCGAGCTTGCCCGCCGCGGCCTGCGTGATTACTTCATGATTGCTGGCATACCAGGTCGTCTCATAGTTGACGAGCACGTGCACGGGCCGTTCACGCGTGCCAGCACCACGGGCCATCGCGCGAATGGCCAATGCATCCTCCAGTGTGGTCGCAAGCGGCTTTTCCACCATGGAGCTCACTCCATGGCGCGCCGCAGTCTCAATCACTTTGCGATGCTCGGCAATGGTGGTGTATACCAGCACCGCATCCGGATGCTGCTCTGCCAGCATCTTTTCCATATCGGTATAGAACAATTTGGCATCCAGGTGGTATTTCGCCGCGTACTCCTTCGCCAGTGGCTCCTGCGGCTCCACCACGGCGACCAAAGTAGCTGCCTGGTTCCCCGGCAGCGCGGCCAAAAAGCCCTTCACATGCCCATGCACCAACCCAACGATGGCCACACGTATCGGAGGCTCTGCTTTAACAGGCCCAGGCGCACCCAAAAGAAAAAAAGTCCCGACAACTGCAGACAGCACGCGAATGGGATGAAAGGTTGTGGGCATAGTGAAACCGGAGTTCCGTCGACGGGGCGACTTTCTATGGGTTGTTTTGGCCATCAGACTTTTCTCGCCTCAAGCAGCAAGCGGCGCAGCTTGGTTAGATCATTCAAGATGCGGCGGCTGGCGGCGATATGCGATGCCAATTGAATCAGTTTGTATTTCACTAATTGCAAAGCCTGCTGGCGCCGTGCCAGTTGCGGATCTGTGGCGCGACGGAGTTCAGTTTCAATTTCGGCCTGGGCTTCGTGTGTAGCTGCCAGCAGCTGATTCACGTATTCGAGGGCGCTTTCTATATTGTCGAAGGGCGTTTCCGACTGGTAGGTCATCGCTACTTTCTCCCGCGCATTTCTGGCGCGTTCTCTTGCACAAAAAGGATAGGCCTTCCAGTGGAGCAGTTCAACTTCACCGCACGGAGCAGGCAGGTAGTCGGATTTTATACACGCTTATGTGCGTATTTCTACTGGGAACGGGGCGGGGGAATGGTGCTTTGAAGTTTTTGGAATTCTTGCATTTCTTGTTGGGATTGAGTGAGCTTGCCTTGCTTGCGATGTAAGCCGGCCAGGCCGAAATAGGCTTGAGCGCCGATGGCCGTGTTCTTTTCTAGTTCGATTACTTTGAGCCAGGACTGCTCTGCGACGGTGTTTTCGCCGGTCATGGAGGCGGCTTTCGCCAGGGAGTAGAGGGTTTCTGGCATTTCCGGCTTCAGCTCGTTGGAGCGCTTTAACTCGACAAGCGCATCGCGCGCGTTCCCTTGCTGAAGCAATGCCGTGCCCAGGCGGTAAGCGGCTTCAGCGTTACCGGGTTGCAACTTCGCTTCGGCGCGAAATTCAGCTTCGGCTTTAGGCCACTGTGCGGAGTTGGCGTAAACCTGACCAAGTTCCAGATGAAGGCCCGGCAGGTCCGGACGGAGACGCAGGGCCTCCAAGTATTCTTTCTCTGCTTGCGGCATTTGCCGAAGCACTAAATAGTTTTCCCCGAGGGCCTGGTGAGCGCGCGCGGAATCGGGATGATTGGCAAGCAAGGTGTCGATGGCAGTTTTGGAAAGCAAGCCACTGGAATGGCCCAGGTAAAATAAGAGATCAGGATCATCGGGATGTTTGGGAAGCGCGGCGGTGAAGTTAGCGACGGCTTCGGTTAACTGCCCGGTTTGGATCTGCGCAATCCCCAAGGCTTCCTGCGCGCCAGCACGCTCGAGATGCGGGATGGCCTCCGCGGCATAGCCTTGCGCGAGCAGCGCGTAACCTAAATACTGGTGAGCGGCCATCAAGTTGGGGCTAAGTTCCAACGCTCGCTTGAGAGGAATAATTGCGGCGCCGTAATCGTGTTTCTCCATGTACGCGGCGCCGAGATTCAGGAATGCATCTGCCAAGTTCGGGTCGATCTTGGTAGCTTCGCGAAACTCCGTGATCTCGGCCTCAAGCTGGTGCTGCTTGCGCGCTTCAAGGCCCGCTTGCACGTGTTGCAGAGCATCTGGTGTGGCGCCCTGGGTTGCAAACGCTATGAGTAAAAGAAGAATCACGAGTGCTCCGGTTCGCGAACTTCCAGGAATTGATCGATGCGAACGTCGTTTAAAACTTGCTTGGCGCCGGAAGGCCAGAGAACTTCTACGCTAGCTTTCTCGGCAGAGCCCAGCCCGAAGTGCAGGCGTTTGTCGCTCGCGCACACATAACTTCCGGCCGATGTAGCAAAGCGAGTCTGGCCGTTCACGGAAACCTTAGCGCCGAATCCGTCGCGATTGCTGCGCGTGCCACGCAACGTAATCGAGAGCCAGTGATTATGATTATCGCAGCGATTCACTAGTAGCACCGGCGGTCCGCCAAGGGTGGTGACGATGGCGTCCATCCTGCCGTCATTGTTGATGTCGCCAAAGGCTGCGCCGCGGGCCGCCAGCGGTGTGATCACGCCCGAATCAGTTCGCTCGAACCTGCCATTATGATTGAGTGCCAATAGCGGCAGCTCCTTGTAGTGCAAGGAAGCATCAATTTTCTCGACATTCTCAAGCACGTGACTTTGCGCCACAAAAAGATCCTTCCAGCCATCATTGTCGAAATCTTCCAATCCTACGCCCCAACCCGAACTGCCGGATGTCAGCGCGCCAAGGCCGCTCTTTAGACTGTCATACGTAAATGAGCCGTCTCCGTCGTTATGAAACAATGCGTACAATTCGCGTGGGAGCACCGTCGTGATGATGTCCGGGCGACTATCGTTGTCATAGTCTTGAAACGCCGTACCCATTCCGGAAAGGCCCTTACCGTCGGACGTCAGCCCCACGCCTGATTCGAGGGCGCATTCCCTAAAAGTACCATCACCGTTGTTGTGGAAAAGATACTGCTGCATGCCGTCATTGGAGACAAAAATATCGGTGAAACCATCGCCGTTATAGTCCGCGAAGGCAACCCCAAGAGCTCGTCCCTTTTTGGCGGTGAGCCCTGAACGCTCGCTGACATCCTCGAAGGTGCCGTCACCACGATTGTGATAGAGCAAACATGTGGTAGCGGGGAAAGTAGCCGGCGGGCAATAGGTGTGCCAGTCTCCGCCACAAATTTTGTTGTGATCGGCGTCCCAGTCCATGTAGCGGGTGACAAATAGGTCCAGGCGGCCATCATTGTCATAGTCGAAGAAGCCCGCAGAGACCGACCAGCCTCCGCCAGCCACTCCGGCCTTGGCAGTGACATCCGTAAAGCTGCCATCACCATTGTTGTGGTACAGAATGTTTTTTCCGTAGCTGGTGACGTATAGATCGGCATAACCGTCGTTGTCGTAATCTCCGACCGCGACGCCCATGCCATAGTTGCCGTTTCCCGCGTTCGCCAGACCGGCCGCACCAGTGACGTCGGCAAAGCTTCCGTCGCGATTTTGGCGGTACAGCCGGTTCCAGTAGCGCGGATCGTTGCGATTGAAATTCTCAGGAACGCGTAGAGCCTCTGTAACTCTTCCGCCGTTGACGAGAAAAATATCGAGTAAGCCGTCGTTGTTGTAATCGAAGAGAGCCACACCGCCGGGCATCGTTTCGATTAGAAACTTTCTGGGAGTCGGAGAATTCTGAAGAATGAAATCAAGGCCGCGCAGTGGTTTTACTTCGAAGATAGGCGCCGCGGCAACCGTTGCTACGTAATTGAGGAAATCGCGGCGCGTAAATCGGCGAACCATGTTGTACCGTCGCTCCTCACACTTGCTTGGGGTCCGGAAAAGCGCCGGTCGTTGTATTTTAGCGCGGCGGAATTCGCGAATAGTAGCGGAGAGATACTCTGTTGGAGAAAAGATGCGGACAATTGGATTCGGGCTTCAAAGAAACTTGCCCGGAACGAATGCACTCTGCACATTCGTTCCGAGCGCTCCGGGCGTTTGGTGGTCAGAACATGAACTTCAAACCGAATTGGATCAACCGCGGGTTTGTGCCGGGGTAGGTGCTCGATACCTGACCAAACTTTGAGCTGCCAAACGCAGTATTGGGCGGGGCCCACTGCGAGCGGTTGAACAAATTGAAGAATTCAGCTCGGAAAGCGATAGCTAACCGTCCGTCCGGGCCAAATGTGGTCCTCTTAAATAGCGCAAAGTCCCAATTATTCACTCCCGAAGAGCGTAAAGTCGGGTCCGTGCGCGATTCATTGCCGTAGGTGAAATCGGCTGGAGCACTAAAGCACGAGGTATTAAACCATTCGTTCAGGTTTCCGGAGCCGACTGGTGATGTTTTGTTGCAACCGGGCTTGTAGTTGGGCCGTGAGCCGCCTCCAAACGAAGTGGTGTAGTTGGGAATGGAATTACCGAACGCCAAGGGGAAGCCTTTCTGGAATATAGTCACACCATTAATTCCCCATCCGCCGATGATTTTGTCCATGATACCGTCGGCACCGGAAAAATATCTCCTGCCGTGGCCGATGGGTAGATCGAGTACGTAGCTGATCACCAACCGTTGCGGAACGTCCTGCGAGGACAAGGAGCGCTCCTGGCGGTTATTGTTGTTGTCCTGGATGCTTCCGTTGGAGGCTTCCAGCCAATTGGTCAGCGTGTCCGTGTCACTGAGCAGTTTCGAATTGGTGTAAGCAACCAGCAGCGATCCTGCACTGGCGAATTTGCGCTCCAGGGTTATCTGCAATGAGTGATAAGTGCTGTCATAGGAGCCTTGGCCCGCCAGGGCTAGACCGGTGAACTGCGGGTAAGGACGGGACAATTGCCCGGTGGTCGTGGTGGCGCCTGACAATGCGAAAGCCGTCGAAGTGGCGGCATCGAAAAACGGATTGGGCACGGTTTGTAACAAAGCGACAGACGGCGCGCCGGCAGCATTTGCTACGCACCGCTTTCCGGTGACGGCTTCCTGGGCTGCGCATTCCGATGCGGCGGACGGCAAGAAGCTGTCGGGCAGCTGGTCAATTTGCTGAGAGTACGATTGCAAGTGGGTTCCCTTTGAACCGACGTAAGCGGCCGATATGAAGAAGTGTCCCGGCAAATCGCGTTGGATGTTCAAGTTCCATTGCTGAACGTAGCCCTCGGGGTGATTGTTGAAATCCGCGATGGAAAAGTTCTGCACCACTTGGGTTGCGTATGTCTGGGTTCCGAGCACGCCGAGTGTGCGACCAACCGGAGGAACGACCCCCGTCGCCGGGAAGGGGGTGTTAATGGTATTTATTGGAACAGTCCCGTTGATCGTCCCGGTATAGGAAGTGGTGGCGTCGTTGACTAAATCATTATTGGGATTGAGGCCGAAAGAAACATAGTTGGGGATCCAGAAGATTCCGTAACCGCCGCGGATCACCGTCTTGGAGTTGAGACTGTAAGCGAATCCGACGCGAGGAGCGACCTCGGTCCTGTTCTTTGGGATTGCGGTTCTGGTGTTGGGATTGACCAGGAATACATCGCCCTTTAACCCGGGCAAGCCCGCCACGCCAGTTAACCCTGCGGCGCTAGGGCTAGACAGCCAGCTGGGCGCGTTCGGATCGAAATATGACAGGCGGTTGAAGCGCTCTGACCACGGACCTTGCAAGTCGTAGCGCATGCCCAAATTCAGAGTGAGTTTGTTAGTGACCCGGAACGTGTCATCGGCATAAAAGGCATTGTAAATTTGTTGACCTGCAATCAACGCCGGGTCCACAACCGCGCCAAAGAAGTGATTCTCGACGTTGCTAGGATTGTCGGCATAGCCGAGCAAGAAGTCGGCAAAGCCGTTGCCGGTGAAGCAAGGCAAACCGGAACCGCAAAATGCAAACGAACCGCTGGCAACGTTAGTTTGCGCGTAGTTGTCTCGCCCCACCTCGAGTTGGTATCCGACCTTGAGAGTATGCTTGCCGCGAACAAGCGTGAGGCTCGGGCCGATATCGAACTGCGTATTGCGGTCTTGAATGAAGCTCTGTCCCTGAGAACACATGACGTTGTCGGCGTAATCCAGCACGCAAGGGGTGGGCGGAGTTCGCGCGATGGAGGGAATCGCTGTATTGAAAGACGCCGGCCAGCCGATTTTGGTCAGGTCGAAACCCGCATTATTGGGAGCCCGGTTGTACGCAAACCGGCTAAGACTGGCGTTTAAGGATGCGACCGTGTTTGGAGTTATTGAAAAGTTATAACCGATAGCGGCGGCGCTGGTGGCATATTTTTCGGCGCAACGATCCTGGCAAAGGCCCGATCCCAATGGGTCCTGCGGCAGGTCCAGCACGTTCCAATAGGTGTACCGGAAGAAAATCCTCTGCTTTGTGCCTAGGGTCTGATCCATGCGGCCTACCACCTGATTTTGGTTTCCGCCGCTGGCATACGATTTCGCATAGTTGTTCTTGCACCCAATCAGGGTGTCCGCCGTGCAGGGCGAGTTGGCTCCTGGCCAAAGATTTTCCAGTGCCAGCGAGGTGGGGTTGAGGCGAGAAGCGGGAATGACATTTCCAGGAAATGGTGTCGGCCCGCCGGTGTAGTTCGGACATGCTCCGCTGGTCACCGTCCCACCGCAGGGGTCTAGAATTGGCGCGATGCCGGGAGCCGAGAAATCGCCAGCCAACTCGGCCGCCGTGGGCACAGTGGTCAACACCGGCGGAACGCCTTGTCTGAGACGAAACGCTTCCCAACTGAAGAACCAGAAAGTCTTGTCCCGGCCGTCGTAAAGATGGGGAATCCAGAGAGGTCCACCCGCGTTTGCCCCATACTGATTTTGCGTGAAGGCACCCGGCTTATTGGGTAGTCCGTTAGCCAGTTCGTGGGCCTTGTTGAATGGGTCGTTAGCGTCCAGGACCTTATTTCGCAAATACTCATAAGCTTCGCCGTGCAGACCATTGGTTCCGGACTTGGTGCTGAAGTTCATTACGCCACCGGAAAATTTGCCCCAATCCGCCCCGGTGTTGCTGGTTTGTACCTTGAACTCTTGGATAGAATCTTGAGTTGGAATGACAACCGGCAGATTGATGTAGCCGATATTTAAGGGTTGCCCATCGAGATATTCGGCGCTCTCGTTCCCGAATGAGCCGTTGACCTGATAGTTTCCCCAACCAAAAGGATTGACTCCGACGGGGGTGCCGCCGGCGCTTCCCTGCGGAACGACCGAGGGTGCTAGAGTGATCAAATTAAAAACGTTGCGACCGTTAAGAGGCAGTTCCGCTATCTTTTGACCTTCTATAACCTGTCCGAGAGAGGACGTCTCTGGTTGAAGCAGCGGCGTTTCGCCGGTGACCTCTACGGTCTGAGATGCTTCGCCAACCTGAAGGGTCAGGTCGATGCGTACAGTCTGCTCAACGTCGACGATGACGTCAGTGTGAACAGCGCGCTTGAAACCCGCTTTTTCTACCTCGACCCGGTAGGTGCCCGGAACTAAATTCACGAAATTGTAAAACCCGTCACTGCTTGTGGGCTGCACCCGCTTCTCACCTGACGCTAAGTTCGTTATGGTCACTTGGGCATCACCGACCGCCGCGCTGGACGGATCAGTAACGGTGCCCGCGACCGAGCCGTAACTCGTCTGCGCGGATAGGCGTGCACCATAAATACCGGTCACAACGAGACACAGTGCCAACTGCAACACCGCGGCGATAACTAAACGCAAGTTCTTCATCCCCCACGCTCCTCATTCACGATTCACTATCTGTCGCTACTGACCCTCTAGACACAACACCACTGCGGCGTCCGTGGTTAAGGCGGACGCCTTCCGTACCTATAACTACCTCGACAAATGTGCGAATCTGATGACTACTACGAAGAACTTAGGGAATGTGTACCAGTGGTACCTTTTCTTGATCAAAAAAATACCGAGGATTGCCGAAAATTTACAACAAAACGCGCGGGGGGGCTTCATTAGACTGACTTTAGGGATGCGAATGATTAGCGATTGATAGAACTACGGGTGATTGGCTTCATTGCGGAGCAGCGCATACAGGAACGGTTTATTGGTGGGCTTGTGGCTACCGCCGCGAGGCTCGACGGTGACAAAAACCGCGTCGATCTCGGCTAACTTCTTGGGGTCGTCAAATCGCATGACCCACCTGCGATTCGTTTCGTTGTCCATATAGAGAATGCCCAAGTTCAAGGGCGATGCCTGCTGACCTTGAGGCGCTTCTCGCTGGCCCCAGACCTGGAAGGTGCTGGCATTGACCACGCCTGGCTCACGATCGAGATCAAAGGCGTAAAAAATAAGAGACTTGCCTTGTGTATAGAAGACTCGGCCGAACGGTTTTTTGGTGCGACTGCTGCCATCGACATCGAATACATCAGCGATGTACAGCTTTCTCGCGCCCATCAACTCGCGGATATCGCGATCAGAACTCAGATACTGGTCGGTGTCATTGAGGCGACGCTCTTGATCCTTGTTCTCGGAGGCCAGCTGGGAAATCTTTGCTTCTAGGGAGGCGGTGTGAATCAGAGTTTTTTCGTGCTCCAAGCGCAAGTTGGCCAGTTCGGTCCTGTCAACCCCGTACGATTGGTTTAGGGATTGCAGCTGAGTGGTTAGTGAATCTCGTTCCTGCGATAAGGCCAATAGTTGAGCCTCGGACTGACTGCTGGCTGCCTGGAGTTTGTTTGCACGGTCCTCAATCCCGCGAAGGGCGGATCTCAGTTTTCCCAGTTCCTGCTCCTTTTGCGCTCCGTCGGCTTGCAGTTGAGCTAACCTTTTCGCTTGCTCGGCCAACACTTCATCGGCGTGCTTTTTTTCTTGGGAAATTTCCTCAGAGCGATCGTCGACAGGGGGCGGCAAGGGAGTTAAGGTGCTGACGCTTTGCGAATGCGTCCGGATTCCGACACGATAGGACCCAAAAGCCACCGCGAAGAGAAGGCATGCCGCCAGCAGCATCGTAGCAATGGACCCGGCAGGGGGTCGGAGTAACATGCTGGGTGGAATCCTCGTCGATGTGCGAGGGCGCCTTTCCGGGGTAGTCTGCTGAGTAGTTTGAATGCGCTCCAACAATTGGTCAAACGCGGGGGCGTCGTACCAGCTTGCCTGGCCACGTCTTTCAGCATATTCGTCGGCAAGAATGGCCATTCCCTGAGTTGTGAGGGCTTGATATTGGCGAAAAACTTCGTGACATTGCTCACAAAGGCGGAGGTGAGCGTGCAGTTCGGCGGATTCCAGGGGGCCCAGGCCACCTGCAGCGGCCAAAGCGCCAAGCTTCTTATATTTATCGTGCTCGCCGCACCCGGAATGGATCTTTAGCATCGTTTTGTTTCCCGAAGATTCTGCACAAACGCACTCTTACGCAGCCGTTCCAGGCCACGATAGAAATTATGGCGCGTATTTCCTAACGATTGGTTAAATTTCTCGCTAATTTCGCGTAAGTCCAGCCCTTCAAAATAAAACAACTCAACTGTTACGCGTTGCATATCGGGAAGCTCTTGGAAAGCTCTCTGGAGCTGCGCTCGATCCATTTTGGAACCGATTTCCCGGTCCAGGTCCGTGCGTCCCAACACTGTATCGCCCAGAGAATCGACATTTGTACCAAGATAAAATCCTCTTCGAGCCAAATGCGCTTTTCTGTCGAGCGCGCGATGAAGGGCGATTTGCACAATCCAGTTTTTGGCTCCGCCCTTTGATCCGTCAAAAAGCATGGACTTCTTGTACAGATGGAAAAACGCTTCCTGCACAACATCTTCGGCCTCGCCGCTATCCCGAACCACGCCTCGGGCTATTCTGAACACCAGCCGCGCGTAGCGATGAAAAAGGATCTCCAAAGCGCTTGCATCGTTTGATTTTAGCCGCGACATCAATTCTTCGTCGCTGGGAAAGCGATGTTCGGACTCGTCGGGCGGACGAACGTGCTGCGTCTGGCTGGCGTTAGATACGATGGGAAACGTAAGCGCGCGTCGCGGCGGCCAAGAACTCATGCGTGCGTTCTCAAATGGACGGCATGTTTCCGACATCCTTAGCGAAACACCCGTTGCATCGACGAACTTCCCCGGCAAAGCTCCGATGGTGAGGAAACCATACACCAAGCGACATAGATGTGAAAACATTTTTTCATAGCGAGAAACACTTTTTTTTCTTTGCCCGTGGCCGGTACAGAATCGATTCGTAGACCGTATATACCTAATACCGTTTCGACGGCCACTTCCTAAAAGAGCAGCTTCAGTCCGAACTGCACGAGACGCGGATTTGTACCCGGCGCAGCTGCGGTTACAACGCCAAAGTTCTGATTATTGGCACCACAACAGACGGTGTTCGGCGGGGCGAATTGAGTTCTGTTAAACAGGTTAAAGAACTCTGTTCGGAATTCGACACCCAGACGCTCGCTACTCGCAAACCTGATTCTCTTGAATATCGCAAAATCAAAGTTAGCGATTCCTTGGGAGCGCAGTCGAGGATCCACGCGAGGTTCATTCCCGAATTGAAAATCACCAGGCGCGGCGAAACAAGGGGTATTGAACCATTGCGTCAGGCGTGAGGCGTGATTTGCGGGTAGATTGGCATTGCATCCAGAAATAACGTTGGGGCGAGAGCCGCCGCCAAACAGCGTCGTGCCGTTGACTTGGCCGTTGGTGAATACCAGCGGGAAGCCTCGCTGGAAGATAGTGACGCCATCAACTCCCCAGCCTCCCACGATTTTATCCACTATCCCCTCGGCGCCGGAGAGATACTTCCTGCCCTTGCCGAATGGAAGATCGAGAACATAGCTGATCACCAAGCGTTGGGGAACATCTTGCGAGGACAAAGAGCGTTCCCCGCGCAAATTGTTATTGTCTTGAATCGCTCCTACGCCCGGCTCCAACCATGCCGTCAGCGTATCGGTATCGCTAATGAGCTTCGCGTTGGTGTAAGCGACTGACAATGAACCTGCGTCCGCGAAACGACGCTGCACGGTCAGTTGGAATGAGTGATAGATGCTGTCATAAGAGCCTTGGCCGGCGAGCTGCACGCTCGCATACTGGGGATAGGGGCGCCGCAGTTGGCCGATGGTAGTGGTGGGGCCAGTGAGGGCCAGTGCCTGGCCATTGATAAAGAACGGATTCGGTGTGGACTGTACTAGCGTCACATTTTGCCGAGGATTTGGAAGCGAAGGATCGACTTGCGAAGCTGCCTGCGCGAGTAATCCATCCGAGATCTGGTTGATTTGCTGGGAATACTGAGCCAGATGAGTTCCCTTTGAGCCAACATACGCCGCGGACACGAAGAAGCCCGCGGGCAAATCGCGCTGCACATCAAAGTTCCATTGCTGGACGTAGCCTTCCGGATGATTGCGGGGATCGACTTCTGTGATGGACTGCACAACCTGAGTGAGGAATTGTTGAGTCCCCTGAAGGCCCAGACTTCTGCCAGGCGGCGCCGATATCCCTGCGGGAAAAGGCAGGGCGATAGTATTCACGGGGTGCGTGCCGTCCAGGGTGCCGGTATAGGTTGTCGCTGCGGCATTCACCATGTCGTTCAGTGGGTTTAAGCTGAAAGAAACATAGTTGGGAATCCAAAAGATTCCGTAACCACTGCGGATGACGGTGTTCGGGGCAACGCTGTATGCCAGGCCCAGGCGCGGAGCGAAGTCAGTATTTTCACGCGGAACGTTATTCCGGCTCTCAGGCTTCACCAGAAAAACATCGCCTTTGATTCTGGCAGAGCCAGCGGGAAGAAATTGCATCAGGTAACTTGGTGCCGCGGTATTGAAATAAGAGAGCCGGTTGAACCTCTCGGACCATTGGCCTTGAAGGTCGTAACGGAGGCCTAAATTGACGGTAATTTTCTTGGTGGCGCGCCAGGAGTCATCAAAATATAAGGCCCGGTAAATTTGCTGGCCTGCGGTGAAGGCTGGGACAACAGCTTGCGCAAAAAAATGGTTTTCGAAATTGTTGAAATTGTCGGCATATCCGAGCAGAAAATCCGCGAATGAAAACCCTGTGCCGGGGACGCCGGGCAGGGAAGTGAAGCACGCTTGGCCAGCAACGCAAAAATCAAAAGCGCCACTCGCGATATTCGACTGGGCGTAGTCATCGCGGCCAACTTCAAATTGAAAACCAGTGTGGATTTGGTGATGCCCACGCAGCATGGACATGCTGGGCGATAGATAATATTGCGTGTCGCGATCCTGAATGTAACTCTGACCCTGTGTGCACATGATGTTGTCAGCGAAATTCGCAACACATGGAGTAGGCGGGGTACGCATCTGAGTGGGAACGACGTTGTTATAACTTGCCGGCCAACCAATGGTGGTCAAATCAAAACCGGAATTATTGGGGCTGCGGTTATAAGTGAAGCGCGAAAGGCTGGCATTGAATCCCAAAACGGTGGTAGGGGTAACGCTGTAAGTGTAACCGGAAGCAAGAGCGTGGGTGTGATAGTCCTCGGCACACCGATCGGCGCACAGGCCCGTTCTAAGAGGATCGATGGGCAGGTCCTGAACGTGCCAGTAATTGAAGCGCAAAAAAAGCCTCTGCTTGTTGGTAATGTTGTGATCCAGGCGGGAGACGACCTGGTTATGGTCGCCACCCGTGGGGGCTGCGACGATGAAGTTGTTGGTCGTTGCAGCTGGATTTATTTCTGCGGGCCACAAATTGAGCAGTTTTTCTGAGGTAACATTGATTCGGTTCGCCGGAATTATATTGTTCAGGAATGGAGCGGGCGTTGCGTTGCTGTCTGGGCAGGCTCCTTGTGCATTCACGATGCCTGCACAAGGGTCGTAAATCTGGTCGATCACCACCAGATTGCCGCTCGCATCCCTGCCTCGATCGTTGCAGATGCCGGCGGTAAAACCGGTCTTACAAATCTGCGAAAAATTGCCCCCTCGTTCATTCGCGTCAGGAACGGTAGTGGTGAAGGGCGCTCCCGTGCGCAGGCGAAAACCTTCGACGCTGACGAACCAGAAGGTTTTATTGCGCCCGCCAACATGCGGAATCTTCAGCGGTCCACCAGCGTTTGCTCCGAACTGATTCTGCACCCACGGTGGTCTCGGTTGGCCGGCGGAATTGAGAAAGAAATCGTTGGCGTTGAAGATTTTGTTACGGAGGTATTCGTATGCTTCTCCGTGAATGGTGCTTGTGCCGGTTTTGGTACTGAGGTTGGTCACGCCACCGGAAAACTTTCCCCATTCAGCGTCGAGATTGCTGGTTTGCACCTTGAATTCCTGGATGGAGTCCTGCGTCGGAATCAAGACCGGCAGGTTAATGTAGCCAATGTTCAGCGGCTGGCCATCGAGGTACTCGGCGCTCTCATTTCCGAAGGACCCGTCCACCTGATAATTTCCCCAACCAAACGGATTCACTCCCACGGGCGTGCCAGTGGAACCTCCTTGCGGAACTACCGAGGCAGCCAGTTCAATCAAATTAAATACGTTGCGGCCATTTAAAGGCAATTCAACCGCCTTCCGTTGTTCCACGACCGTCCCCATGGTGGAAGATTCGGTGTCCAGTAGCGGCGCGCCTCCACGGACGGTAACGCTTTCTGACGCAGAACCCAGCACCATTTCAAAATTAATCTCCAGGGCGTCCTGCACGTGCAGAATTACATCGGATTTAAGAACCGCTTTGAAGCCTAGTTTTTCTACCTCAATGCGATAGGTGCCTGGGGGCAGATTCGTAACGTAGTAACTTCCCGTTTCATTTGTGACAGTTTCGTAGCGAACGCGTGTGCCGGTATTGATGGCACTTACTTTGGCATCTGGTGTGACCGCTTTGCTCGAATCGGTGATGCGACCCGTAAGAGACGCATTTGACGATTGCGCGATGACGAAGCGGGCCGGGAACACAATTAGGGCGGCGATGGTGATGATGCGAGTGATACCGCGCCAACGCAGGGCGGATTTTTGCTGGGCGAAAGCTGGAATTTCAGTGAGGGTATCCCGCGGCAAGAGAGCCCTCCCGGCAGTGGCAGGAGAACCGGTAAGGAACTGGCGGCCATCCATTTCTCCGAAACCTCCCAGGAAGTTCAGCAAAAGACCTCAGTAGTAACAGGCGGTCGGACTGGAGGTCAACGCGATTCTGGGGAAAATTGTTTGGCCAGTGGTGAGCGGCACTCGGTAACTCCTTTGTTCATTATTGCAGGCACGATACGCAGTTAGAGTAAGTGTAGGGATCGGACGATAGCGGGACGATTTCGGAAGAGATATGGCCGCGGCGGTATTTTGGGAATGAGCGGCGCAGCATCGAGGGCATCGGGGGTCCTGCGCCGCTCTCGGACGTGTTCTATTTATGCAGACCAAAGGACTGCAGAGTTTATTCCATAATTCGCCACTACGGATTTCGCAAGCCCTGTGGGAACAAAGATGGATGGTAGGGGCGGTGGGGATCGTACTAAGGTCCCGGGTTGAAACGACCAATGGATTCATTTTAGGTAACGCGAAAAACGCCAAAAACGCTTAAATGGCCATAGACAGCGTAGGCCGCCGCTCGTCCCTTTTATATTTTTTTTGCTCAAAACCACCGGTACCCAAAATTTGGTCGAGGTATAAACACACATCAAGTGCGGCGATAGCCTTCATCAAATAACTAAAACCGACTACGCTGAATCGAAATCACGGTGCCGTGCCTTAAACTTATATCATGACGGATGTAAGACCCGGGCGGCAGGGCGCCCGACTTAAATGAATATTTCGTGTTCTCCAAACATGCGAACAGCCGTCCGCTTCTCTTCCATCGCTGCGCTTCTTGTTTTTCTATGCTCGACGGGAGTCTCCCAGGAAAGGAGCCAGTTGCAAACTCCCCGTTCCGAGCCGGAACCTCCCGCAATTTTGAAAGTGACTACGCGCCTGGTTACGGTGGACGTGGTGGCGAGGGATCGTCATGGAAATCCGGTGCGCGACCTTACTGCCAAGGACTTTCAGATTTCCGAGCAATCAGGGTCACACAAGAGCCAACAACAAATCGCATCTTTCCGCCTGCTGGATCGTTCTTTGAAAAACGCTTCCGACTCGGAAAGCGCGGCGCTGCAGCTTCCTGCCGGGGTGTTTACGAATATGACGTCTACAAAGAGCTTGTCCGCGCCGCCCACGATTTTATTGGTGGATGGACTGAACACGGATGCGACAACACAATTGCAGGTGCGGCAGCAAATGGTTCGGCTGCTGGCTTCCGTTCCGAGCGACGTTCCGATGGCGGTTTTCCTGCTCGGGAGAAAACTGCGATTGCTGCAAAGTTTTACGACTGACACGAAGCTGCTCCGTGCTGCGGCACAGCGGGCTCTGTCGCTGGAGGCGACCAACCTCCAGGCGAAAGACGCTCGCGACGACACCTTGAGTCACTCTTCGCTGCTGGAACAAATGGCGGGAGCGGAGGGGCAAAGCGACGTTCCCGGAGGAGCGCCGCGCCCCGGTAGTAACTCCAACGCAATGCTGGCGATGCGCGCGTTGGAACTGCAGCGATTTGAAAGAGAGCAATACGCGGAGTCGATGGACATGCGTGTGAAGTTGACCTTCGACGCGTTGCGTTTGATTGCACGCCACGTCAGCGGCTACCCCGGCAGGAAAAACCTGATATGGCTATCGTCCGCGTTTCCGCTGGCTATCACGCCGGATGCAAACCTCACGATGGTGGCCAAGTTCAGTGGAATGCGCAACTACGGGGCCGAGATGAGCGCCGTGGCGAGCGCGCTAACGGACGCCCAGATCGCCGTTTATCCCGTTGACCCCAGAGGTATGCAAACGCAGGCGCTGTTCGACGCACAGTCGCGGGGGAAGGCAAATCCTTTTTCGGAGGGAGCGACGTTGAACCGCGAGAGCAGCGTGCGTTTCTTAACCCAAGACTCAATGGAAAACCTCGCGCAGCAAACGGGCGGAAAAGTCTGCATGAATAATAACGACCTCTCGGAATGCGTGAAGAGAGCGATCGACGATTCGTCGTCTTACTATGAACTGAGCTACTACCCCACCGACAAAAATTGGCACGGAGAGTTTCGCCGGACTTCCGTGAAAACTTCACGGTCAGGCGTGCAGCTCTCGTTTCGTGAAGGGTACTTTGCGCGCGAAACTGACGCCACGACTTGGGCTAAGGATGCTAAGGCCACGGATGCTCATTTGTCACAAGCGGCGTGCAACGATTTCTTGACGGCCACCTCGATTTTTGTGGAAGCCAGCGCTTTGCCTCCCGATCAGTCGGGACAAACAAAATATCTTCTAGTCATCGACCCGAACGCTGTTTCGTTCCGAGCGGCAGATGGCGAGCAAAATGTGCAGATTGAACTTGCAACTTGCATGTTCAACGCGCGCGGGCTGCCGCTGCAATATAATCGTCAGAGCCTCGGCCAGAAATTCACGGAAACTGAGTATCAGACCGTGAAAGCACACGGGATTTCGCACACGATCTCTTTCGTGCCAAAGCCGGATACTGCGCGCATTCGATTGCTGGTCTGCGATACGCGGACCGGTATGATCGGTTCCCTGGACCTGCCGTATCCAACACAGATTATTTCCATCTTTTCAGCCAAACCGGAAAACGGCGCGAAGGAGGCTGCTAATGCAGCTGGCAAAACCTCTCTGCCATCGCAGGCTTCCTCGCACATCATCAAGTTCCACGGCAATGAAGGCCGAGACGGGACGCTGGAATGGAACGCGGAGAGGATCAGCTATTCGGGTGACATGCAAGTGGAGGCGAGCGCGAAAGCTCTGTTTGATTCGCTCTGGGCGAAGTCTTACGCCTGCGAGAGCGGAAGGCTACTGTCCGTGCACGACAAAACAACTCCGGCTCCACAGCCGCTGCATTTCCGCGCTGACGATGGTCATGGCGCCGAAGTCTATCTGGATGGTCAAGAGGGAGTCAGATATTCCGGTAATGTGGCCGCGGACCCGAGCGCCAAGCCATTCTTTGAAGCCTTGCGCTCTTTGTACCAGTGCAAGAATCCAGCAGCGACGTCCCCTCCGAAGTGATGTGACCAACCACTCCTTGTCCTCGTAACACTCGCGCCGATTGCTGGCTGCTCCGTGGAATATTTTTCCCTTGGCGATGGGTTAATTCAGTCGAACGATTGACGGGTCCCGACGGCGTCTATAGGATGACATTATTTAGCAGGAGGCTAAATATGGCCAGAAAAAGCAAGCTAACTCAAGCTGCAGTGAAAATCGGAACGGCTATTGGAAAAGCAGACCGCACCGCGCACCAAATCGCAAAGGCCGGCAAGGCGGCGAAGGATGAACTGGCCGACATCGGGGCACAGATTAACACGCTAAAACGTCAACTTTTAAAAACGAAGAAACGTTTGCAGCGCGCTTTGAGGTAGGCGCGGTCATTATTTTATCCTACGACGTGTTAGCCATGCCGTGCTGCAAACAGTCAATGACACCGCACCGTCCTCGATCATGTTCTAATGAACCAGGCGAAGCTTGATCATGCATGATTTCATGCAGTCCCTTCGGGTTAGACGGATTCGTGCAACTTGGGAAATGACGACTCTCGCCTTCACCTTTTGGTCACAGTCTGGCGGGCACAGGCTATTTGAGGCTTTCCACGTATGCGATCAATGCTTTCAAATCATCGGGTGGCAGATTGACCAGAGGCATGCCTCCGGCCGTCATCTTAGCGGTTGGGTGCTTAAATAATTCCGCGAGTTGCTCCGGAGAATACTTTGCGCTGATCCCCACAAGAGCAGGCGCCGCGGCTGTACCCACACCACCATCTCCATGGCATGCATTGCAGGATTGTGATTCAAAGGTAGCTTTACCTTTCGCGGCTCGAGGATCCGCCAAAGCCAGGTTTGCAGCAGCCAGGGTAGCCGAGGATAGCTCCGGCTCAAATGGCTTGCGCATGTAATCCTGTTCCTCTGCCTTTTGCTTAGCGAGTTGTTGAGCAATGCTGGGATCGTGGCTATCTACATACTCGCTGCGCAGTCCGAGTCCCACGAGTGCCAGCAATACAAATCCGTACGTTCCCATGGCGATAGGCCGTTTCCATGGCCGCCGCTCAATGCTGCGATCGAACAACGGAAGTGCGACGATGGCAACTACGAGAACCATGGGGATTATCAGGATGCCGACCACGGAAGCGGCTCCGTGCCAGTATTTCAGCCACTCAAAAATGGGCAGGTAATACCACTCCGGGCGCGGGATGTATTGAGCGTCGGCAGGATTTGCTGGAGGGCCCAACTTCATTGGAGCAAAAAAGGACAGCGACCCGAGTCCGATGATAAGCAATGCCGTCAGCGACAAATCCATCAGGACTTGGCGAGGATAAAAAAGCTCTGCTTTTTTCTTGGGTTCGTAAGGGTCTTCATCCGGAGGGCCAGCAGGTCCGGCCTTTCGAAACAATAGAATGTGCGCTGCCACCAGCGCAAGGACGCATGCTGGTATGAAGAAAACGTGGGCGACAAAAAACCGCGAAATTGTCAGAGTACCCATCTCGGTGCCGCCACGCATCATA
>DASYJM010000126.1:0-6024 GCA_035996445.1 Candidatus Acidiferrum sp. | reverse complement strand
GCTATCGTCAGATTATCGCTTTGCAGCTATCACTTGAAGATGGCAATACTCCAGAAGGCCCTCTTCCCCAAACTCGACTCCGATGCTGTCCAACCTAAACAGGCAGAACAGGAATCAGAAGGAGTATGGCCAGCGGAATCGCAATGAACGCCAGCAATGCTCCAGGGCCCAGTTTTTCAGGTTGAATTTCCAAAAAGTCCCACTTGACAGGAAGGCCAATCCGGCAAATATAGGTCGCGCTCGAAAATCGATTCACCGGAGGCGGACATCAAGCTCTTTTTGGGCATCGACGTTGGAACCACCGGTACGCGCGCGCTTCTCATTGACGAAAGAGGCCGAGTCGTCGCATCCGGCACGCATGAGCATCAGCCTTTTGCATCGCCGCAGGATGGCTGGGCCGAACAAGACCCACTCGATTGGTGGCGCGCCTGTGGCGCAGCGGTTAAAAAAACGATGCAACAAGCACACGCAACGTCCCAGGACGTGGCGTGTGTCGGCTTCTCCGGTCAAATGCACGGCGCGGTTCTGCTGGACGCCGCGGGCGACG
Organism: Candidatus Acidiferrum sp.; assembly: GCA_035996445.1. GTDB lineage: Bacteria > Acidobacteriota > Terriglobia > Acidiferrales > UBA7541 > Acidiferrum. The sequence continues at coordinate 5,477 of DASYJM010000126.1, read as the reverse complement.
TCATTCGCCCGGCCATCATTTGGTGTGATCAACGCACTGAAAGACAATCGCGGGAACTTGAAAAAATCTTTGGCCTCTCCCGCATCATTCAACTCACCTGCAATCCGCCGCTCACTAATTTCACGCTCACCAGACTTCTCTGGGTCCGCGAAAACGAACCGCAAAACTGGGCGCGCGTCCGTCACGTGATGCTCCCGAAAGATTACATTCGCTATCGCCTCACCGGTGACCGCGCCATAGACGTGGCCGACGCGTCCGGAACGCTGATGCTCGATGTGACCAACCGCCGCTGGTCCCTCGAAATCCTCACGGGCGCGAAAATCCCGCAGGAATGGCTTCCCTCTCTCTACGAATCTCCGGACGTATGCGGAAAGTTTTCCAAGGAAGGCGCGGAGGCCACCGGCCTGAAAGTCGGCACGCCGGTCGTCGCCGGCGCAGGCGATCAAGCTGCAGGCGCAGTCGGAATGGGAATTGTGCGCGCGGGCGTCGTTAGCGCAACGATTGGCACGTCCGGTGTCGTTTTCGCAGCAACGGATCGTCCCGCGCTCGATCCGCAAGGCCGGCTGCACACCTTCTGCCACGCGATTCCCGGCCGCTGGCACGTGATGGGAGTAACACAAGCCGCCGGACTTTCTCTCCGCTGGTTCCGCGATCAATTCGGCGCAGGCCAGGATGACAGTCGCGATCCCTACGATCGCCTCTCCGACGAGGCATCCTCCGTCCCTGCCGGTTCCGAAGGACTTTTCTGGGCGCCATACCTGATGGGCGAACGCACGCCGCATCTTGATCCCAATGTTCGCGGCGCGCTCGTCGGTCTTTCATCGCTGCATACGCGAGCGCACGTCATTCGCGCGATTCAAGAAGGCGTCGCCTTTAGCTTGAAAGACACTTTCACGATCTTTGCTGAAATGAAAGTTCCTGTGACGACAATCCGCCTCGGTGGCGGAGGGGCACGTTCAAATGTCTGGCGCCAGATTCAGGCGGACGTGTTTGCACACGAAGTCGAATTGGTCGAAGCGGAAGAGGGAGCCGCTTACGGCGCGGCTATTCTTGCCGCAGTTGGCGCGCGCCATTGGAATTCCGTGGACGAAGCCTGTGATGCTGTCGTTCGCGTCGCCGCGCGAGTCGTCCCGCGCCCGGACTCCTCGAAACTCATGCAGAAGAATTACTCAATTTACCGCCGTATCTACCCAGCGCTTCGCAGCATCAACACCAGCGATTCCGTGTAGCAATCGGCCCAATTTTCTAAGAATGCTGCGGTTTGAACTTCAAGCAATAGACTGCTCCGATCACCGCCAGCAATGCGCCCCACCAGATCGGTGCATGCAGAGAGAAAAGCACAACGGGATGCAAGGGCGGATGCCACAGCTCATACATCCCGGCGCCTAAAATCAGCACGCCATCCACCAACAGCGCAATCCCAATAAAAAACCAAATGGAAACCATCCTCAGGACCTCCGGTTACCAAAAGTAGATATTCAGAACAAAAAATATAACCACCACCACTCCAGCCCAAAAGTGCGGTTTTTGATAAATGGGCACATTGCCGACAGACGGCACCTCCGTTAGACCGTACACCAAACCAGTCAGTTCGCTGTCCGTCTTGGGTTTCGTCGCCAGACTTACGACCACCGTCACTATCACGCAAACCAAAAACGACCACAGCGCCTGGTACATATCCTGAGCAAGCGTCTTCGCGTGTGGCGACATCGCTACGTAACGTAGAGCCGAAGGATCCACCTTCACCCACGCCCACATGCTGATCGATGATGCTGTGCCGAGCAGAAGTCCCCAGAAACCACCCGGTCCAGTCGCTCGCTTCCAAAGCATTCCCAAAACAACCGTGCCGAAAAGCGGAGCAATAAAGAAACTGAAGAGCGCCTGCACATAGTCCATGATGCTCGCAAACTGCATGACCAGGTACGCCGTGCCGACACTGATCAACACGCCGACGACGGTCGTCCAGCGGCCCATATTGACGTAATGATGGTCAGTGCCCTTGCTGTTAATCAGCGGACGATAAATGTCATAAGTCCAGACCGTGGTGAAGGCGGTCACATTCCCCGCCATACCGGACATAAAGCCTGCGATCAATGCCGTAATTCCCAGGCCAAGCAACCCGGGGCCACAGTAGCGCGCAAGCATTAAAGGAAGAACGTCGTTATAGCTGTATGCGCCGGTAACGGTGGCCACCGATTCGGGCACAAGTTGCATAGGCAATACAGCCAAGCCCAGGAGCCCCGGCAAAATGACGATGAGCGGCACCAGCATCTTGAATCCCGCACCGATAATGGGCGCCATCTCTGCGCTACGGATATCTTTGGCCGCAAGGATGCGTTGCACGACCAGGAAATCCGTCGTCCAGTAACCCATCGAAATAATCGCACCCAAGCCGAACACAATACCTGTCCAGTGAATTCCCATCGGGTTGCCCGTGAAGGAACCCAAGCCAGACCATAAGTGCACGTACTGTTCCGAGGCTCTATGAGCAATCTGTATTTTCAAATTGCTCCAGCCGCCAGCTTCGTGAAGGCCAAGTATGGGGATCAGCAGTACGCCAGCCCAGATCAAAAAAAACTGCAGCACTTCATTGAAAATTGCCGATCTCAGCCCTCCAAGCGCGACGTAAACAGCCACCGTGCCCGCGGACAGCCAAATGCTGAGGTTGATGTCCCATCCCAAAACAATTTGCAGGACTTTGGCCATGGCAAACATGTTCACGCCACTCATCAGCACGGTCATGAATCCAAACGAAACAGCCGAAACCGCGCGGGCCGGTTCTCCAAACCGCAATTTCAAATAACCGGGCACCGAATGCGTCTTCGAAATGTAATAAAACGGCATCATCACGAGCGCGAGGAATAACATCGCAGGAATTGCGCCAATCCAGTACCAGTGCGTGGCGAGAATCCCGTACTGGTAAGCCGAGCCCGCCCAACCCATCAGCTCCAGCGCGCCAAGGTTGGCGGATAGAAAACTAAGTCCGGCGACCCAGGCAGTCATGTCACGCCCAGCCATAAAAAAATCCTCGCCGGTTTTCGCGCGGTTCCGAAGATAAAATCCGATGGCCAGCACCAGCGCGAAATAGAAAACGACGATAATCGTATCGATCGTCGAAAGCCGGACCAGATGCTGCGCTTGAAACGCCGCGAAAAGTGTCATTGCGTTCTATTCACTTTGCTCCACGTTTACGACTTCCCCGGCAACTTCCGCGGTGCACAAAACGACTCGGGCTCGTTTGAAAGGGGATGCCAAATTTCAAGTTGTCGCTGCATGGTAACGAAAGGTGCAAAAGCATTTTTAACGATCAACCACGTTCAAAGTTACGGCAATCAGGTCAACGGAATTTCCGCCCGCCATTACTTCGAACGCCCCCGGTTCTACCACGCGTTTCATGTCACGATTCAGGTAGGAAAGCTCGTTCGGCGCGAGCGTGAATTCCACCGTTTCCGTCTCGCCAGGATTCAAGGAGATGCGCCGGAATCCGCGCAGCTCTTTTACTGCCCGCGTCACCGAACTCACCGTCTGGTGAATGTAAAGCTGCGCCACTTCATCACCGCGAACCGCGCCCGCGTTCGTTACGTCCACACTGACTTTCGTTTGCCCTTCGGGACCAATGGTGTCCTGCGCAAGCCGCAGATTCGAGTACTTGAACGTCGTGTAGCTCAGCCCCCAGCCAAATGGAAAGAGCGGCAGCACGGAACCGTCCACAAATCCCCGCTTCGCTGAAGGCTTCTGGTAGTAATAGTCCGGCAGTTGACCCACCGAACGCGGCACGGTAATCGGCAGCTTGCCGCCGGGATTGTAATCTCCGAAGAGAATGTCTGCCGCCGCCTGACCTCCCTCTTGCCCCAGATACCAGGCATCCAGAATCGCGGGCACATTTTCCGAAATGTAATTAATCGAATTTGGCCTGCCGTGTAGCAAAAGCACAACCGTCGGTTTCCCTGTGGCGACGATCTGCTTGGCTAATTCATCCTGGTTTCCCAACAAATCCAAACTCTGACGGTCCCCGAGGTGCGTTTCCGCCCATGCTTCGCGCGAGGTTTGCTCGTTTTCGCCAAGCACCAAAATCACCACGTCGGCCTTCCTGGCAACACGCGCCGCCTCCGCAATCCGCTTGGCGTTCAGAGCGGGATCAGCCAACACTACCTTGTCCGCGTTCCAGTCCGGCTGTGACTCCGTGATTTTGCAGCCTTCTGCGTAAAGCACCTCACTCCCGGAGCCCAACTTGTCTTTGATCGCTTGCAGAACGCTCACGCCGCGCCCGGGCTTGTTGCTGTAACCGCCCAAGTGCAGTTCCGCCGCGTTGGGGCCGATCACTGCCACACGCTTGTACTTAGCCTTATCCAGTGGGAGCAGATTGTTTTGATTCTTGAGCAGCACAACGGCTTCGCGCGCCGCCTTCAGCGCTAGCTGCTGATGCTCAGTCGAATTTGTGATCTTCTCAGCGTAGGCCGGATCAACCAGGGGGTCTTCAAACAGCCCAGCCACGAATTTCGCGCGCAACACCCTTGCCGCAGCGCGCTCAATCAACGCCTGCGAAACTTTTCCTTGTTGCACTTGCTCCATCAAACTCGGATACGCTTCCGCAAACGGCAGCTCAATATCCACGCCGGACTCGAGCGCCAGCTTCGCTGCCACGTCGTTGGCCGCAACAATGTGATGCACGGTCCGCAGTTCCCTAACCCCAAAATAATCGGACACTACCATTCCATCGAATCCCCACTCGTGCCGCAGAATGTCATCCAGCAAATGTTTGTTGCTGTGCGAAGGGATGCCGTCAACTTCGTTGTACGAGGCCATCACGGTCTGCACGTGTCCTTCTTTTACCGCCGCTTCAAACGGCTTCAAGAAATATTCACGAACCACACGCTCGGAATAATTTCCTGGCCCTACGTTCGTTCCGCCCTCTGGCTGCCCGTGCACTGCAAAATGTTTTGCGGTAGCCATGACGTGCGCTTTGTCAATCCACGGCCCATCGCCCTGAAATCCGCGAATCGCCGCCAGGCCTATGTGCATCACGAGGTAAGGATCTTCGCCGTAGGTTTCTTCCGTTCGGCCCCACCGCGGATCGCGCGCCAAATCCAGCACCGGCGCCAGACACTGTTGAACGCCGCGCGCCCTCACTTCGGACGCCACAGAACTAAACACATCATGAATCAACGCTTCATCCCATGTGGATGCCAACCCAATCGCAGCGGGAAATGCTGTCCCCTCCGGCGCGGCGTGCCCGTGCAAACACTCTTCGTGAAACATCACCGGAATTCCCAGCCGCGTGTTTTCCTTCACCCACTTTTGTATCGCGTTTGTGAGTTCCGCCATTTCTCGCGGGCCGCCATTTCCGCCCGGATACTCGCTCGGTCGCGAAACCTGCCCGATTCCGTTCTTCAACGTGATTTTTGCGGCGCCCGGAAGGAACATTCCCTTCTCGTCCACGATGAATGGCTGCGTGTCTCTTTGAAATGCCCGATTTT
>DASYJM010000125.1:0-21967 GCA_035996445.1 Candidatus Acidiferrum sp. | reverse complement strand
ACTCCAGTGGATCTGCCCAACAGAGTGCCTCCACTGGAAACAAGCAAGCCGGCGGTTCATCACGCTCCGACCCACTAATCTCGAGACGGTACCATTGCCACCAGATCTTGGCCTGCACACAGCTCTGACAGCAATAGGTTTTCGACTGCAGCGTGATACTCGCCTTAACCGTTTTTACCCCACTAACGGAACCCTGCTGGACTTCACCTCAGACTTCTTTTCTCAAGGCTTGGGCAGCAAATATTCCTTTCAAAGTTACAAATTTACCTTCAACAAACACCGGAGCCTAACGAAGCAGGTTCTTGCTTATAACGGTTCGCTTGTCTTACCGGAGAACAGCCTCCGTTCTACGGGAATTGCATCTACGGAACAAATAATGAACTTCGGGGCTATATTGTGGGGCGTTATCTCGACCGTTATATGGCTGCAACGCAATTAGAAGATCGCCTTGTCTTACCCAAGAGGTTTGTCGTCGTGGCATTTGGAGAATTGGGAGAAGTAGTGCCCGGCGGCAATCAGCTGTTTAGGACCAAGAACTTCCTGCCGACCGGCGGAGGTGGTGCTAGGTTTGAACTGAGCAAGAAATATCATGTCAATCTTCGGGCTGACCTCGCCCAAGGTGAGGATAGTCACACTTGGAGCATCGGCGTGGGCGAAGCTTTCTAGCTCGGGGTTCCCGACAGACACTCCTCAAGACATGCAGACCCGTCAATTTTGACAGTGGAGACGGTTCCTTCTAAAGGTTACAAAATTAGCGACAGATAAAACACAACAAGAACAGCCGACTTAAAAATTTGTGGGATGGTTGCATCTAATGTAACCCTCAGATCCATTGGGAAAGTAGACTCGCGGACGGGCGCTGCCGTCGGCAGCCGGATCGACCTAGGTAAGGTTCAAGGAAAGCTGCGGTCGTGCCAATCAGCCAGTCGGACGCGGAGCCGCCTCTTGTTCTTCCCCATGCGATTTACTCGATGAGAGCCCGCCTTCTTATCCTGGTATCGATCCTCGCCATAGCAGCCCTACCGCTCCGGGCCGGTACAAAAATCGTTCACCGTTGGGTTCTCGCCGACCAACCCATGCCAAAACTCAAGAAGATCCTGGTCATCGGAGTCATGGAGAATTACCTCATACGCCAGGAATTAGAAGATGAAATGGAGAGACTGCTCGCCAAATCTGGCCTTCAGGGCACCAAGAGCCACATGGTCCTGCCGCCGCGCAATGAACTGATGGAGGGCGAACTCAAGCAGCGCATCAAGGAAAGCGATTTCGATGGCGTTCTTATCATCCGGCCGAAGGCCATGCGGAAAGAAACCAAAGAAGTCAAGAATCTCGCCGGTCCCTATGTGCCTCCAGCGGGCTACTATAGTTTCTGGCCGTACTGGAACATGGCTTGGGGTCAGGTTTACGTGACCAGTTCTTCTGTCAAGGAAGAGACGTACGTCAGCACCGAATTCAACCTCTACAATACTAAAGATGAAAGTCTCCTCTGGAGCGGAGAAACTGAATCGGTCTATTCCAAGGACTTTGGTAAATTGGCGAGAGAGTATGCCAGAGCGCTTGTCAAGCAGCTGAAAAGTGACAAGGTGATTGGAACGAAATGATGCGTCTGAAACCCGGCAAACGAAAGATCGTGCGCGCTGGTGCTAACGAGTGGATGCAGCCATGATGCAAACTGCTTAATTTCAAAAAGATATTCTCACCTGGGTAGCGAGCACTCGAATCATTTTGCGATGATCCTCGATGAGAATTGAAACTCCCCGGACCTGCTAGTTTTAACAGTTCCGAGAACCGAGGCATCCCACTATCATCCGCGGGCAGTGAGCGCCCGTATTCGTTTGTCGCGCCCACGCGCGTGCGGCACCAGATCTGGTGTCTCCGGTCTGCGGGCACGAAACCTTGGGGACCGAGCACAGCGGCTTTGCGGAGCGTACGTTATGAGAGCGAAGCCATCTCGATTCGTCCTGGTCCTCCTGGTCCAGACGGTATGGTTGTCTGGATGCGAGACAAAACAACAAGCTGCGGCGGGGCCCCCGGCCGTAGAATTCGTCGAGGTCAGCCAAAAAGATGTGCCTGTCACTAGAGAGTGGGTGGCTACTCTAGATGGGTTTGTCAATGCCCAGATTCGCACCCAGGTAAAGGGACTTCTCATAAAACAACGCTATACGAATGGCGCATTCGTTAGCAAAGACTCGGCTCTCTTCGAAATAGATCCGCGGCCTTTTCGCGCAGCGCTTGATCAAGCTAGCGCCAACCTGGAACAAGCGAAGGCAAATCTTCAGCGAGCGGAGGCGCAGCTCGGCAAGACCCAGTTGGACGTTACCCGCTATGCGCCTCTCGCCAAGGAAAGTGCCATCAGTCAGCAGGAACTGGACGATGCCGTCCAGGCCAACCTCGGAGCCAAGGCCCAAGTGGAACAAGCAAAGGCGGCCATCGAGTCTGCCCGAGCCGCAGAGGAGTCTGCCAGATTGGATTTGAGCTTCACGAAGATTGTCTCTCCTATTGACGGAGTTGCAGCCATCAGCACCGCCCAGATCGGCGACTTCGTGAGCCCCTCCGGAGAACCATTGACGGCGGTATCGACGATCAATCCGATTCTGGTGAATTTCACAGCAAGCGAGCAAGAGTATCTGAATGCGATGAAGCAGGCCGTCGCCCGAGGTGGTGACGAGCACTCCGTCTTGGACAAGCTCGAATGGCAACTGCGCTTATCGGATGGATCTACCTATCCACACAAAGGCCATTTTTATGCTCTTGATCGCCAAGTGGATGTGAGAACGGGAGCGATTCTCGTAAAAGTTGAGTTTCCTAACCCCGGCAATGTGCTTCGCCCCGGCGGCTTCGGAAATATCAGCACGGTGGTCAGGGTTCAGAAAAATGCGTTACTCATTCCGCAACGGGCCGTCAACGAACTGCAAGGAAAGTTTCTCGTAGCGGTAATAGGTAAAGACAACAAGGTGAACATTCGCCCGATCAAGGTGGGGCCCAGGGTCAACACGATGTGGGTTGTGGATGAAGGTCTGCAGCCTGGAGACCGAATCGTGGCTGAAGGCGTGCAAAAAGTGCGCGAAGGTATGGAAGTTCAACCGAAGCCGTTCCCGCAGGAATCCGGAGCAGAGGCTCCAAAAATGGCGAGCACCACGCCATAGGAGCTAGATCGTGTACAAATTTTTTATAAATCGACCCATCGTCTCGATGGTGATTTCAATCATCATGGTGATTGTCGGTGTCGTAGCGATGGTGGGTCTGCCCACGGCCCAGTTTCCAAACATTACGCCTCCGGAAGTTCAGGTCAAAGCCACCTATGTGGGCGCAGATGCCCAAACGGTTGAGCAATCAGTTGCTACACCTATCGAGCAACAGATGAGCGGTGTGGACAACATGAACTACATGTATTCCAACAACGCCAACAACGGCCAGCTAACCCTCACTGTGAACTTCGATGTGAAGACCGATCCGAACACTGATCAGATTCTCGCTCAAATGCGTCAGAACCAGGCGGCTTCGCAACTCCCCGTTGAAGTAAACAACTACGGTGTAACCGTTCAAAAATCCACCGCAGCTCCACTCATGTTGTTCGACCTGTACTCCCCGAACAAGTCATATGACTCCGAATTTTTGGCGAATTATGCCTACATCAATCTCAACGATCAACTTACTCGAGTGGCCGGGATCGCCAGCGTATCCGTCTTTGGCGCGGGCCAATATGCGATGCGTTTTTGGGTTAAGCCCGATCAATTGGCCAAGCTGCAAATTACAGTGCCTGAAATCATCAATGCCATTCAGACGCAAAACAATGTTAATCCGGCAGGGCAAATCGGAAGCGAGCCTGTCCCAGTGGGCCAAGAATTTACATACACCGTCCGCTCGCAGGGCCGCCTTGCCTCGGAAGAAGACTTCGGCAACATCGTCATTCGTGCGAAAACCGACGGCGCCATGGTGCGCTTGAAAGATGTAGCTCGCGTGCAGCTCGGTGCGCAAGTCTATAATCTGCAAGGACGATTAGACGGCAAACCCGCGGCCGTGGTTGCCGTTTACCAGCTTCCCGGATCAAACGCCATCGCCGCGGCTAAAGGCGCCAAAGCATTGATGGCAGAAGCCAAGAAGCGCTTTCCGCCGGGCCTTGACTATGTTGTTGCGCTCGACACCACTCTCCCTGTCACGGAAGGAATTGTGGAGATCAAGCACACCTTGGTTGAAGCTCTCGTTCTTGTGATTCTTGTGGTCTACTTGTTTCTGCAAGGTTGGCGGGCTACTTTGATTCCCTTGCTGGCCGTGCCCGTGTCGTTGATTGGAACCTTCGCTCTTTTTCCGCTTCTGGGCTTTTCCATCAACACACTTTCTCTCTTCGGCTTGGTGCTTGCCATTGGCTTGGTTGTGGACGATGCGATCGTTGTCGTAGAGGCGGTTGAGCACCACATCGAACACGGCCTATCACCGAAAGACGCTTCCTTCAGGGCCATGGAAGAAGTCGCCAGTCCGGTGATCGGCATTGCCGTCATCTTATCTGCGGTATTCATCCCCACTGCTTTCATCCCTGGGATCACCGGAAGGCTCTATCAGCAGTTCGCTGTAACTATTGCCGTCTCTGTCTTACTTTCGGCATTTAATGCCCTGACTCTCAGCCCGGCTCTTTCCGCCCTTTTACTTCGTCCGAAAAAAGCGGCACGTGGACCTCTAGGCAAATTCTTTGCATGGTTCAACCGGGTATTTGGCCGCGCGACGGAAGGCTACGTCCGCTGGTGCGGTTTTTTGATCCATAAAATGGGTTTCAGCCTGCTCATACTTCTGGCTTTCACCGTGCTGGCAGGCTGGTTTGGCGTGAAGTTGCCTACCAGTTTTCTCCCCGACGAGGATCAGGGCTATGTCTTTGTGGCATTGCAACTTCCCGATGCCTCTTCGCTTCAACGCACGAGTCTGACTGCGAAAAAGGTTGAAGACCTCTTGCTGAAGACGGCTGGCGTCGATCACGTGACCAGCGTTATCGGCTATAACATGATCAGCGGAGCACAGAATACTTTCAGTTCGTTCTTTTGGGTCACGCTCAAGCAATGGGGCGAGCGCAAAACCCCGGAAGAGCAGTACGACGCGGTGAGAGCTCAGATCAATAGAGAATTACGGCAACTGCCGGACGGCGTGTCCATCGCGTTCTCGCCTCCGGCAATCCCTGGCGTTGGTACTTCTGGCGGTGTGACCTTCATGCTCGAAGACCGTGCGGGAAATGACGTTGGCTATCTCGCAAAGAATGCGGACACTTTCATGCAGGCTGCTCGCAAACGACCTGAGTTGGCCTCGGTGTTTACTACCATGCTGCCTTCGGTTCCGCAGGTCTTTGTCAATGTCGAGCGGGATAAAGTACTCGCTCATGGCGTAAGTCTGAGTGACGTGTACAAGACTCTCCAATCCTTTATGGGAGGCACGTTCATCAATTATTTCAACCGCTTCGGCCGACAGTGGCAAGTTTACATTCAAGCCGAAGGTGACTATCGAACACGAGCCGAGAACTTAGGACAGTTTTACGTACGCAATAGCGCCGGCGGTATGGTGCCGCTGTCCGCCGTGATCTCGATTGATCACCGTGTGGGCCCTGAATTCACGTTGCGCTATAACCTGTTTCGTTGCGCACAAATCAATGCCAGCGCGAATGTAGGTTACAGCTCAGCTCAGGCCATGGCGGCGATGGAGGAAGTCTTTGCCCAAACTATGCCCCCAGATATGGGTTTTGACTACCTCGGCATGTCTTTCCAAGAGAAGAGGGCCCAGCAAGGTGTGCCGCCTGCCGTTATTTTCGGATTTTCGTTCCTTTTCTGTTTCTTAATTCTCGCGGCGCTTTACGAGAGTTGGACTCTTCCTTTCAGCGTGCTCCTGAGTGTGCCAATCGCCGTTTTTGGAGCATTTGCGACCCTCTATCTTCGCCGTATCACGAGCTTCTCATTCGAAAACAACGTCTACGCACAGATCGGGCTGATTATGCTTATTGGCCTTGCCGCGAAGAACGCCATCCTCATCGTGGAGTTTGCGAAAGCTGGCCACGAGAAAGGTATGTCGCTCGTCGATGCCGCACTCGAAGGCGCAAAGCTTCGATTGCGACCCATTCTGATGACCTCTTTCGCATTCATTTTAGGTTGCGTTCCGCTCTGGAGAGCAAGCGGTTCAGGAGCCGTGTCTCGTCAGGTCATGGGCACAGCCGTTGTCGGAGGAATGACTGCTGCGAGCGCGATCGCAATTTTCATTATTCCCGCACTGTTCTACATGGTTGAAAAACTCGGCGGGGCAAAGCAGAAAGCGAAATTGCCCGTCGGTGGTGCTCCAGAACCGGGGCATGCTGCCGCTGACGATTAGTTTTCACAGGACTCGATGTTGTAAGGCTTTAAATGCTATGAAACAAACCAGTACAACCAACAACGGCTCCAAAAACTACCTGCAAGTGGCCTCTCTGTTTCCTCTGTTGGCGGCTGCTGCACTGTTTCTGCTGCTTGGGTGCGCAGTTGGCCCAAATTACCAGCGTCCTAAGGTAAACGCACCGACCGAATTTCGCTTCGCTGAAGGGGCGGCCCAGCAAGCGTCGATCGCAGACACCCCGTGGTGGGGGGTGTTTATGGATCCTCGGCTGAAACAACTGGTCCAAACTGCCTTGGACAACAATTACGACCTGCGGATCGCAGTGACACGTATCGAGCAATCGCGCCAGATTGCGGCGCAGGCGCGCGCTCAGTATTTTCCATTTTTCAATTATGGGGCGAGTGTCAGCGGCGGCAAGAACGAGTTTGCCGGGGGTGTGGTTCCGAACGGAGGTCAAACACAAGGAGCCTTCTTCCCAGCTGTGACCGCCGCTTGGGAAGCGGATCTGTGGGGCCGTATCCGACGCGAGAATGAGGCTGCACGTGCTCAGTACCTCGCAACCGAACAAGCCCGCCGTGCAATTATGCTGTCCTTGGTTAGCGACGTCGCTCAGGCCTACTTCGAACTTCTTGACCTGTATCTTCAACTCGATATCGCCAGGCAGACCACAGAATCGTTCTCGCAAACGGTGAATCTCTTTACGCACCGCCTGGAAGGCGGAGTCGCTTCCAAGCTGGATACATCACGCGCCGAAGCGGCTTATGCGACGGCTGCCGCAAGCATTCCCGAATTCGAACGCCAGATTGCTCTCAAAGAGAACCAGATCAGCATCCTGTTGGGCAATAACCCTGGTCCCATTCCGCACAGCGCCAAACTTCTGGATCAGGTTGTGCCACCGGATATTCCAAGCGGTCTGCCCTCTGCCTTGCTCGAGCGTCGTCCTGATATCTTGCAGGCAGAGGAGCAATTACGATCCGCCAACGCCCAGATTGGCGTTGCCACTGCCAACTTTTTCCCGCGGATTAGTCTGACAGCGCTGTTGGGCCGCGCGAGTTCTCCGCTTGACTCTCTGTCTTCAGGCCAAACCACTGTCTGGAGCATCGCCGGAAACATTGCAGGTCCGATTTACCAGGGTGGCGCTCTAAGAGCACAAAAGCGACAGGCTGTGGCCTTCTGGGAACAATCCAAGTTGCAATACGCACAGACGGCCCAGATCGCTTTTCAGGATGTCTCAAATGCCCTGGTCTCGCGGACGAAGTACGAAGCGATCCAAGCGGAAGAGGTCCGCGCCGTACAAGCCTACCAAGAATCCGTCAAGGTTTCCCTCCAACGCTACGTGGCAGGCAAGGCCAGCTACTTTGAAGTTATTGATGCTCAGTTGCAGCTTTACCCGGCAGAGAATGCGCTCGCCTTGACTGAATTGAACCGGCGCACAGTAATCGTGCAGCTTTACAAAGCCCTTGGTGGCGGCTGGAACGTTAAGGACCCAGACTGGGCCGGCCCCCCGTCCTAACATGCATTTCAAATTGTGTTAATGAGAGCCACCACCATCCCTGAGAGGCGCAGATTTCGGCCATGCGAAGTTCGTCCGTTCAGTCGAAGCTGTGGTAGGTCCGCTTATAGTAAGGAATGCTATATCCCACAAACTTTTCCCTCGGGTAGAGCTCGAGGTGAACTTTGTGCAAACTGTGATCCCCTGCGATTTCTTGTCGACTGTCTTTGGACAGTGGGTCACGGATCGGCGTGTACGTGAGAACGTACCGATATCGCACCGCCAGCCCAATCGTGCGAACGATGCGAGACAGATCTTCTTCATGCCGGGCGGTAAAGACACCGCCTCCGGTTACCTCCGTTAGTGCCTTCATATTGTGAGGACCGCGCTGTTCAGCGGGACCAATATACTCGTCATCACCAAGGGCTGTAAGCAATTTGGAAAGCTGTGGGTTCGATCCCTTTCCTAATGGGAATCGGTTTCGTTTCTTGTCCTGTGGAAGAAAGATGCTAGGGAACTCGAAAGATGGCCCCGCCATGACAACAAATACCGGAACATCAGCCTCCTCCAAGAGGCTTTTCGTTTCCAGCAGGTTGTAACGGCTGTGATTGTCGCCGCCATCGGTGATAATGATCATGGCGCGACGTGGATTCACTGCCTCCTTTCGCACTACATTCACTCCCAAACAGATCCCGTCAAATAGAGCCGTACTCTCGTTCGTCGGCGTCAGTAGCAACGGTAGCCTCCGCTCAAGGTCCCGTCGATCGCTCGTGAAGGGTACGAGCTCCTTCGATCGCTTGCCAATTCCCAAAACCGAATACTCGTCGGGATACTGATCCTGATTTTGCATGGGATCAAGAAGCGAGAGAGCTGCTTCCTGAACGAAGGGAATCTTGTTCGTCATACTGGAGCTCAGGTCCGCAAGGATGACAAAAGAAGCCGCCACCCGTTCCCGCTCGAAGTAAAGTATTCTCTGTTCAACTCCATCGTCGAAGAGCCGAAGGTCGCTCTTCTTGAGACTAGTGGCCACTGCACCTCTATCATCGAAGATGATCACCGGCATTTGCACGAGTTCCACGGTTGAAACTATGCGTGTCTGCGGACGTTCTTGTGCGTGTGCAACAGGAACGCCGATCTCCAAAATTATTGGGCAAAGTACTAGAAGAAACACTACTCCCCATTTGACCGTCATCGAACCCCCCGGACCTTTTGCTCCTTTGAGGCCTTCTATATCTCTCCGTTCCGATTCTGTCAACGGCACAAGATTGGTCTTCCAAAAAAAAGCTCTAGCATCCCGATGCTGAAACGGTGAGTGTGCGAGGGAGAGAGAAAGTCTTGACCCGCCGTTATTTCACGCCGCCCTGTCACTTTTGGCAGTGCTCCTCACCTTCCTTGACAGATACCGTGTTGGTCGTTGTGGAAGATGAGCGAATCCATGCTAAAGCGGTCTGAAGTCGCCATCCTGAGTGAGGCGATTCGGTTGGTCCGTCAAGGTGACAGCGAGGCCTTTGCAGTCATATACCGAAGCCATTCCAAATTCGTGCATCGCATCTGTTTACGCATGCTACGAGATCGCGCGGAGGCCGAGGACGCTGCCCAAGACGTATTCGTCTTGCTCTTTCTCAAGATCAACACGTTTCGCGGGGAGTCGGCATTTTCATCTTGGTTGTACCGCTTGACGACGAACGTCGTTTTGATGCGCTTCCGCACAAACAAGCGATTTTGGAGGCTCCCAAGGAAACACAGGCAGGACATCATCGATCCCTACAGAGAAATGGACGTCCCAGACCTGCAGGCAGCTAGCTTGTTCAGCAGGATCGATCTTCAAGCGGCTATCGATGTATTGCCCAAAGGATACAAAGCAGCTTTCATTCTTCATGACGTCCAGGGATACCGGCACAATGAAATTGCTGCATTTCTCGGATGTTCAGAAGGGAATTCCAAGTCCCAGTTGCACAAAGCTCGCATGCGGTTGAGAATACTACTGGCCCACGGACACCGGGAACGACATCTAGGCGAACAAAAGAAATCGCGATCGCTTTGCGCAGGATTGGATGTTCGTGGTCAACGATGTCGCACGGAGCAAAAGACTCCACAATCTAATCTTAGGCTGAGGATTTCCCCGAACTTCCACAGTGTCTTTACCACCTGTCATTTCTAACAGTGTCCGTACCAAGGCTAATCATCCAGCCTTGAGTTGCATGGCTGCAGCTGGTGCCGGAGTACACGGCT
The DNA here is from genome assembly GCA_035996445.1 of Candidatus Acidiferrum sp. Taxonomy (GTDB): domain Bacteria; phylum Acidobacteriota; class Terriglobia; order Acidiferrales; family UBA7541; genus Acidiferrum. The sequence continues at coordinate 11,904 of DASYJM010000125.1, read as the reverse complement.
CTCCCAATACTGTCGGGGCGCACTGTGAAGTACAGCGTAGCGATTTTCCTGTGGATTTCTTTTACGGCCCTTCCTTGTGCTGCATGGGCACAAGAAGGCAATGGGAATGATGACCCATTGATTACAACGAGCCTCGGCATGCCTCTAAGCGCGCCTCTAAATCCGATGCGCGAGCACTCGAGCTTGGGTTGGGGAGTCAACACCGGCGTCGGCTACAACTTCAACCGGCGGAACGCGCTTATTGGCGAGTTCATGTGCAATTGGTTGTATCCGACCAATGAAACGCTCCAACCGATTCGCATTGCACTTCAATCCGCAAACGCGTCTGGACACGCCAACCTTTTTGCCCTTACCGGAAGCTACCGATTAGAGTTGCGAGGCCGAACACTCGGAATCTATTTTATAGGTGGTCCGGGCTGGTATTACCGCACCGCAAGTCTTTCGCGGCCTGTTCCGATAGGCACACCGATAAGCTGTGCTCGGGCTTGGCAATGGTGGGGATACAGTTGCGCCGGTGGAATTGTAATTACCAATCTGACCGAGGTGCACTCGAATGCGGGTGCCCTGGGTTTTAATGGAGGAATTGGGTTCACTGCTCGGGTAGGGGAAGCTCCCTATAGAATGTACGTGGAGTCGCGATATCATTTCGCCCCTACGGGTAATATCAGCACGAAATTGATTGCAGTTACTGTAGGCATTCGCTACTAACCAAATTCGGATAAATCGCTCCTGAGCGGCGGAGATAAAGTTGTAGGCAATTGAAAGGCTTATCGCGCCTCTTTTCATTCCAGCGCTATCGGTGGGCGAAGATTGTGATGGCCGTTCTTGGGATAGGCGGACGCATTGACCGGCGTGTCGCGATTCGGCCACGTTCACAGGAATTTGATCATCGGATGTATCCAACGATTCGCCCTTTCTATCTTCAGAATGTAATCTCGGGGAATTTCCACATCCGGACCAGTCTTTTGCCTCATCAGCAGAGTGTTGCCACAGTCTTTCAGTATGGTTCCCGATACATTCAATTTGATTCGACCCAGCGCCAATTCAAGAACTACCGGATGGCCGATCCAAGGTTCAAATGTCCATTCCATCGCGTTACCCACCCTCGTTTTAGTCTGAAAGAGGCAGAGCATCTCTTGCAGATAATGGGATGAGTACTGGCAAAAATGACAGCTCCCTGGCCACAGACAAGCACGGCCCAACGATTACGCTGGAACAGGCAACAACACATTACAAGGTCAACCATCTAGGATTCGCAGCCAACGCAATATTCCCGGGGCGAAGGCGAGCGTAGGGTTAAGTACTTTCATGAATTCGCGTGCAAGTCGACCTATCAGGGTGTGTCGGTATGATTCGGAGAGAATCCCGCCCAGCGCGTTTGGAGTTCCGGGCCGATGCATCCTGAGGGATTCGACCTTTCTTAGCGGCCAAGGTCACGGAAACGCCACTTTACGGATGCCCCGTACCAAATCTGCCAACACGGCCCAACCAACTAAGTGGGTGAAATGAATATTCGTCCGTTCAACATTTCACGGACGGCAATCGGAAGGTCGGTGCGCATGCGTACTTTAGCTACGTAACTGGCTCCCAGCGAGGTCATAGCCTGGACAAAGTCTCGATCGCTTTGAATGCTGATAAAAATAATCCTGGTCGCTAGCTTTAGTTTTTTCAGTTCGTAAGCTACTTCTATTCCGCTCATTTTCGGCATAGAAACGTCTAGTATGGCGAGAGAGGGTTCATGTTCAGCGACTGCTCGCAACGCGGATATGCCATCGTCAACAGCACACACGATCTCAAGATCATTTTGCAGTAATCGCGACAATTCCTTACGCATCTCCGGATGATTCTCGGCGAGGACAACTGTGTGTCTGGGTGCCATCGTGTTATTCACAACGAGCGTGACGCATGCGTCGCTCGCCATGTCCCGTCCTCAGGCGAACTTCAGTGTATTCTGCTCCAGTTGAAAGAAATTGGCACGAGGAAGTGGGCAAAATTTGACCTATTTAGGGGTTGGCTTCAATCCCGATATTAGGCGATCAACCACCGCTACTGAACCGCGTGCGGAGCGCGTAAACGGAAATCATCAGTCCCCAAAGCGCGCCTACCTGACCGACACCCTGCTTTATCATCTGCGAAAACATTTGAAGTAGATACTTGCCGAGGCGACTCGCGAAAACTTGACGCCAGGTGTCACTCAAACCGGGCGCGGAACGTTGACCTCACGCAGTGGCAGTGACGCTTCGATGGTTGTACCCCTCATGGGCGCTGAAATGACCTCGATCTTTCCTCCTACCAACCTCACTCGTTCGCGCATACTGGCAAGTCCGAGACCCGTGGTCGGGTGATGCTCTACAACGAAACCGACACCATCATCCACGATGTGCAGGGAGACGCGCTCTCTGTTTACCGTCAACGTTACGGTAGCGCTCTGCGCGTGACTGTGCTTCACAACATTCTGTAAGGCGGTCTGAGCGACGCGATATAAACACAACGAAATATTTTCTGGCAGCCGAGGAAGCGGCTTTTCAGATATGAAATTGATACCGAGAGATTTTTCCGCTCGAATGTCCAGGCAGAGATTTCTCAGGGCGGCATCGATCCCGATATGCGCGAGGTTTGCAGGATGAAGTCCGTGCGAGATCTCACGGGTAGTCTTGAAAGCATCAGCGACCTGCTCATAGAGCCGGCCCAAGCGCGGCTTTAAAGCAGAAGCGGATTCATCCCTGAGTTCTTCGAGTTCAACCTGCACTAGCGTTAGTTGTTGACAGACATCGTCATGCAATTCGCGAGCAATGCGGTGACGCTCCTCTTCTTGGGCCTCTACCACTTTGGATGTGCTCTGCCGTAACTCGAGCATGAAAGCCGACAACAACATTAACGGCACGGCGATCGTGCACAGGAATATCTGCAAAGTCAGCACACTTTCTGCTTTCGTTCCTGTAGTGAACGGATCGTGACCATGCAGCGCATTCCAAATGGATATCACAGCGATGGTCAAGAGTGATGCGTGCATCCCGCCTGAGCCAAAGCGCACGGCCGCCCAAAGCAGAAATGGCAATGGAATAAAGAGGAGCGCGGGGGTGTTGCCTCGCCATCCTCCCGCTGCTCCAAACGAGAAAATACTGATCGCTACGGTTCCCACCGCCAACAGAACCGCCTCCATATACTGTGAAGGGCTGGCTTTGCGTATCCAAGATAGACCATTCAAACCGAACAACACGACCGTCGGCACGATGACCAGTTCGGCTACCATGTTTGTGAAGAGGCGCGCGCTCCACAGTGCCCAGTAACCGTTACCCCACCCCGTTCCCAGCACTATCGCAGCATCCAAGAATGACGTCACCAGCGGACCGAGAAGGACGCCAAAGAGCAAGAAGATAGTAACGCCTCGAACGCTTTCGAACAGCGGAGCCTGATTCGCAAAGTAAGAGATGCAGAAAGCGCCAATCAGCGCTTCCGTTGTGTTTCCGACGAACCAACCGAAGGCAGTCGCCAGTGGCACTCCGGTCTGTAACTGCACGAGAAGGTGAGCTGGCAGCACAGCGAGAAGAAAGATCCACCACATTCTCCGGGGAGCCAACAACAAGGTGGCAAGTAGGAGGGCGTTGGGTGGCCAGAATGTCGAGATGGGTCTTTCGGCCGGGGTGAAGGCGAAGCCGACCTTTGTGGCTACATAGTAGACAATGGCGACCAGGAGAAGTAAGGCTGCATTACGGAAGGCAATCTTGGGCGAAGCAATATTGTAGCTTTCCGCGGGCGCACGACGCGACGCGGTAAGGTTTGGCTGGAAGCGAGACATGCCCCTTGGAGCTGCCATATAGAAGCATCACCCACGGTCTAGAAGCCATGTGCGCCGTCCCCCCAACTCACAGGGGATTTGAAACTGTGAACGCGTGCCGTCCCGGCTCTCGACGTTTGTGCGGGACGCCTTGATAATGGCCAATGCCCGGGAATCGCTAGTCGGCCAGTTGGTACGGCTGCGTCCGTCCCTCCATTCTCCCTCAGCCACATGACGTTACAATATATTTGTTTGTTAGTAATCGTCAATAGCATCGACCGGCGGTCGGAGGCCTACGGCCGGCAGCGAAGCTTGCCGGCATCCATGTGGGTGTTTGACTGTGTTGGTCCTGGACCTTAGGGACAACAGCACGGACATCTTAGTCTCGTCTAATCGTACACTTCCCGGACACCCTGAGTCTTAGCTCGAGATTTACTGCTCCGCGGATCGTGAAGTTGCCATGGACCTCGAAGATGTGGGCGCCTGTCAGCACACAAATTGACCTCTACGTGGAGTCCCGAGAAAAAAGTATGACAAATGGGGTATCGTGGCCGAGGAGACTAGCGTCTCGCTCGCGATTATCGCGCAGTTTGTTAGTTAAACCTCTTACCGTTTCGCACTGGTAAAAGTGACAGTTCAATGGTTAGCGTACTCCCGTTAGGCTGACATATAGAGGCGAGAATAATCTGGGCTCAGATTTTCGCCTGAACTCGATGATCCAAAAAGAAATGAGGGAATTTATGCAGAAATACCGGGTAACGATTCTAGTGAGTCTTGCGGCCGTGTGCTTACTGCCATGGAGACAGGCATTTAGCGCAAGCCGTGACGAGGTCGAAACTAAGGGAATGATCATTTCCCGCACCGGAGAAACGTTGATTGTGAACACTCCGAATGGGAAGGTCACTGTGGTCCTGACTGGCGACACAGAAACGAAAGATAATAGGGGGCTCTTTGGCTTGGACGAGGAGCACATGTCCAACACAGTGCTAATGCCGGGACTCAAGGTAAAGGTTGAGGGGATGTCCGATGACCAGGGACGGGTGACAGCGAAAGAGATCACCGTTGATGGCGATGATCTGGAAACCGCGGAGATGATTCAGTCCGGCTTGCATCCCACCGCAGAGCAGGTAGCTGCCAACATGCAGGCTATTGAGGCAAACAAGAAGAACGTTGCCTCCAACCAACAGAACATTGCGGCCAACCGACAGAACATCGCGGCCAACCAACAGAACGTCGCGGCCAACCAACAGAACATCGGCGCCAACAGAGAGCAGATTGAAAAGAACATAAAGGACATCGAAGAACATACCAATCGCTTTACCGCATTGGCCGATTACGAGGTGAAGGGTGCAGCAACTGTGAACTTCGACGTCGGTAGCACCAAGATCTCGGCACAGGATCAGGCAGAACTCAACAACCTGGCGCAAACCGCCACTGGCCTCACTGGATACATCATCGAAGTGACGGGCTATGCTGACTCGACGGGCAGTGCTGCGAGGAACACACAACTGAGCGAGAACCGCGCAAAAGCGGTAGTCATGTACCTAATGCAACGAGGTAACGTGCCGGTGCGTCACATCGTGGCACCGGGGGCAATGGGCGAATACGGGTCAGTGTCATCGAACGAGACGACGGCCGGGCGGGCCGGGAATCGTCGGGTTGAGGTTAAAGTGCTGGTGAACAAGGGTATCACCGGTATCTAGAGTGCCGTCGACCAATACGTTCTCACAGTCGTTCAACTTTTGGCGATAAATCGAATCCTCTGTGGGGACCCAATGAACGGCTAACTCATGACATTTCGATCCGGACGCAGCAGTCAAATTTTCTCGATCAGTTCTCTCAAGCTACCTTTTGCGTTGATGCGATTGAACCACGCGATTGCACTAGGCATACCGATGGCTGCCAAGATAGGCCCTTTCTCGGGTTTGCGCCATGTCGTCCGTGACTATTAACGCTTGAAGTCGATAAGGAGCCGGGTGAAGGACTGCATGGTGGGGACGCCGACCATGGGTAATCCTCGGCAAAGAAGAACATGCGCAACCATGGCACTCGCTCCAAGGGCAAGCACTTTCCCCGATCTTCCTTTTTCAACAACCATACCTGTTTTCGCCAACTGAACAGGTTTGGGAGTGGAGCGTCGAAGAACTCGGGGCATGGCCCATTGGCAGTTTTCGCGCGGAGTCGATCCACGTTGTTCTCACTGTTCGGGCCTCTGATCCTTGGACTTGTCTTGGGAGTGTCCTACGCCCCTGATTGCGAGGGGTATTCCGTTCTTACGCATGAGGCCCTTATCGATGCCGCGTGGACGGACAGCATTGTGCCCGTCCTCTTGTGCCGATTTCCCCACGCGACTCCAGAGGAACTGCTGCAGGCCCACGCCTACGCGTACGGCGGTGCAATTATTCAGGATTTGGGTTATTACCCGTTCGGTAGCCAATTCTTCAGTGACCTCACGCACTATGTCAGAAGCGGTGATTTCGTACTTGCCTTGATCGAAGAATCAAAGGATCTAAATGAATACGCATTCGCACTAGGTGCTCTGTCGCATTATGTTGCCGACACTTCAGGTCACCAACTTGCCACCAACCGCGCGGTGGCAATCCTGTATCCGAGCCTGGCAAAGAAATATGGCGCCATCGTTACCTATCAGGAAAAACCCTCCGCACACATGAAGGTGGAATACGGCTTCGATGTGGACCAGGTCGCAGAATCAAACTACGCGCCCAAAGCCTATCATGACTTTATTGGCTTTGAGGTATCAAAGCCGGTCCTCGAAAGAGCATTTGCAAGAACTTATTCGCTCGATATCTCAGATGTCTTCTTCAGCGTGGATCTGTCGATCGGTAGCTACCGCCACGCTGTTTCAACCGTTATTCCACGCATGACCAAAGTGGCCTGGCATCTCAAGAGAAACGAGATTCAGAACAGCCACCACAGCGAGACTAAGAGGGAATTCATCTACAACATATCAAATTCGGGATATCGCAAGGAGTGGGGCCATGTCTATGAAAATCCGGGGTTCGTCGCCCGCCTCAAGGCATTCTTCTTGCGCGTGGTGCCTAAAATCGGCCCGTTCAGTGGCCTGGCGTTTCATCCACCCACACCGGCTGTTGAACAGTTGTATATGGGCAGCTTCAACGAAACCTTGGACCACTATCGAGCGCTACTCCTTGTACAACAGCAAGACCGGCTGCAATTGCCCAACGACAATCTTGACACAGGAGCCGTCACCGGAGCAGCCACTTATAGACTCGCTGATGAAACTTACGCCAAGTTGCTTAACAAAACGAGCGGCAAACCTGTCTCGGACGCTCTGCGCCGAGACCTTCTGTCCTATTACGCCGATCTTCAAAGGCCGTTTGCAACTAAGCGGAACTCGAAGGCTTGGCATGAGCTTATCAAGGAATTGGACGCCCTGAAATCAACGTCCGCGGTTGGAATTTCGCTCCCCACCGAGTCACAACAGGTTTCTGCTTTTTTCATTGAAGAATTGCGGCTCCAGCCAATCGACGGCATACTCTTTTGCACGTTGCCATCGATGTGCAGCCAGAACCGCACGAACGTTGAGGCCTACCCGAAGTGGCAGTCTTGGATGCGCGAGAAGAACTTTTCAGGGCTCGCCAGGTGAGAGGCAGTGGCCCCCGAAGTGATTTTTGCTGTTTGTGCCACCATTCCTGCAATGATTTGCGGCGTCCTTTCTCTTCAAAAGAAATCAAAAATATTCCTTCAAGCTGTATTTGTAGTCCGGTGTAACAATCGGGTCAGTGGAACGGCTCACGGCCCTTGCACTGTCAGAAATAACAGTTCTCAGTCTGGTGCGGTACCTGCCATTTTTACGCGTGCATGATGGGAGCAGTTGTGAGGCTGCGTAAACGCAAAGGGCTGACCTCCGTCATGCTGCGTGTAATCGACGAGGAGGCCGAGCTATGACTCAGTTCAAAGCAGCTAGAATCGCAGCTGTTGCCAGCGTATTCCTTATCGGGCTTACCCTGCTAAGCACGACGCTCGCCGCCCAGACCACAAAGGTGGAAGGTCTCATTAAGGGGAGAAACGGCGACCGGATAATTCTGAAAACTATAGACGCTCCAAACCTCGTCATCGTGCTGACTGACAGCACGGAAGTGGGGCAGGTACAGGGTGTTCTTAAGGCTCGCAGAAAGGAAATGTCAATGGCTGCGCTCATTCCGGGGCTTGCCATTAAGGCGGAAGGAACGTACAACGATCACCACGAGCTGATTGCGACATCTGTCTCGTTTAAAGGAAATGACCTAAAACAAGCAGAATCGGTCCAGGCTGGTTTGCATGAAACTCAGGTTCAGGCGAAGCAGAATAAAGCAGAGTTGGAAAAACAAAACGCTGCGCTGAAGGTGCAGAACGAAGCATTGCAAGAGCACCAGCAGCAGATCGCGGGCAATAAGGCGGCTATTGACGCCGCCGTCGCGCGCTTCGGTCAGTTGGACGATTACTATATCTTTGAGGAAGTGACCGTGTATTTCGGTAACGGCAAAACCAAAGTCGAGTCGCAGTATACGCCCCAACTGTTGGCATTGGCCGAGAAAGCCAAGACGGTGAATGGCTACATGATTGAGGTGAAAGGCTACGCCTCCTCCACCGGCAGCGCGGAACTAAACCAACAGCTCAGTGAGGATCGGGCCGACGAGATAACGAATATCCTGATCCAGCAGGGCCATATTCCCCTCACAAGAATGCTGGCGCCCGGTGCGATGGGAGAGACCCACCAAGTTGGAAGCGACAAAACTGCGGAAGTGGAAGCCCAGAACCGCAGGGTGGTGGTACGTGTTCTGCAGAACAAGGCCATTGCGGGAATCTAGAATAGACCTGCCAAATAGGTTTTCTAATGTGCAAGCCCGCAGCACTGGCCCACATGACGGCGTTCGTTGGAGCTATTTGTGATTCGAAGTTCGAGAATCGGGGACTTCCGTGGCTCGAAAATGTTCTGATTGCCGAACGTTAACCCATCTGCAAGAATGCCTATTTTAGAGAACGTCTGGTTGATTAGGGTCCTTGTTCGGAGGGTCCAGTCTGTGTGCTCGTAGACAACCTTCTCTCTTGAGGAAATCCGTCACGTAGCGATCAACGACCCTGCATGTTGATTCGATTCGTCGCATTCTTCTCCGCTAGACGCAACGACAAAGGTGTTCGGCCAACAAAACGCCGTAGCCACCAGGACGCAGTCCTCGTGTTTCGTGCGGACACGAGCCGGGCTCACGGCTCTGGTGCTCGCTTCCTGATTGCTACCTAGTCTGACGAAAGTGGCATCGACGAGAGAACACAAAACGCCACGCCCAGGGCTGCTGGAAACAAGGCGATGGTCTATGTGGCAAAATCCGAAACAACTTTGCCAAAGTAGGGCGTCTGCGTCCCTGCAGTGACGCATCAATATGAATAACAGCTTTTTCACAGTACCGAAACAAAACTGGGATTGACATCCAATCTCAGCGCCGCATAATAGTGGGCAAGGCCCGCAAGAGTCCCCAACGCGAAAAAGGCCGTTAACCACGCGATCTGACTGCCGCCGCAGGTCGGAACAACATTTTCAGCTAGCGCGTGTTGTACGTGATTGGAAGGACGGAGCGCGCGCTTGTCCAAAACCCGCGTTTTGTTAACTGACGACAACAAGCAAATGCTTGAATATGTTACGCAATTTTTGTCAAATAATTCCTGCGAAATCGTTGGTTTAGCAACGAATGGCCAAGCGGCCGTGGATGCCGCTGCTCAATTCCGCCCGGATGTCATCGTTATTGATATTTCGATGCCGGTCCTAAATGGAATTGAGGCAGCTAAGCGCATACGCAAGCGAGACCCGTCCGCCAAGATTGTGTTCCTCACTGTCGAAAGAGATCCCGATACCTGTCGTGCGGCGCTGGAAACCGGGGCTTGTGGTTACGTGCTCAAGCCTCGTCTGGCCACGGACCTAATTCCGGCAATTAAGCTCGCAAAAGATGGCCAACGCTGTGTATCTCTTGGCTGCGAATAACCACTGACCGACTCTCCCCTCTGCACGCTACGCGCGCGCGACTCATCGGTGCTCGGCAGCGAGATCATCAGCGTATCGCGCGAGAACTGCATGACAACATCGTCCGGCGGTCAACACTGGTTGGTCTAAATGTTGACGAGCTTTGAGCTGAAACTAACCTGTCAGCTAGGCAGAACTTCGACAAACTTTATAACCAAATTTCAGTTATTTCCAAAGCAACTTGTGGCTCATCTGCGGTAAGACATAGCTCGCTCATCAGCACTCCGCCTCTCTGGTAACCGCGTTTACCAGGCATAGGGTCAACAAGCTGCGTGAAAATTTGGCCCTCATCGGTCTTTAACCGAAGCAAGAGAGACTGTCACTTTGTACAGTTATGTCCCGTAACCGCTAGGCACAAAATGACGCCTGAGTCTGCCTTTCCAGGCAAGGATTTGGGGGGGTTGTGAATCAGAAAAAAAACAAGAAAGAGGAGCAAAGGAATGAACTTTAGAAGAACAATTCTGTTAGGGATTCTTCTGCTATTCGGATCGTCCGTCTATGCGCAGGACCTTCAGAAGATAGAGATATTCGGCGAGTATTCGTATCTGCGCTTTAATCCCACTCTGTCCTACCTGAAGAATCGCAGCTTCAACGGCGGCGGCGGAGGCGTCCAATACAATCTCAACCATTATTTGGGGATCAAGGGTGAGTTCTTGGGCTATGGCAGCACCAATTTCACCATCCCCGCAGGCAACTACAGCATCCCCAAGCTCTCACCGAATCCAATCGTGGTCGGTGCCCCGATTACAACTCAGGGCAACATGTTTACCTATCTCTTCGGCCCAGTCATCAGAGTTCCTGTTTCGAGGGTAACTCCATTCGGTGAATTGCTCTTTGGGGGCTCAAACTCGAACGCGTACGGAAACCAGATCCTGGCCATTTGCAACGGCATTACATGCACCGCGGCTGCCAAAAATGCGAGTGGCACCCAGCATCCCTTCACCATGGCGCTCGGTGGCGGCCTCGATATCAAGGTCTCCGACCACTTTTCCATTCGACCAGTCGAGATTGACTGGGTATTAAGCCGGTACACTAATCCATTGACCTCTACGAATAATCAACATAGTTTCCGCTATTTGGGAGGAGCCGTGTTCCATTTTTAATTGGGACCTGTGTGGGTCTCTGGACCAAATCGTGTGTGAAAGGTCCTCCGGAAGGTGAGACCGCACTCAGTGCGCGAGGAAAGCCAATTTACGAAATTGGCTTAAGTCCTGAAATGGAGCCGCGTTTTACGGTTTCTCGCGTCGTTGTAGCGAGAGGTTTGGTGGAAAAACGGGAATATGAAGCCGCGGTGCGCGAAACAGAAAAGGATTCGAGCTTGGTCCCGATCCCGAAGCGGAGCTCAATTTGGCCATCACGTACGCTGTGGTTCGACGAAGAGACGAAGCACGGACGCTTCTAACGAAGCTACAAAAGCGCTCGGTCGACCTAGTCTCGGTAGTCATTGCACAGGGATATGCGTCGCCGGGTAATCAAGATGAGGCATTCGCCGCGCTTGCAGAGCGTATGCAAACTCGCAATGGCGGCCTCATGTTGTTGAAAATGGTTCCGTTCCTGACTCGCTGCACAGCGATCCGCGTTTTACTGATTTAGCCCGCCGCATCGGCCTGCCTAAGCCGCCTTGAACGTGAATGACCATGCGCTTGCTATCGATGTCGCTGACTTTCAGGTGTGTCAATTCAGCGCGTCGTACTCCGGTGGCCTAGAGCGTCATCAACAGAGTGCGATGATAAGGAGTCAGAGCTGCGTCGATGAGTCGCGCGACTTCTTCCCGGCTGAGGATCGAAGGAAGGTGAAATGCTCTTTTCGGGTAGGGCGTCTCGGCGATAATATCCCGATCACATCGACACTGTTCACTTCCACGCACCCGAAGCGTCCGCCGCCGGGCGGCTTCGTTCAAGTCGGCTTTTGGGGAGTAATCGCGATTGCCCCGATTGACGGCCCGAACCCCAAACTATCGATCACGCTATGAGTCCGTCACGGAACCTGGTCAGGAGTCTCCACGCGCAACTTTTCCGAATCTCGACCGCATACAAATTCGGATGGTTGCATGGTTTTGCCGCAGTGATTGAAAAGAACAAACTTTGGT
>DASYJM010000124.1:0-4972 GCA_035996445.1 Candidatus Acidiferrum sp. | reverse complement strand
CGCTTCACAATGTCTTCAATCATGTCCCACGCGGTCATGATCTCTCCTGACAGATAGATGCAATCGGGATTGATTGAATTCACGATCGTTGACAGGCCCAAGCCGAGAAAACGAGCCGTGCTTTCCAGCGCGCCAACGGCCTTTGCATCGCCGCCACGCGCTCGTGAGACGAGCTCGATAATCGTAAATGGATTTTGTTCACAATCTCGCAAGGCTTTTGGACTAAGTTTGGACAAATTCCACCCAAAATAGCGCGACAGAGTAGCGAGATTCGAGGTGTACGCTTCCCAGCAACCCCTCGCCCCGCACATGCACTGCGGTCCATCCAGATTAAGCGGCGTGTGTCCAAACTCTCCCGCCACATGACCGTGCCCCCGCAGTAGCTCTCCATTTATGACAATGCCTACGCCAACACCATCCGAGACGCTCACGTAGGCAAAACTCTGAGGCCGGCTTTCACCGCGTTCCAGCCATAGCTGAGCGAGCGCACAAGCCCGCGCGGAATTCTCAATATGGACTGGGAGACGAGTCGCTTCGGCAATTTTTTCGCGCAAGTCGATGCCATGCCAACCAAGTGCGGGGGCATTCAAAATCCTTCCGGTGCGTTGGTCCACCATTCCTGGGACCACTACGCCAATCCCTTCGCAACCCGCCCGAAACCCGTTGTTTTTCGTCATTCTGCGAATGCGAGAGGCAAGATCCTTCACGAATGCAGGAACCGAAAAAATCGTGTCATAGATTTCGAGGGCAAGTTGTCGGCCCGACAAATCAGACAACATCAAGTAGGTCTTGCTGAACCGAACATCAACGGCGATAGCCAGACGATCGTGCGTTCTGATATGTAAGAACGTCGGTTTGCGTCCCCGTGCTGCTTCACCCGTCGCACCCTCGTAGATCACACCTTGCGATATTAATTCCTGCACCAGAACACTGACGACGCCACGTGTCATCTTCATGTGACGCGCAAGATCGGCGCGGGAAATAGGTTGACGCTCGCGGATGACGTTGAGCGCAATGCGTCGATTGATATCCCGCGCTGTCGTGCGGGTGGCAATACTAAAGTTTGCGGTGTTTATCTTGCGCATACGCAACCAGCATATTGTTCGGCGCGCGAACAATATGCCCAGTCGGATGGTTTGTCAAGAGTTTTTTGAGGAAATGTTCGTCAGACGCCACTTAAAGACTAGGCCTCTTAAACATCGTCCGTCACTGCCTGCTTGCCGTCAAACTGGCTGCGTCTCATCGGAGACCTGGTTTTGTGGGGTTGGGATCGGCACGAAATAGCCGCCCGCGATCTACGGGGCCCAAATCCGGGAGCTTCGCCATCAATCCTTGATACTGCTTGTCCCGATACACGGCGGCCGCGCGTCTCATCAACGGGAATAGCGTCTCCGGTTTCACTCCGCCAATTTCCGGGTATTGCCACTTCTGCTCGCCGAGCGCAGCCGGCATGAGAAACTCGAGTGCTTTGCGAACGCCGCGTCCATCGCTCGTTTGAAAATTCCAAAGATCGACTCCGGTCCGCTCACCAAGCGTAGCCAGCGACATCAGGCCATCGAGGTTCATGAGGCTATAGCTCCACGCTTTCGTGCGGGCCAGCTCCAGCGGTTGGCGACCATCGGGCTCGACTTGGGCCGCGATACGTTTTTCCCGCGCGTCCTGTAAAACTTGCACGGCCAATTCTCGCTTGCCCACGAACAATGCAAACGATGCGACCTGGACATCGTAATAACTTCCATGATTATTCTTCGCCGCTGCTTCGTCATGCCCGTTCTTACTTTCGAGCATCCACTGAAGGAATTTGCCGAACCAGCCCTGCAAACCACGCCGATCATTTTCAGTTAGAGCCTTTGATCCCGCCAGCAAACCGATCGCGTCAACGACACTGGTTAAGCCGCGCGTTTCAATCAAGCCAATGCCGCGGCCTGTGTTCACTCCCGGAATGAACTGGGCGTACTGCAGGTTTGGATTCATTCGCGTTGCTGAATCAAGAAAGAACGCGCGCAATAGCAAAACGGCTTTTGCAGCGTAGGCTTCGTCACCTTTGAAATAATAAGCAAGCGCCAGTGTCTCTACGGACGATTCCAATTGATCGAGACTGTGATGATCTGTGATCTGGTTGATTTCCGGATTCCGTTCGCCGTCGCGGGACACGTAAGGTAGGCCATTGGCAGTCTTTGGATTGGGCCAATAGTAAGGCGCCTGGCTCAGGTAGTCGTGCTTGTCTCCACTCGGCGCTGTTGCTCCCTTCCTGACGACCGAAAACGGACCTGACGACATCGCCTTCTGTGCGTCGCCTTCGAGCTTGGCCCACGCCGCCGACACGGTCCTGTCGCCATCGTGAATCCGCCGTCGGTTTACTTGCAACTGCTTTGCGTCGAGCAAGAATACTGCCGGCATTGTTCCGCTACTTGTCTCTTGCGCCTTAACTCCAGCCGCGGCGGATATCGCCATTGTCATCAGCAAAACCATGACTACTCCGTTGGTTTCAATTCTCATGAACATCCAGTTACTCCTGATTTCCGAGTTCGAACTAATGAGACGCGCGTGGGAACGGTTGCGGTCAATTGATATGCAAGAAGCAAAGAGATTCGTTGATGAGTCGCCAGGGAGAGTTGTAACGAGCGGCGGATTCTAATTGTTGTCGCCGCTACTGTCAATCAGATTTTGAGATTTACTGAAAGCGGTAACCGACTTATAATCGCCGCGCCCTGTCAACCCCGGCGTTAGATTGCTAATCCTCTGGAACCGAGAGATATGCGCTGGATCAAAGTTGCGATTCTAGGTCTGTTCTTGCTTCCTGTGGGGGCAAAGATTGGACTGTTCCGTGCTGCGGTTGGTAACAAGGCGAATATCCGTCCAATGAGCCGAGGGTCGCTGGATTCGAACAGCATTACAGCATCCGCGTCTTGGAACTTGTACGATCCCGATCCAAGTAATGTCTGCAATCGGCTTTATCGCAGTCTCTATCGGCGCGAGGGGCCTGACGGTCGCGAGTACGGCTACGACGAGCTTGACCCGTTACTTTGGTCGGGAACTAAGTACCTTCTAATCAATCCAGCCAATCAACAGGCGATCACCATCCTCGATGAGTTCCTCTCGATTCACGCGGAGCGGGGGATCAGGGATCCTTTGAAGCGAGCAACTTTGCAGCGAGACCTGTGGGCGATCTTCGATTGGACTGCAAGAGCACCGATCGATACACAGTGGAAATTGGATCTACAGAGCAAACTGGCGCGGGCTATGAATAGAGTTGCGCTCTCACCAGATGAAATCGCCTCCCTGCCTGCTACTTACAGCGAAGGCGTAAAGTCCAAAGCATTCGCTACCGGATATGATCCGAACAAACGTGAACAGCCTTTTCTGCCACCGGACATTCTTGATCCGAATGGGTCATGGGTGAGTCTTAGCTCGGGTGAAGGTTTTCCAGTTGCACCGGCTCACGTTGACAGTTTCTCTGGCAAATCCGTCTTTCTCGTTTTCATGCGCCTACCTGAAGGGAGGGAGGCGACTCTCAAGTACCTGAAAAAGCTCTCGGAAATCCCCACGTTACGCTTTCGCGTCGGCTACACCGAATTCAATACAAAACTCTGGATACCCGATCCAGAAACACCTGCTAGTGTGCGAGGCAACCCAAACTTGCCCCAGTTTCCTGCGGGCACAGAACTGGCGTTGGTTAGAGAAATGGTCTTAATCGACAATCAGGGTAATTTCCGGCCCACCAACATGATTGAAAGCGTTCAGATTCGCGTCCACCGAATGGTGCCCAGCGAAATCCCGCAAACGTTTTTTAGTGGCGCAAGCGAGACGCGCACCAACATGGATACGTTTGAGTTCATATTGAGCCGCCCGAAACTGTTTGCCGGCCAAAGTGGCGGTTTACGACCGATCCTGCCAGGAGAGAGACAGTTTGCGTTTTTCCAGTCACACGGCATCGATTGGGAGTCCAAAGTTGCGCTGACGGTTTGCTCAACCTGTCACGTGGGACCTGGAATTTACTCAGTACGCAGCCGCGGCGGAGATGTCGTCCCTGCATCGGATCCAAATCAACAGGCGAACGAGGCGAAGCAGTGGAAGGTTAGGCGATATGAATGGGCTCTGCTGCAACGTCTACGGCAATCAGAGCCCGTTACCTTCAAGTGATGAGTTGCGTTGAAGGACGTGCTAAGCGCACACGGCAATTTAACAAATCGTTGGCCGGCGCGTGGGGAGCCTGCTTGTCAAACCGGGCACGTAAACTTTCCCATAGGTCAGCAACACACTAACGGAGCACTATCCGTCTCCATTGGAGGTGATTTTCTTCAGGGGTTCTGAACTGAAGCGGCCCCTTCTTGTTGCTGAATTATTAGTCGACAAACGACGGCTTTGATCGGGATGGACGACACGAACGAGCCCACCGATTCCAACTAATGGAAAGGCAAAACCAGATGCGAACGGTCTTGACTTTAATTCTCCTGTTAGCCGTTACTCTCGGTGGCTTTAGTTTTTCGCTGCCTGAGCGCGGCGATAAGGAGATCTATCGCAATGGATGGATCGATCTAAACAAGAACGGCCTTATGGATGTCTATGAAAATCCCAAAGCTCCCATCGAGAGACGCATCGATGACCTGCTTTCGCAGATGACTCTGGAGGAGAAAACTTGTCAGACGGCGACCTTGTATGGGGTAGGACGTGGTAGAACCGGCTTTGAGCCTCCATTGAAGGACGAGTTGCCGACACCAGAGTGGAAAAATCGGATATGGAACGACGGCATCGCTAACATTGACGAGCAGTTGAACGGCATTGGCCCAAACGGCAAGAGCATCTACGCCACCGACATCAAGAAACACGTGTGGGCGATGAACGAAGTGCAGCGCTTCTTTATTGAAGAGACGCGTTTAGGAATTCCGGTCGACTTCACGCAGGAAGGTTTGCGTGGCGTGGCCGCATTCACGGCCACAAGCTTCCCATCAGAATTGGGTCAGGGCCACAC
>DASYJM010000123.1:0-4395 GCA_035996445.1 Candidatus Acidiferrum sp. | reverse complement strand
ACGCGCATCTCCGGGCGGAGGCGTATCGACATGAAACAGCTTCTCCCGCACCCAATACTCAGCCCAGCGTGTTTCAATCGCGCCCGGTTCGTAAGTTTTCGGCAATTCGTGCGGCATGGGGGTTGGAATGTGTTGAGAGCTGAGCTTTTGATCTTACAGGCGCGAGAAAAGAAGGGTCAAACGAGCCGCGGGAGGAGGAAAAGTGACACTCTTAGAGCGCCCCCCCTTGAAAGTGATGAAAATGAGAAGTGAAAGTAAGGATAAATGTGTGAATGAAGATAGAAGTTTGCTGGGTGTTATATCGATTGGCTGAATATGATTATTATTCTGTTTTCCACAAAGGTGAAGCCTCTCGCACAATTAGAGCAGTAAAGCACTCGCAGAAAGGCTTATCGAACCTTCACACGATTCAGTACGGTTCTGTTTCAATCCTGTGGTGCATATACTAGGATCGCGGCCTCTTCTTTGTCTGTCATTGGAGCAGCCAGGTAATAGCGATTGAGCTCGGGAGACCAGAAAGAGGTTCCAGAACCCTCCCGGGTGGCGATCTTGCCGATAGTCTCGTAGTGGTCAGCATCCTTCTGCTGATAAACGTATACAAAGCCGGCCGGCAAATCTCGTCCGCCCGAAACGTAGACCCGCTTGTGCCCTGCATCAAAGTAGACGCCATCCATACCTTCTGCGGTCGGTAGATGAGCGACCTCTCTGCCCGACTTCGAATCCATTACAACCATTTCAGCGGGTGTTCTAGTCCCGATGAAGAGCCGCGAAGTGGATTCGTCGAATGCGCCATCGCCATTGCGCTGGCTTGTTACTGGCCAAGTGGAGAGAACCTCTCGTTTGCTGGTGTCAACTACCTGGATTTTGCTGGCAACGGAAACGAAGACAAAAAGCGTCTTCCCGGATTTGTCCAGCAAAAGCTCGGAGGGATGCGCCACAACCTTTACGTCACCGACGAGCTTGTCGTTCTGGGCATCGATGATTCCAACTTCTCCGTAGTCTTTTCCAGCGTCCTTGCCGCCATAGCCGACGTAAACGAGCTTGGACTTCGCATCGTAGACCACGCGGTTCGGTCCCGGTTCAAGATGGATTGAGTCGAGAAGTTCCAAAGTGTCCCCTCGAAATACGCGAAGCACGCCGTCATCGCCACTTGCCAGAAAGAGTTTATTCAGTTCGGGGACGAACAACACCCCCTGCGCTTTCTTAAATCCGGGGATGCTGCGTACCCACTTGCCGGCGTCTACATCTACAACCTCAAACGTACCGTTCTCCAGGCCAGCAACGAACAAGCGCTTGCCCTTCACATCCACATCCATGTGGTCGAGACGGCCTTTGACGTTCGGCAAGGGGATCGTCTGAACGAGGCGCAGCGGCTGCTTTGTGCCCTGTTGCGAAAAGGCAATCGCGCCGTTAGCAGTGAGGAAGGTGGCAGCGACCAAGCAGATTCTAAAAATCCTATTCATAGTCCCTCCTAGTCTTCGGGTGCGTAGACCCATAAGGCGGCTCCTTCCTTCGAACTCGCGGGTACAGCCAAATAGAACCGGTCTCGTTTCTCATACCACAAGCCCGTGCGTGCTCCGATTGTGGATGGAATTTTTGCCAGTGCGTGGTAATGATCTGGGTCCGTTTGCTGAATAACGCTGATGAAACCCTCGCCGCCGGGAATATAGATACGTTTTCGTCCCGTGTCATAGTACACATCGTCAGCGTCATTGACGCATGGAACACTTGCAACCATCGCACCGGTCTCTGTGTCGATGACTACGAGCTGTGCAGGCTTTCGGGTGACGACGAAAATTCGGTGATCAGCTTCATCGAGCGCCATTGGATAGTTGGCCTTACCCTTTTTCAATGGCCAATCTGTAACCTTATGCGTATTCCGATCAATCACCACAACTTTCGCTTTGGTGGCGATATTCGCATAGATCACCGGCTTTGAAGTAGCAATCTGAAACGATTCAGGGTGGGCGTCGAGCTTAGCGACATCGTCCAAGCGCTTTCCAGTTGCGGCATCGAGCACGGCAATGCCTCCACCTTCGTCACCGCCAAAAGCTACGTAGACCTTCTTTTCTGCCGGATCGTACCGGACATTGTCGGCGTCCTCTCCGACCTCCACCGTATCGAGTAGCTTGAACGAGTCTCCATCGTAGATTCTGAGCTTTCCGTCTGTACCGTTGGCGACGAACAGCTTGTTCAGATCGGCTACAAAAACCACGCCCTGAGGGTCGGCAGCCCCACTAATGCTGTGTATGTCGCGACCTGCGAACGTGTCTACGACTTCGACCGTGTTGTTGCCTAGAGCGGCTCCGATGACGCGTTTCCGCTTTCCGTCAAACGTGAAATGATCGATGCGACCTCCCACGTTCGGTAATGGAATTTGTTGCACTAAAAGCAAAGGTGCCCGATCAGCCGCGTTGGGCTGATCCTGTGAAAGTGCGATAGATCCGAGAGTCAATATTGTCACAAAGAACGCTGTCGATTTCTTCATGTTTCGCTCCTCATCAATAATCATTATCTCTTGGGTCTTTGCGCAATCCCGACTATGGGGCCTCTTCGGGCGGCCGAAGCCCCACAAACTGCTTATAGAGCAAGAGATCGTAAATAATTTTCAGCGTTCCGGCAATAAAGAATGGCGCGTTGATCAGAGAGGGCCGAGCAAACATGAATCCCACAAACAATGGACTAATCGCGGCACCGGTGGTTCGAGCCACGCCAGTGATACCGGCAGCTGCGGATCGTTCTTCCGCGCTTACGACCGCCATGGTGTAGGACTGCCGCGTCGGTACATCCATTTGACTGATACTGAAACGCACTAGCAGAACCAGGACAGCCAAAGAAAGATTTGGCATCAGGGGCACAAGAATCAGCAGAATGTTCGAAGGGAGGTGCGTAACAACCATCGTATTGAGCAGTCCGAAGCGGAAAGCAAGCCGCGACGCCAATAAAGCAGAGATTCCGGCAAAAATATTCGCCCAAAAGAAAATAACGCCGAGAGTCGCTGGGTCTACACCGAAGCGCAAGTAGAACCAATACGCAGCGAAGCTTTGCACCACGAAGCCCCCTGCAAAAGAATCAAGAGCGAACAAACTTGCGAGCTTAGCCACCACATGACGTGAGCGACTGATTTCCAAAATGCTTTTCAGAGTTTTAGGAGAAACAGAATCGGCTCCGGGTGAATTTACTTCTGCAGCAGACGAAAGTCGCGTAAAAAGGAAAGCCAAACAAATACCGAGCGCGGCATAAAGAATGACTACAACACGGTAGGTGCTGACGGTCCTCATCGCGGTCCTCTGCAGCTCGTGCGCGAGAGTCCCTCCACACAGCGCACCGAGCGCGGTCGCCAATGAGCCAGCCAGCGTGTACCAGGCAAACACCTCTGTCCTAGTCCGGCCAGGAATGATGTGAGAAAGGGCAGCTTGCTCAATCGACAGAAATGGCCCCACCTCATTGCCGCTTGGGCTGATAACGCCATTAGTGCCGGCGAGAATCAGAAGCAGGAAATTGTGAGTGAGCGCGAAAGCCAGACCAGCAGCAGCCATCAGAATGGCGCCGATGATCAGCATGCGCCGTCGCCCAATTCGGTCGGCGCGAGTAGTGAGATAAAGGGAGACACCGGTGTCCCCGGCTAACGTCAGCGTGAGAAGCAGGCCGGTTTGTGACTCGTTCAGTCCGAGGCCAATCAGATAGAACACCAACACTACAGATAGCGAGCCATAGGCGAAAAGGCGTACGAATCGAGTAAGGAACAGAAGCCATCCATCACGTGTCAGAGTTCTGAGCGCGCTGGGCAGTGAGTCGGTGTTCAGCATCGTTATCCATACCCGGCGCGAATTTTGCTAGTCCTATGATCAAGCTGGCCGCAGCAGCAGCCCCGCTATGGCTGCGCACCCTATGACGACTGGTTCAGGAACTTCCAGGCGGGTGGCCCACCCTTCCCCGACGCTGCTTCTGCTCCCGACCCCGTAACGGAAAAAGGGTGCCCATCCTTGCGCTTTTGCAAGGGTGGGACACGATGCTGTCGCCGCCATGGGATCCGTCATGCTCCCACTGTCGGCCGCAGTTCAAACCGAAATCCGATTGCGCCAGCGGTGTGGTTTCCCACCCTTCGCAACGTGCGCGAAGGATGGGCACCATTTTGGATATGGATTTCAAATTACGGCTTAACCACTTCCGTAATGTAGTGCCCGTTGGGTTTGAAAGCACCAGCCAAGGGCTACGCAAGAACGGAGCCGAGAGGCGGCGGTTGAGTGCCGGATTCAGGGCTGACCAATTGCTTGGCCAGCCCTTCATTCTTCTCGCTATTCCTCTCCCCCTCCATCCAAGGTACGCATTGCGTGGCTGGAAGTGTAGGCAGCCACCGCTTGCCCGAGCGCATTCCCGCGCACACACGAAGTT
>DASYJM010000122.1:0-3619 GCA_035996445.1 Candidatus Acidiferrum sp. | reverse complement strand
GACAGATTACGAACGAGCCGTGGTCGTCGATGCGTAGCAGCAAGAAACGAAAAAGAACGAAAGAGAAAAACTCTTTTAGGTGAAAAGGAAGAAGTGTGCTCAAAAAAGATTTGACAGGGCCAGCATTGTTAGAGATGGACGGTTACGGCGTTAATCAGGCACGTGGCGCTGAGCCTAAGCGTACAGTTGCTCTGGGGCTGTCGGGCGTACAACGCGACCCGGAAGAAGCGGCGCAAAGGGTTGTCGCCGATCTCTTCGAGCAACTTTCACGAGGCGGTAGTGTGTCTGTGCATGTCGAGGAATTGGGCGGCAAGGAAGGTCCTCCGCGCCGAAGAGCGTGATCAGTCTGCGGCGGCAGCCCTGAAGGTGTAGCTGTCTTCCATGTTCGCCGCGTCCCGACGAAAAAATCTGTGCAGAGCATTCAGCCGTTTATTCCGGATGAGAGTCCTTGGCGACCTTGCCGGACGACGACGCTACTATTCCTACCCTGCCGCCAGTGCGGAATCTCTACTTGAAGTGAAAGGAACGCGAGCGTGGATGGTGGTGCCACGTCGGGGCTGCGATTCGATTGAAAGCGCTCCACCCACTAACCTCAGGCGTTCCTGCATGCTCGTGAGGCCAAGCCCAGTGCTCCTCATTGCGGCTTCACGGTCGAAGCCCGCGCCGGAATCCGCAACTGTAAGATGAATCTCATCCGACGATCCCCACAAGCGCACTTCAAAGTTCTTTACCCCACTATACTTCGTGGCGTTGCGTAGGGCTTCTTGTAGAACTCGGAATAAAGGAAGAGAAAGGTCGGTCGGCAAGGCAGCATGTAGATCATGACTCTTGAAGTCAATTTCCAATTTCTGGCGCTCACCATACTCTTTGCAGAAGCTCTTTATCGCTCCAACGATGCCCAAATATTCTAGTTTCGAAGAGTGCAGTTCGTGCGATAACAACTGAACATCGGTCGTTATTTGCATAGCTTGCTTTCGCAGATCGTCTATTCGCCGACTGAGTTCAGGTGCCGAGTCATTCTGAACGCCTTCGAGTTCTATCGCCAGAAGCGCAAGTCGTTGGACGATGTCGTCATGCAAGTCTCTCCCAATCCGGGTACGTTCCTGCTCGTGCGCTTCGATCAGCTTTCCGCTCATGCCTAAAAGCACCTCTTCAGCATGCTTGCGGTGGGTAATGTCCTCGGAAAAGATAAGAATCCCTCGGGGCAGCCCGTCGAGATTCTGCCAAGGGCGAATCTCCCATCGGGACCAAGTGGTGCCACCCTCACGATCCCAACGGTCTTCTTCGGCTCGTAACGTTTCTCCCGAAAGAGCGCGGCGGTGAAGCTGCTTCCACCGATCTGGAATGTCAGGGAAGATTTCGTAATGCGAACGTCCGAGCAACTGGGCACTGTCGAGTGAGAAATCCACGCACCAGCGATCGCTTACTTGGAGATAGCGCATGTCACGGTCGAGCATCGCCACTGCGGCTGGCACGTTTTTGACGAATATTTTCAGCAGTTCCTCCTGTGATCGAAGCACCGCCGTCTGAGTTTCTAAAGCGCGATTCGTCTCGCGTAATACCTGTTCCGCCCGTTTCCGCTCGGTGATGTCACGGGCTATCCCAGAAATGCCCACAGTTCTGCCAGTTAAATCCTTGATTGGCGAAATAGTTAGGGATACGTTAATTCTTCTCCCCGTTTTGGTAACGCGAACCGTTTCAAAATGCTCGATTCGATCCCCCGATTTCAACGTTTCAAGAATCTTGTTCTCCTCATACGGTAGCTCAGGCGGGTCAAGCATGCTAATCGGCTTACCTACGGCTTCAGCCTCCGTGTATCCATAAATCTTCTGCGCACCTGTGTTCCAACTTACGATAATTCCATCCAAAGTCCCCGAAGCAATCGCATCCTCAGATGATTCGACAATCGCCGCATGTCGGGACCAGGCTTCTTCTGCCCTCTGTTTATCTGTAATGTCCTCCACCATCGCGATTACCAACGGAGATGGATGACTCTTCAATAAAAATATGCTCAAGCGTCCCCAGACCAAAGAGCCGTCTTTTCGGAAATAGCGTTTCTCTAACTGGTATTGATCTATGGAACCTGCCTTTAATTGCTGAAAAAGCGCCCAGTCCTTCTGAGCATCTTCAGGAGGAGAAAAATCAACACAGTGCTTGTGGCGGAGTTCCTCTTCGCTGAAACCTAGCATCGAGCAAAAGGCTGGATTGACGAAAAAAGGTCGCCCTTCCAAAGTTTCCACCGCGATGCCAATGGGACTCGCGTTGAAAACATCACGGAAAAGCTCAATGTCGCGCGTCATAGTTCGTGCTGTCGCTCCCATAGAACAATGTGTACAACACCGTTGATTATCTTACGTGAACGGTATTGGGTGCAAAGGGCGAGACGGACCACTATCACTTCCCCTGTGGCCCGATGCTTCCGCCTTCGTCATTCAGGCCGAATTTGCCCGTGGCCTGTATGAACTGACTAACAGCGCGACAGTAATCGCAATGTAAAGAACTCCGGCGATCCCCTCGAGTGCTGCCAACATGCGCGCTTCACCATGCAGAGGGACTACATCACCGTAGCCGATCGTTGAGAGAGTTATCAGGCTGAAGTACAAGAGTTCCGCGTGGCGATCGGATGCCGCCGAAGCGCTGCGCTGGATCGACCCGGGATTGAGGACGTCGATGGCGCTGTAAACCGCAAACCACTGCATTCCGAGCAATAGGTAAATGCTGACCGCCGTATAGAGATGAGCATCGTCGATGGTGCGAGCATTTTTGAGGTAACTAAACAGGGCAATGACGCTCAGTCCGAAGAAAGCCGCCAAAGTTCCCCATTTCAATCCAATGAATATTCGACTGGGGAAGAGAGTGCTGGCTGCTGTGGAGATTACCACGGCAGTCATCAACAGAACTGTGGGCCACACCCAACCCTTGATCTGTGCCATCCTGACGGTCGCCAATAGGAGCGGCGCAAACATTAGTCCTCCGAGAACAAGTCTCCGGACCTCGCTGCGGTCCAACATGGGGTAAAGCACAATGACTAGCAGCAGGGATAAGAGGAGGAAGAGATCCCGCCATGCTTGCAAGGAATGCCGCATCAGGACACCAAGACCCCGCAGTGCTCAAGCATTTGGCCTTGTAGGTAGGCTCATTGCGGCGACCCTCCTAGACCTCGAAGTTGGAAGAGTGGCTGTAGAGACTGGAAGTAGATTGTTTTTCACTTCCCGACTCTGGAATGCGATCACAATTGCCAAGACAACCTTCGCCACCGGCCTGCCGTTCACTCCGTTGATTCCAATGGTGTGATGGACCTGGCAAGCCGCGTCGCCATCAAGCTTGGGCCGTAGACGGAGTCCCTAAAAACTGTCAAAAGAAGCAGGGCCTCTGGCCGACTTCGTTTGTCGTATTTTAGTCGATTGACGCAATTCCAATTCTTGTGTGGAGAGCTGTTACCTTTGACAGTTCTCATCGGGACAGGGCGGCTCTATATTCCTGTCAACTGCAACTTGCAGGAAGATCCGGAGCCCATGGATTTATAAAGCAGCGGCGTTGAATGTGCCGGAGGCGCGGAGAGGAGACACTCCAAGATAGGGTTGTTCCGGGTCTGCTTGCGCCGCAGTCGCTCCACCCG
>DASYJM010000121.1:0-3115 GCA_035996445.1 Candidatus Acidiferrum sp. | reverse complement strand
CGATCGATACCGGAATCAGGCCAGGGACCGGGAGGCAGATCTGGCACCGCTCGAATGTCAAGATGGTTTCGAAATGCAACTTCAGCTGCCAGCCGCGTCTGGATGGGTTGACCGGGGAGAGCGAGGATCACCTCGTCAATGAATTGGGAGCGAGCTAGCCAATCTAAGTCTGAAATTCGCCCCAATACGGCGGGGGATAGAGGTAGATCGTCATCCAGAAAACCGCAGACGGTTGTACGCTGAAGAGGATCGTTGCGGAGAGCCTGAGCCAAAGATCGAGCGACCATTCCGCCGCCGATAATGAGGATCTTGCGCGTTTCTGTCTGCCGGCGATTTCGTTTCCACAACCATTGTCGTAAGTGCCGAGACAAGACCAGGCCGGCCAAACTACTAGTGAATATTGTGAAAGTTGCGAAAGAGCGCAATCCTGCAATGAATACTAGAGTGCTCGCAAACAGCGTGGATCGCGCCAGAGCTGGCACAATTCCGGCCGGAGACGGATCGCCCGCCTGCTTGTAAATTCCTTCTGAAAATCCGAAGAGTGTTACCAGGACGGTGAAGATTGGCAGGCAGGCCCACGGCACCCCATCGGGGAATAAGAATGCGGCCGTACCGCCAACAGCGACGAGAACAATCCAGTCCGCTGCCAGCAATTCGAAGAGCATGAACCGATCCCTGGCAGGCTGTCGCAGAATTTGCTGAACAGCAAGTCGCCCGCTGGTGCCTCTCGCACGGCCGTCGTCGATCGTGCTAATCAAACCGGCGGAATTCTTGACGTTCTTAGGTGCGAAGCGGGGAGTAGGCATGGCCGATGTCCCCGGAATCATACGAGTGTATTGAGAAGGGCAATCTTCCTGCCCTGTGTCCCACAACCGAGTTGTTGTTGATTGGCCCATTGGAATTTACAGACTCCGATACAGACTTTGCGGCACGGGAAAACGACGGTCGGCGAGGACTGTTCCAAGCAGAGGAACTTGCGCTCTCCTGAGCTGCTCTTTAATTTGTGCCGCGACGAGGCGCCTGGTTTTATTTGCCGTTAACACTAAGGCCAGCCCATCGCAGACCTGCGCGACGCTGACAGTAAGCCAGGAAACTGGAGCGCACCACAGAATTGAAAAATCAAATTGGGAGGTGGTCTCGCGGAGGCGCGATAGGTTTTCCTCGGTGAGAGCCGGCCCCTCAGTTTTCTGCAGCCAGTACTGGCGAGTGACGATTCGCAGACGTGGTGAGATCAACCAACTCGACTCGGTGAGACCAGGGGAAGTGATCTGCAATCCGCTCTGTAGCAAGGGAGCCGAGGGGTTGGCGTCAATCAGACCTACGTCATAGCGACCTCCTTCAGCCAATGAAGTTGCGACGTCAAGGCAGAGTTGTTCCGTTGCGGTTGAGGCCTCGATAGCAGCAAAGCCCACATGGCGCACTGGCGTCGATTTCCCCTGAAAAAACAACTGCTGCACCAGAGCCTGGATTTGGCAACTTCGCAAAGACGCAATTCTTGGCGATTGTTTAGGCCGACTCGATCCGTTGATTGGAACCACACGCGGCTCTTCAGTTCCAATTTGGGGCTCAAAAAAGAGTTTGGAGAGAGTAGTCACTGCACGACCACTCGGGATCGCGAATTCCGATAGCCGTGCGGACTGCGTTGCGCGGCTTCAGGCGCCGGCAGCCAAGCGAGAACGGGAACCTGTAAAACGTTATACGCTTCATCCGGAGTTCGAATTGTTGGATCGAAGTACTCGGTCGCAAAGGCAACTCCGGTGCCGAATGCTATTGCCGCCCCGAACGCGGCCATGAAATAAAGCAAGAGCGAGTGCGTAGGTAGAGACGGAATCATGGGAGGCTCCACAATGGCGACATTGAATATTCGACGCTCGTCAAGGGCATCGCCGATGCGTGCCTCTTCGCGCTTACGAAGGTAGAGCAGGTAATTTTCTTCATCGGCTTTGGCGGTGCGCATCAAGTCTTGCTGGTCTATCGAATCGGACTGCAGCTGTTGGGCGAACGTCCGCAACGATGCAACTTGGGTTGAAGCGTCGAATTGGCGTGCCCGTAGGCCATCTCCCCGTACCTGAGCTTTTTCCATCTCCATTCGAGCCCATTCGTAATTAGGGTCCTTGTCGCTGGTCTCATCCCGAATTGGAGTAAGGGCTTCCGCCTCAATTGACGCTCGGGTGTCACTGATTTCTCGTTCAACTTCCAATACCAACCGGTAGGACGGTTCAAAGCGGGTAAGAAGTTCGGTCCGCTTGAGTTGAAGTTCAAGCAGGTGGGTTTTCATCTTTTCGAGGACCTGAGGGTTATCCGCCCAGCGTTTAAGGGTGACGGACCTGGATGGAAAAGACGCGATCTGTTCCCGGAGAGAGGCAATATGCCGTTCCGTTTCAACACTGTCTTGATCAATCAGCCGGTTGGCCGCGTCCGCTTCGCCCAGTTTCTGCAATGCGATGTCCCGCTGCAGAGATGCGGAGACCACTCCTCGAGTACGGGTGAAATGCACAAGATTGGCTTCCGACTGATGAAGCCTCTTTTCAGATTCGGCAGTCTGCTGTTCGAAAAATTGGATTTCACCCGCTGGCCGCTGGAGATTCAGGTGAGTTTCTACATAAACCTCAGACAGCACAGACAAAATGCGCGCTGCTCTTTCCGGAACCGTATCTTTATAGCTGACTTCGATCAGATTGGATTTCTTCAGCGCAGCAACATTCAAGCGCCGAGTTAGCTTGCGAACCGCCCGTTCAATTTCGGCGGGACGGTCGGAGACCGGCGTGGTTGCAGGAATAAGTCCGGCCGATATTACAACCTGTTTGAGAAGATTTTCGTCGCGGAGAAGTTCAACCTCGGAATTAAGCTCCTCTTCAGTAATATCAGCGCGAGTGAAGTCCATGGCGCTTGTTGGTTGGGAGGAAACGACAGGGTCAAAACGGCCGCGGCGCAGCAAAACTTTGAAATGGGATTCGTATCGCGGCGAGAATATGACGAACAGCACCGCAGCAAGCAACATTAGTGCGAACGACCCAGCTACGAGCCGCGGGCGACGGAAGAGCGTTGCCGCAAGTTCGCGGGGGGTCAGTGAAAGAGAGGAATGCGAAGTTCCATTCAATTCCGCGGACATGAA
>DASYJM010000120.1:0-3210 GCA_035996445.1 Candidatus Acidiferrum sp. | reverse complement strand
ATTGCCTCGTGGGTGTTGAAGGCCGGCGCCTAGTAATTCTTTTGTCCTATTCAGTAACTATAACATTACAGTAATATTGCTCCCGTTCGAATGATTTTAGAAATTGTCGGCCGCGGCGTTCGGATGGCGAAGGTCCATCCGACATTTACATGCGAGATTCATTCTCAAGAAAATCGCTTTGGCCGTTGGAACGGCCATCATGAACTTTGAGTCGTAGTATTCTGAGACTGTGTTGGAACTGGATTTTTCCCTCGCATTTGACGCCGCTGCCGACGAAGAATTCTTTTTCGCATTGCCGTCCAAACCTGCCGTTTGCCTGGTCGAATTAAATGATTCAAATGCTGAAGCACTTCTGATCCGCACGCAGGATTTACGCCGCAGGCTGCAACGTCTGCTTGGTCCGCCCGATCCCACAAGCAAACGATTGAATCTGCGGAATCTCGCGCGCGGCGTGAGATTTAGGACTGTGGGTTCCGCGTTCGAACAGAGCCTCACTTATTATCAGTACGCCAAAAAACTTTTTCCGCAACGCTATCGCGATTTGTTGCGGATGCGTCCGCCTGCGGTACTTAAGGTTAGTCTCCAGAATGCCTATCCGCGGTGTTACGTGACGCGGCACATTTCGGTAGACAGTTTGGGAACGCCGACCGCCGGAAGTTATTACGGACCATTTCCCTCGCGTGGTGCCGCACTGACTTTCGCGAATCGCGCGCTGGACTTTTTTAAGATGCGGCGCTGTCAGATAAAAATCCGCCGTGATCCCACGTTCCCGGGATGCCTGTACTCAGAGATGAAAATGTGCCTGGCCCCTTGCTTTGCGGGGTGTTCGAAAGAGGAGTACGACGCGGAGGTCGAGCGTTTTGTCAAGTTTCTGGAATCCAGTGGCGAGTCGCTGCGAGCGACATTAGAAAGTGAGCGCGAGCGTGCCAGTGAAGATTTGGATTTCGAGCGCGCGGCAATGCTGCACAAAAAGGTCGAGAAGCTGGACGAGGTTTTACGCGGGCGGCCCGATTTGGCGCGACGCATCCAGACTTTGGACGCAGTGATTTTGCAACGCGGCGCGAGCGACCAGGTTGTCGCAGCGTATCGTGTTCAGGGCGGGAAGCTTTGCGAGCCGTTTTTCCTGCCATTTGGGGAAATTGCCAGCCAGCCGCGCTCTGCCGAACAAATTTTTCGGAATTATCTCGATGCTACGCTCGATTCGGCCGGTGCGGCCCAGCCATCAGCAGCTTTGCCGAATGCCGTTGAGCAACCGGGTGCTGCGCGGATAATTGAACAATTGCCGCTGGCCAAAGGCGAATTAAGTGAGCATTTGTGGCTGGTGGCGCGCTGGTTTTACAGCAATCCACGAACGGGCGAGATTTTCTTTCGCGAAAAGAATGATTGGCCATACCGCAAGATCCTGCGGGCTTGTTCGCGCTTGCTGGCTCCCCCCCATCCGCCTCAAGAACCCGTTGCCACTTAATGAAGCGTCTGGCCTGTTATACTTCGCGTTTATGCCAAGCAAATTAGCTGTGATCAAGAAAGTGCGAGCACAACGATGACAACATTTGCCACCGTTGAAGGGACCCGCCGTTACGCGGCGCGATTCCCCAAGGCTGTTGAAGGGCATTTTCGTGACGCCCAGAGACTGGCCGTTTCGTCGCTGGGAATCGGAACGTATCTGGGCGACCCAGACGAAAAGACGGACCGCGGTTACACGGCGGCAATCGTGGAGGCGGCGCAAGCTGGCATCAATGTGATTGATGCGGCCATCAATTACAGGTTTCAACGTAGTGAACGCAGCATCGGAGTGGCGCTGAAGGAGTTAAAAACCAAGGGCATCGCGCGCGACGAATTGATTTTATGCACCAAGGCCGGGTACCTGACGCCCGATGGCGATATGCCCAGCGACCCCAATGAATATTTCTTTCGAGAGTACATTCAGCCGGGAGTGCTGGGTGCGAAAGACATCGTGGGTGGCGGCCATTGCATGACCCCGCGCTTCCTGAAAAATCAATTGGGGCGGAGCCTGCGCAACATGGGCGTGGACTGCGTGGATGTGTTTTATTTGCACAACCCTGAATCGCAGCTTGGGGATGTGCCCAAGGCGGATTTTCTCGAGCGCATCAGAGAAGCGTTCACGTTTCTGGAATCCGCGGTGGTGGCTGGAGAGATTCAATATTACGGCGTCGCCACGTGGAACGCTTTTCGGCAGGAGGCGAGCGCCCGCGACTCGATGCAACTCGCGGAACTGGTACAGATCGCGCAGGAAATTGCCGGGGGGCGGCATCGTTTCCGGTTTGTGCAGTTGCCTTTTAATCTGGGGATGACAGAAGCGCTGACGCTGGGAAATCAAATGGTCGCGGGACGCAAGCGCACCGTGACGGAAGCGGCGGATGAACTGGATATCACACTGATCGCCAGCGCTTCTTTGCTGCAAGGACAAGTAGCTCGCAACCTGCCGGGATTTGTCGCCGATGCCTTCGGGTTGGAGAATGACCCAGAGAGAGCGCTGCAATTTGTGCGCTCAGCGCCAGGGATTACCACCGCGCTCGTGGGCATGTCACGGCCCGAACACGCGCGATCGAACGCGCGACTGCTGAGCGTGCCGACCGCAACCGTGGATCAGTTCAGTAAACTGTTTTCCCGCGGCGAAACCGCCTGATGGTTTGAAGCGGATCTACTTTTTGAGTACGGGAACTTGTTCGATGAGCCATGTGGTGATGGCTTGATCTACTGCGCTTAATTTTCCGGCGAAAAAATGGTCGACTCCTTCAACAATCACCAGGCGATTTTTGCCCGGCAATGAGGGCACTAGTTCTTCTACCTTGCGCACGTCGCCGTGTTCGTCATAGCTTCCGTGAACGAACAGCTTAGGCTTGGGGCATTCGAACAAAAAGGAGACGTCACTGTTATTTACCGGAAGACCCAGCGCAATTAATTGCGTCACTTCTGGACTCTGGCACCCCACGCGAAGGCCTACGATAGAGCCAAAACTAAATCCCGCGACCAGCAAGGGCACCCCGGGAAATTCGCCGATGAGAAACTGTAATGCGGCGCGGACGTCGTCGCGCTCGCCGATCCCGCGATCGTGAGCTCCATCACTGAGTCCAGCCCCACGAAAATTGAAACGCAGAACTGGAGCGCCAAGCGCGTCAATGGATTTGGCGGCCTGAAAAACCACCTTGTTATGCATAGTGCCGCCGAAAAGCGGATGAGGATGACAAA
>DASYJM010000119.1:0-9105 GCA_035996445.1 Candidatus Acidiferrum sp. | reverse complement strand
GGATTTATCGAATAGATGAGGTAAGCCAAAATCAGGGCGAGCAAAACTCTCGCCGCTAGTGGGAGTTTATTGTTCACGCCGCCGGCTGCTCGCTAGTCAAGTGCAGTGCGCGTGCAAGTTCGAAGACTCGCGTGACGGTCTTGAAGGGATTTTGACGGTCAGCGTACCTGCAGGTCATCCCAGCAATCTGCTAGCGCAATGGCCAGCTTCTGGCGGGCAATCCATCTGCGAGCCTTCATCGCCGTGCAGGTGACACCGAGCATTCGAGCAGCTTCTCTCGCTGTATATCCCTGCACCTCACAAAGTAAGAATGCCGCACGCAGGGCTGGTGACAGCGCGTTAACACTTTTGCTGATGACCTCGCGCGTTTCGCTTCTCGCGAACTCTTGCTCAGGATTCCTTCCGTGGTGAACAAGGTACGCGGATAACGGTTGCCCATCCGAGTCGGCTGCGATGTCCAGCGATTCCGTCGCGCGGCCTTTCTGAGCACGCTTTCGCATGAGCGCTGCATTGATCACGATTCGCGTAAGCCAGCTGGAAAACTGCGAGCGCCCTTCAAATTGCGCCAGGGCTCGATACGCGGATACCATCGCATCCTGCATGACATCTTCCGCATCCGCGGAGTTACCCAAGACGCGCATGGCGGTCTGGAATAGGCGGCGCTGATACCTGCGGAACAGGGTCTCTACCGCCGAGTGATCGCCGCGGCGTCCCGCCCGGATCAATCTGTCCTCATCGAGTTGTAATTCCATGGCCATCCCCTAATTCAACAAAACTACCCACGCACTCCTAGAAAAAATCAGATCGGGTCGTTATCTGCCGTATTCATTGGCGGAAAGTATTTGGAGAGTCTGCGGCATCGTTTTTCTCAAGTTCATCAAGGGCCTGGGCAGAAGTGGTGCCCGGCGCGACCCGCTTAAAGTTCGACCTTTGCTCATCTTTGTGTCTATTCAACGATTTGAAAATTGCCATTCGCCCGCTGAGGTCAATTTTCTCCATGCTGACTTGCCAAACGCCGTCTGGTAAGCGCGTTCGCGCAATATTCACCGTTCCACCTCTATCGACGCGTCCCAGGAGTCCGAGCCCGAACTCCACTCGTTGCGCCAAAGAAGCAGAAACTTTTG
Organism: Candidatus Acidiferrum sp.; assembly: GCA_035996445.1. GTDB lineage: Bacteria > Acidobacteriota > Terriglobia > Acidiferrales > UBA7541 > Acidiferrum. The sequence goes on along the minus strand of DASYJM010000119.1, from coordinate 7,981 downwards.
CGATTTGCTTGTCACGAAGATCAATGAAGGCCGTTCCGACCAAAGTATGAAGAACCCGTTGCTCATAGGTCTTCGGTTTGAAATCAGGATTCGGATGAAATGCAATCTTTTCCAGCCCTCTTTGGGCCCCCTGGTCTTGAAAGACAAATGCCTCGGGAACGATTCGTAACATCTCCGCCATTTTTTTTGTTTCTTCGTCATGCTCTTTCTTGAAGGCAGATTGATTGGCCGAATTTTTCAGCAAGCTGCGATAGCGGTCCTCTTCCTCTTTAAGTTGGGCGAGTGTCGGTGCGTGGCCGTCGAAGGCCAGCAGATGTGTAACGGGGGTGTCGACCGTTTCGATCACTTGCTCGAGAATGATGTGATCGTTTTCATGGCGCTCGACACGATAGGACCACAGCGATTTCGTTTCGCGCTGCTGGACTGCCTTGTAACAGGCTTCTCTAACCAAATTGCCTATCGCCTCAGAAGGCAAGGCCGATGGCAACCCCAGGAATGCTAATAGGGAAAAGATGGCCACCCGAAAGCCTTGATCCAGCAGATATTTACTTTGCAACACCCTCATATAATTGTTCACCCCTGAAGACCCAGTCGGGCCAACTCGCGTGCTTGGCGGTTTCAAAAGCTGTAGTCTCAAAACTGGCGGCTATCGCCCGTACATGGCGCAAATCGCAACCAAACGTATTTTCGCGAAATGGCAGGGAAGTGCCGCCAAGGATGGCTAGTTGTTTGTTAGGATTTGTTTGGCCAACATTATTTGGCTTTATTTGGGGTTATCATCGGCCAGATGCGCTTTTCGTGATGGAGCATCCGATTAAGCAAGCTATCAAAACATCGAGGGAAAGCACCGTTCCACATCTGCTGGTGGTGGACGATGATCGTGATTTGTGTGAAGTCCTGGAAAGCTATTTGCATGCGGAGGATTTTGCCGTTTCCTTCGCTCATTCAGGGGTGGAAGGAACGAAGGCGGGAATCGACGGAGCTTTCGAATTAATTATTCTGGACGTGATGTTGCCGGACAAGAAGGGTTTTGATGTTCTGCGAGACATTCGGCGGCGCGCTCGTACTCCCGTTTTGATGCTCACGGCGAAAGGCGATGAGTTTGACCGGATCCTCGGTTTGGAGCTTGGGGCGGATGATTATCTTACCAAGCCATTCAGTCCGCGCGAACTGGTTGCCAGAATTTCCGCCATTCTTCGCAGGTCCGGCTGGCAGTCCGATAACAATAACGGGCTTCGCCCTCCGAAGATCAAGTCAGGAGATCTGGAACTCGACATTGCCGCGCACGCGGCGATGAGATCTGGCGAAGCTTTGAATCTTACTTCCGCTGAATTTGACTTATTGCGAATGTTCCTGGAAGCGCCCGGTCAGGTACTCAAGCGTGACAGCCTTGTTGAGCGGGTGCTTGAACGAAAATTTTCCCCTTTTGATCGCAGCATCGATTTTCATATAACAAATCTGCGCCGCAAGCTTGGTCCGCAGTCCGATGGATCCGAACGCATCCGGAGTGTTCGGGGAATTGGCTACATCTATGCATGGCCCACAGAAGGGTGACCCGCGGTGCAAGTCGTGAGTCGCCAGAGGATACTCCAGGCCAGGAAATTGCGTAAAATTGGTAACTGAAGGTCGCGAACTTGAAATTTATGGCGCCACGTTTTCGAGATCGAGTCCCGGTGCACCGGCTGTTTCTGAGGATTTTCGGTTGGTTTTGGCTGACGGCGCTGGTCATCATCGGCATTGGGCTTGTTGGCCGCCAGGTGACAGATCTTCGGGCAATCAAATCTACCAGTGTTTACGCCAGTGTTGCGCCCGTCCTCGCGGCGGAGTCAGCGCATGTTTTTGAAAGCGAGGGACCGGAGGCATTCGCTCGCTTTGCAAGTAAATTGGCGGACGGTCGGGATAGTCAACTTTATTTACTGGATGGATTCCAAAATGACGTTCTGTCTCGACCACTTTCCAAGGAAATCCTTCGCGTTGCGAACGCCGCCCGGGACGATCATCTGATTGCCACCGACCATTCACTGCACGTGCGTACCGCAGCATATAAATTCGTATCCAGCTCTGGGCATCCTTACACTGTCGTTATCTACGAACACTCCAGTTTGCCCGACCTGTCAGAGTTGATTTTCGACAAAGCCGTTCCGTTCGTTTTCAGTTTGCTGGTGGTGATCACTGCGCTTTGTTTCTTACTTGCGTACAGTATTGCGTCTCCCATTTGGGGGATTCAGTCAGCCGCGCGGCGGGTGGCGCAAGGAGACTTTAGCGCCCGAGCCCCGGAAGCAGTATCCAAGCGCGGCGATGAACTGGGCGCATTGGCGATCGACTTCGACTCGATGGTAGAACGTATCGAGCTGCTCATTCGTACGCAAAGGAGTCTGCTGAACTCCGTCTCGCACGAGCTTCGTTCTCCGTTGTCGCGTCTGAACCTTTCGCTGGCGGTCCTGCGAAAAGATGCTTCTGCTCGCGGTTCCAGCACCATTGAACGGATGGAACGCGACATTGCCAGAATCGACACGCTAATTGGCCAACTCTTAACACTGTCGCGGTTTGAAGCCAGCTTGACTTCCGGAACTAAAGAAGACGTTGACTTCACTTTACTGGTCCAGGAGGTGGCGGCCGATGGAAATTTTGAAGCTCAGGCTCTGGGGAAGTCCGTCGTTTTGGAAGAGGCAAATTCTGTAGTGCTGCAGAACGCCGACTCGCTGGCGCTGCGAAGCGCTTGTGAAAATATCATTCGGAACGCCATCCATTTCACCCGGCCGGGTACAGACGTCAAAGTGGCACTGGAATTAAACGGCGGTGCTGCCGCTCCGGAAGTCCTTCTGACTGTGCGCGACATGGGTCCCGGTGTTCCAGAAGATTCTTTAGAAAATATCTTTCGGCCGTTCTTTCGTGTAGACCAGCCGGGCATGCGGTCTCAAGGAAATGGCCTCGGCCTTGCCATCGCCCTCGAAGCCGTGCGGATGCATCACGGGTCAATCGCGGCAGCCAATCTAAGCCCGCAGGGGCTAGAAGTGGCCGTTCGCTTACCAACGTCACGTCCAACCTGATGACAGTGTGTCCGGAGGCAAGCAGAGCTAACTTTGATGTCTTCCACGCGATTGCGGTGCAAAGTGCGTCCAGGATACCCGCACCGCCCATCTCGCCGACGGAAACTGCAGGACGCTAGCGGAATTAATATCTGAAGGAGTTAAGCATGTTCGTAAAGGGCCCCCAAGGTCTGAAAGAATTAGTCGGCAGGGAGATTGGGGTATCGGAATGGTTTCAGATGACGCAAGAGCGGATTGATCAATTCGCGCAAGCTACGGAGGACCAGCAATGGATTCATGTTGATGACGCGCGGGCGCGAAAAGAATCACCATTTGCAACGACCATCGCCCACGGATTTCTCACGCTTTCCTTGATCAGTCATCTGACGAGGAGCGTGGTTCACTTCGAATCTGGCATTCAGCGGACCGTTAATTACGGATTAAATCGCGTGCGATTTCCTGAAGCTGTGCGGGTGGGATCGCGCATACGAGCGCGCCTTGGGCTGGCGGCATGCGACGCATTTTCGGAAGGAATTGCGGCAACTTATGCGGTTACCGTGGAGCTTGATAACTCTTCCAAGCCCTGCTGCGTGGCAGAGTGGATTGTCCGTTACTACTATTGATCCGGGCCACCCTGGCTCAAAATAATTCCCAGAATTTATTCGGTTTGGACCTGAAGCAGAGCGGCTGTTCCTTTATTTAGCGCTCTCTTTTTGCTGGTCTAAATCGGCAAAGGTGCCGTCTTGATCGGCGAGTTGCTTCAGCAGCGGTGCTGGTTTCCGGCTCTCCCCATGCTGACGTTGAAACTCACACACTCGCTCATGCACTTGCTTGATGCCGCGGGCATCGTGGCGTACCACATTGGTCCGCCACGATGCGCAGGAAAGCCGTATCCGTTCAGATAAAGAACGTCTATGTCCGAAGCGCGGAGCGCGTAACCTTCTTCGAGGATGCGCGCACCCTCGTTAATGAGTGCGTACAGGTAACGATCCGCGATTTCCTCTAGCGCGTTCACCGGAGGATTGTTGATGGTAATGATGGCGATATCTTTATCGATGGTCAGTTGCACCAAAGCAGTCATTGCCGAAGTTCTCTCAAGTTGAAAAAACTATTTTTAGAGTTTCGATTGGAAAGCGGCAGTCTGCAATTTCTGAGAATAAACAACCTCATTGTTTACGCAGGAACGCAGCGGTGTCAGCGGTATATTCATTTCATTGCCGCCTGAATCAGGCGGACTGTCCCCCATCCACTGCAAGGATCTGTCCGGTAACGAAGTCCGACGCATCGGACGCCAAAAAAATCGCGGCGCCTTTCAAATCCTGCGCCCCGCCAAAACGCCCCAATGGTATGCCCGCTAACAGTGTGTCTTTATTTCGTTCGATCACTTTTTCCGACATATTCGTCGGGAACCATCCAGGTGCGATTGCGTTCACCTGAATGTTGTGCATGCCCCATTTACAGGCCAAGTCTTTCGTAAAAATGATCACGCCGCCTTTGCTGGCGGTGTAACCAATGGCGGAAAATTGAGGAGATGAGCCGTGCAATCCCGCAATCGAAGCGATATTGATAATTTTTCCGCGGCGCTCGGAGATCATGATCTTGCCGACCGCCTGAGAAAACAAAAACGTACCGGTCAGATTCGTGGCGATGACCTTATTCCATTGGTCGAGGGTCATCTCTTCCGTGGGCGCGCCCCAGGAAGTGCCGGCATTGTTAATGAGGATATCGATTCGGCCGAATTCTAAAACCGTGGCGTCGACAACTGCTTGAATACTGCTTAGATCTTTTACGTCGCAGCCGAGACCGAGAACGCGCGTTCCGCCTTTCTCTAGCTCCGCCGCCGCTTGCTGGCAGCGCTCTTTCTTGCGCCCACACAAGACCAGATTTGCTCCCATTTCCGCCAGAGCCTCGGCCATCTGCCGCCCCAAACCAACGGAACCTCCCGTGACGATCGCCACGCGGCCGGACAGGTCGAATATCTTGGCACCTTTCATGGAACGACCACTCCCGCTGATTGCAACTTACGCAGTTCGGCGTCGCCGATTCCGAGCCATTCCGACAATGTTTGGTGCGTATGTTGCCCGAGTGCTGGCGCATGCGACAGGACTGGTGGTGGCTCTGCGGACGATTTTATCGGCGTGCTGACTACTCTCACTTCGCCGTCACCGACATCGGCCATATTTGGAAATATATTGCGCACCGCGCATTGTGCATCACTTACAACCTCGTCGAAGCGACGTATCCGCGAAACCGGGATGCCTGCGCCGCGTAGCTTAGTTAGCCAGTTCTCTAAAGTGTCTCCGCGGAAAATCTCAGCCAGGAAAGGCTCCAGTTGATCGCGATTTTTCACGCGCAAACTGTTTGAGGCATACGACGGATGCTCGACCAGTTCGGGGTGTCCAATGGCTGGACAGAAAGCGCGCCACAGTTTCTCGCTTCCAACAGCGATGACGATGTCATCGTCCTTGGTCGCAAATGCTCGATACGGAACAATCGTGGAGTAGGAAGTGCCGCGGGGGTCTGGCACATCGCCGTCACCGAGATAGATCATAAAGTTGCTGGTCATCGCAGAAATCATGGAATCAAGCATGGAAATATCCACCAATTGCCCGAGACCGGAAATATCGCGGCTCCTGAGGGCGAGTAAAATTCCGATCAGCGCGAACATACCGCTGGTGACGTCAGCGACCGAAAAGCCACAGCGTACGCGTCTGCCTGCGTCAGTGCCGGTTATGCTCATCAAACCGCTGGACGCCTGTAAAATCAGATCCATCGCGGGCTCGTCGCGCGACGGCCCGTCCTGCCCATATCCAGAAATGGAGCAGTAGATGATTCGCGGATTCTGCGCGCGCGCCTGCTCATATCCCAAGCCGAGCCGTGACATGGTGCCCGGGCGAAAATTTTCGATCACGATGTCAGCTTTCTCCATCATGCGCAGGCACAACTCGGTCCCTTGTGCCTGTTTCAAGTCGAGTGACACACTCCGCTTTCCACGATTCAGGCCAATAAAATAACCCGACTGATCGCCTATGAAAGGAGGGCCCCAGCCCCGGCCGGGATCACCCCCATCAGGAGACTCGATCTTGTAAACAGCGGCACCGTGGTCAGCCAGAAGAAGTGTGCAGAATGGGCCGGCAAGGGCATGCGAAAAATCCAAAACTCTAAGCCCGGATAACGATGACATGAGTGGTTGCGACAGCCTTCCCTCTTTCAGATTTATTGCGCTATCTCTTCAAGAGCCAGTCCGCGGGTGCGCGGGCCCAAGAAACCGACAGAAAGCACCACCATTAACATCGCCAGCGCGATAAAGGAGAAGACTCCAATGGTTCCAAACCGTTGAAGAAAGAATGCAATCATAAAGCTGGTGAAGACGGTGGAAAGACGGCTGAAGGAATAAACGAAACCTGTCGCCCGCGCGCGCATGCGAGTGGGATACAACTCGGACTGGTAAGCATGATAGGAGTAAGAGAGCAATACGTTGGACATGGACAGCAACAAGCCGAACATAATTAATCTCGCGGCAGTGGACTGTTGGGAGAATCCCAGGCCAACCGTAGCAACGCACAGAGCAGCAATCATAACCTGCCATTTGCGCTCAATCCGGTCGGCGATCAGTACAAAAAGGACCGGGGTAATCGGGAGGATGGTGGCAATGAAGAAAGTATACTGCAGGCTTTTTACGAAGCTGGCGCCGCGAGATTCCATCAAGGCGGGCACCCAGTTGTTGAAACCAAAAAAACCTATTGCTTGGAAAACATTCAGCAGGATAAGCATAACGGTACGCCGCGCAAACGGAGGGCGGAAGATTTCCGACAAGCTAATGTTTTGGGTCACTTCCTGCGGGCCAGGTACCGGTTCAGGTAGTGTGCCTCCCCACTCGCAGGCTACATGAGATTCGATCTTCTCGATGATGTGCTCGGCTTCACTGACTCTGCCCCGGGCCAAGAGCCATCGAGGTGATTCCGGAACAGCACGCCGAATCCCCCAGACAAAAATTGCGCCGAGCGCCGGAACGAGGGCAACCCATCGCCAACCTTCCATGCCAAATGGTTTGTGAGGGATCAGCAGCCATCCCAAAAGTGCCGCGGTCGGGACAGCGAGATACTGAACGCAATGGTTCACCGCAAACGCCTTGCCCCTGATTTGCTTGGGAACTAACTCTGCGATGTAACTGTCAATGGTCACCAATTCTACGCCAATTCCAATGCTGGCGATGAACCGCCACAAATCAATCATGATCGCGCGGTTCTGCACGGCCATCAGCACGGTAAATGCGGCATACCATAGCAGCGAGAAGGTGAAGATGGCCCGCCGGCCGTAGCGATCCGCCACGGAAGCGAAAGCGATTGTTCCAATGAACAAACCCAGAAATGTAACGGCTCCGAAAGTAGCTTGGTCCGTCAGGCCGAAAAGCCCCTTGACCCCGGAGTGAAAGACTCCCGCGCGAATCAGCCCGGGACTAAGAGATCCGGTCAGCGCGATGTCGTAAACCTCGAAGAAAGCGCCGAGGGATAACAGAATAACCAGTTTCCAGATGTAGCGTGTCGCGGGCAGCCGATCGAGTCGCGCGCTAATCGTTTTAGCGTCTTCGCTGGACATGCTGGCGGTGTTCATAGAAGAAACGTGACAGATAGAAACGCGGCATTCCAACGACATTTGCACGGCACTCTTTTGTCGTGTCTTTTACGCGATCGAAAGCGCGTGGAGGAACCAGTCTCGCGAGTTTTCGATTTAGGGAATTTCAATGTCAACCAAAGGCATGAACTGTTGACCACCGTGTAGGTCCCCGTCGCCGAGGTCGCCTTGGAAAGTGTGCCGCGGAATGCTGAACTTGAACGCTCGCGCATTGTCGCATTCAAAGAACCGGACATTTTCGGGTTGGCATTGGTAGAGCTTGGCAAACATCGCGGCATTGAGCGCCCCCGATTTTTTCACTCGCAGGTAGCTTTCTT
>DASYJM010000118.1:0-17462 GCA_035996445.1 Candidatus Acidiferrum sp. | reverse complement strand
ATTAAGGATGCTGACCATTTGCTCGCCGTTCACAACAAGCTCGAAGAGCACGTCGTTCCTGCGATGATCGATTGGATGAGGAAACAGCTCGGGCCCCGGTGAAGACTTCGATTGGTGTGAGGAGCCCAGCATTTGTCAGCTACCGAAAAGCTTTTCGAATTCCTTTTCCGTCAGAATCGTTACACCTAGCGCTTTGGCTTTATCGTGTTTCGATCCTGGGTCTGTGCCTACGACTACGTAATTTGTCTTTTTGCTTACCGAGCCTGAAATAGTTCCGCCGTGCTGTTTTACGATTTCGGCAGCTTCTTCGCGGCTGCGATTGGCGAGACCGCCGGTAAAAACGAATGATTTGCCCGCAAATTTGTCGCTTTTTATTTCGCGCTTTTCCATGGTGGGATGCACGCCGGCTTTGTGCAGTTTTTTGATGAGTTGGCGATTTGCCGGCTCAGAAAAAAATTCGGTGATCGCGGCGGCCACCTTCGGCCCCACCTCGGCTACTTCTTCGAGTTGTTCCTGGCTAGCGGCAGCAAGATCCTCTACAGAAGAAAAATGGCCTGCCAGCAATTCTCCGGTGCGCTCACCCACAAAACTGATACCCAGCGCATAGATCAGCCGCGCCAGATTGTTCTTTTTGCTGGCTTCGATTTCGTCCAATAAATTTTGCGCTGATTTTTCCGCGAAGCGTTCCAGCGCGACCAGCTTATCCAGCTTCAGCAAGTACAAATCAGCAACGTCGTGCACTAAGCCGTGCTCAATTAGTTGATCGACGATCTTTTCTCCTAGGCCGTCGATGTTCATGGCGTGGCGCCCGGCAAAGTGCAGCAGTGATTCCCTTCTCTTCGCTGGGCATGCCGCGTTCACGCAACGATAAGCCACCGTGTCTGGAGCTTTGTGAATGGTGCTGCCACATTCGGGGCACTTCTCCGGCATGCGGAAAGGCCTGCGATCCGCTCCTTCTTTCACCACTTTCAGTACATGCGGAATTACTTCTCCAGCGCGTTCCACCAGTACGGTGTCGCCAATCTGCACACCTAGCCGCTCGATTTCGTCCATGTTGTGTAGCGTGGAACGGCTCACGGTAACGCCTCCAACTTGCACCGGCTCCAGAAACGCCACCGGAGTGAGCGTGCCGGTGCGCCCGACGTTTACCTGAATATCTTTGACCACCGTAGTTTCCTGGCGCGCAGGATATTTATAGGCGATGGCCCAACGCGGCGCTTTCGCCGTGTATCCCAATTCGTTTTGTATAGGGATGGAATTCACTTTTACCACCACGCCGTCGATTTCGTATGGAAGCTTCTCGCGCTTGTCTTCCCAGTGATCGCAATACTTGAGTACTGCTTCGATTCCGTCGCACAACTTCCAGTCCGCCGAAGCGCGGAATCGCAATTCCTTCAACGCCTGTAAGGACTCGGAAAGCTTCGAGAACGGCGACCGTCCATCGACCAGTAGGTAATAAGAGAAAAATTCCAGCCGTCGCGACGCGGTTATGGAAGCATCCAGCACGCGCACTCCACCGGCGGCGGCGTTTCGCGGATTCGCAAAAATCTTGCCGCCAGAAAGTTCCTGCTGGCGATTCAATTCGGCGAAAGCCTTTTTGGGCATGACAATTTCGCCCCGAACTTCGAAATTCAACGGCAACTTTGCTTTTTTGAGCGCAGCCGAATCGACACGCAGCGGTATCGATCGGATCGTTTTTACATTAGGCGTGACATCTTCGCCGGTGCGCCCGTCACCGCGCGTCACGCCGCGAGCGAGCGCTCCGCCCTGGTATTGCAGCGAAATGCTCAGGCCATCAAATTTGTGCTCCGCGATGTATTCGATTTTGTCGCGGCCGCTGCTTTCCCGCACGCGGCGGTCGAATTCACGCAGCGCGTCATAGGAAAACGCGTTATCCAGACTCAGCATAGGCCGTGCATGCTGGTAAGTTTGAAAGCCCGCTCGCGGCGCGCCGCCAACGCGCACGGTGGGCGAATCCGCGGTGATTAGTTCCGGGTGCGCGGCTTCCAGCTCCTTAAGCTTGCCCATGAGCCGGTCGTAGGCAGCGTCGGAAATCTCCGGGTCGTCCGCCACGTAATACCGATATTCGTGGTGGCGCAGCTTTTCGCGCAGACCTTCGACTTCGTTTTTTACGGCAGCGCCGGCCCTGGCCATGAATCCTCGCCCAGAAATCTCTGCAGAAGAGATGCTGTGATTGCTCTCACATTATATAGAATGAATAGACGGAAGACGGACACGGACCTCACCAATCGAATGACTAACGGGCTGCAGAATGCTCTTCTGATTCATAACCCCAATGCCGGGCACGGAGGCGCGAAACGGCGCCGCTCGTTGGACGAAGCGCGCAGGATTTTTGCCGCCGTTGGAATTGAAGTCGACCTCGCCGAAACAAAAGGCCCGGGCGAAGCCACCGAGATCGCACAGCGCGCCACCATCGAGCGCCGGGATTTGGTGGTCGCATGCGGAGGCGACGGCACGTTAAATGAAGTAGTCAACGGTCTCGCCGGCCCATCGAACGGCCATCGCGTTTCGCTCGCGCTTTTGCCGGCCGGCACCGCCAATATTTTCGCGAAAGAGTTGAGCCTTCCGTGGGACATTCCGCACGCAGCCCGCAAACTTGTTCGCGGGAGCGTCGTCGATATTGCCCTGGGCCTGGCCACGCCGCTACGCGAACCTGAGAAACGAAAATATTTTCTCAGCGTCGCAGGCGCTGGGCCAGACGGCAGGATCGTTTACTCCATTGATTTGGACTTGAAGGCGCGCTTGGGGATTCTGGCCTACTGGTGGCAGGGCGCTCGTGAAATTTTTCGCTACGACTACCCGCATTTTCGCGTGGTGATTAACGGCCAGTCCTCCGACGCATCACTGGCCATCGTGGGCCGCACCAAACACTATGGTGGACCATTCAAGATTACGACGCTGGCCGATTTGTATGAAAATCAATTCGAAGTGATGACCTTGAGTACGCGGAGCGGTCTCCGTTATTTAAGTTATTTGCCGACTCTTTGGTTGGGCAAATTACGCGGAACAAGGGGCGTATTTTTCTCGAAGACTGATTCTCTGGTGTGCGAGCCGTTGCATGCAAAGCCAGTGCATGCGCAAGTCGATGGCGAACCGCTCGGCCGCCTACCTGTGGAATTCAAAATTGTGCCCGGCGCATTAAAATTGCTGGTGCCTGAAGTCGCGGGCATGAATGGGCGAAGTACTGCCACATCGAATTAGTGTTGCGACGCGCCTTGTGCCTGGCTGACATTTTATGGACATTGGCACGCATGCACTGGCTTCGCTTGCGCTGTCTCGCGCCATTTTCCCTCGTGCGCCGAGGCTACTTTGGGCCTTCACCATTCCAGCTGGCGTGATCGCTGATCTCGATGCATTCAGCGCGCTCATAAGTCCGTCCGCATATCTCAATTGGTACCGCACCTATACGCATTCCCTACTGGCGTCACTAATTATCGCGTGTATTTTGAGCACGGGATATCGCGTGTGGGCATCACGCGAGATCATTTCACGCTTGTCCGCAGGAGCCGTTTTTGTTGCGGTACTATTGGCTCAATGGCTGCATCTCGCGATGGATGCAGCGCAATGGCAGGGAGTGGAATTGTTCTGGCCCATCAACGCCGCACGGATTGCGTCGGTTTGGCTACCTGCGATCGATCCCTGGATCGTGATCATCCTGGTTACGGCCATTGTATTGCCTGAATTTTTCCATCTGATCGGTTCCGAAATTGGCGCGAAGGATAAAAGGCCGCGCGGCTTCGTGGGCGCCATCGTAGGATTGGTCATGGTGCTGGCTTACGTTGGCCTGCGCGCCGAACTGCACGCTACTGCTGTAGCACAGTTGCAAAATCGCAGCTACGCCGGTGAGCTGCCAAGACAAGTCGCGGCGTTTTCCGAATTTGTGTCGCTGGTCACCTGGCACGGCGTCGCGGACACGGAAAGCGCACTTCATCTGGTCACGGTGCACATAAACGCTCCACGCCGTTCCTCGCTCGACCCGGGCATAAATCTGTTCAAGCCTGAAGCGAATCCACTTTTGCAAGCTGCGCAAGGCACGGAAGCAGCAAACCGCTTTTTGCGTGTGGCGCACTTTCCAAAAGCGACTGTTCAGAAAATGGATACAGGCTCGGAAGTGCAAATCCGCGATTTACGCTATGCGGCTGCAGGGGAAATGAAACGCGAACCGATGGTAACTGTCGATTTGGATCCGTCAGGAAAAATACTTTCCGAAGAGATTACGTGGGCCAGCCGCGAAACGCCTCGCTAGACTGGCTTAGTCAACGGGCTTTTTGTGTGCCGCGTCTCCGTAGGGATGTTTGGCGCGCAAAATTAATTGTGAAAGTCCGTAGCTGATGGCCACCAGGACCATGGCCGCGAGGGCCACGTTTAATTTGTGCTGCTGTAAAAACGGGAGCGCGCCGTCGCCGTATCGAACTGCCAGGTAGCCTACGCCAAAATATCGAAACAACCGCGCCATGGCAATCGCGGAGACAAAACTGGCCAGCGGCATCTCGAATACTCCCGCTGCAAACACAAAAAACTTGAAGGGCGTAGGCGGAGGCAGCAACGCGGCCGCCAGCATTCCGCCAAAGCCATTTCTCTCTATCCAGTGGCGCACCGCGCCGCCGTGTTTCCCTGCTTTGCTGTGAAAGAAAGCTTCGCCGCCTTTGCGGGCGATGAAATACAGCAGAATGCATCCCAGTGTGGATCCCGTGGCCGCCATCAATGCGTAAAGCGGCATGCGCGAAGGATGCTGCCTCGATAACCCGATCAGCAAAAGATCGTTTATTACGGGAAAAGTTAAAACTGAAGAGTCCAGAAAGGAAATAAGAAAAAGTCCCGGGGCGCCCAAGGTTCCGGCGAAGGCAACGATCTTTTGTTTCCAGGTATGGACCGAAATCACCAAGCACAGCACCTCGCGTAAATCAAACTAGCACTCTTGGTGGCGATCTCTGGGCTCGCAATCCTTAACGCGCGGAGAAAAAACACTGATCGATTACTAAGGTCGACCGCCGCTTTCGTCACAGAAGGGCCTCGATGCCTTGCAAAATTACGTCATAAACAAAATGTAGTTCTTCGTGCGTGATTACATACGGCGGGAGCACATAGACTACGTTTCCGAGCGGCCGCAATAACACGCCGTGGTCTATGAAAAATTGATAAAGCTTGGCGCGCATGGCCGATAAATAGCCGGCATCTTCGGCGCGAAGTTCAATCGCTCCCATGGTTCCGATCTGCCGCACATCCGCAACCTGCGGCAATTTGCGGAATTGCGCCAATCGCTCGGTGTTGACCGCAGAAATCATCGCGATGCGGCCAAACACCGGCTCGTCGTCAAAAATCTGCAGGCTGGCGTTGGCCGCTGCGCAGGCCAAAGCGTTCCCGGTGTAAGAATGTCCGTGATAAAAAGTGTGTAAGCGATCTTTGCTGCGAAACGGCGTCTCCACGCGATCGCTGCACACCGTCGCGCCCATGGGCAAAAAACCACCGGTGATTCCTTTTGATAGACACATCAGATCTGGAATTATCTCGGCAAGTTCGCAGGCAAACATTTTCCCAGTGCGGCCGAAGCCGGTCAGCACCTCATCGGCAATCAGCAAAACATCGTAACGGGTGCATAGCGCGCGCACTTTTTGCAAGAATTCCACGGGGTGAACGATCATGCCGCCAGCGCCTTGCAGCAACGGCTCCACAATAACGGCGGCGATGTGCTCGTGATTTTGCTCCAGCAATGTCGCGAGTTGCTGCACGCATTCGATGTGGCAGGTGGCGCGCGTGAGGCCCACCGGGCAGCGATGGCAGTACGCAGAATGCACGCGGTGCACCGCGTAGCGCATGGATTGAAATGGTTTGTTGAACAGTGAATCGTCGCTCGCGGACATGGCTCCGGCGGTATCTCCGTGATAGCCATGCACGAGTGCCACGATCTCCGATTTTTGCGCGCGGCCGCTGTTGCCGAAATGCTGCACCGCGAGTTTCAATGCGACTTCCACGGCGGTTGAGCCGTCATCGGAAAAAAACAGGTGCGTCATTTGCGCCGGCAATCGCTTGCGCAAACGCGATGCCAGTTCCTCGGCGGCGTCGTGCGTGAAGCCCGCCATGATGACGTGCTCCATCTTGCGGGCCTGTTGCGCGATGGCTTCGGCAATGCGTGGATTGGCGTGTCCGTGCAGATTCACCCACCAGGAGGAAACCGCGTCCAGAATGCGCCGCCCGTCTTTGGTGTAGAGATAAACGCGTTCAGCGCGCACCACATGCAGTGGAGGCGCATCCATGGCTGCGTTCGTGAAGGGATGCCAGATGCGCAGCGGCGAACTCATTTTGTTTTATTGGGAAAACGCGGCGCGGTCAAAATTATTCATGAACACTTGCATCAGCGAAGTACGGTGCAAATTGGGCAAGCGTGGAATTTCTCCAATGACGCGCACGTGCCCGAAGCGCTCGATCGTTTCGCGATTCTCGCGATTCTGGTCGCCAATCAAAACCACGCCGTGCACTGGCAGCTCCGCCGCGTGTAACGCTGCCAGCGTCAGCAAGGTATGGTTGATGGTGCCTACGTTGCTTCGCGCGGCGAGAATTACCGGTAGCTTGAATTTTGCCATCATGTCCAGCATGAATTGTTTCGAGTTGATGGGCACCAGCACGCCGCCGGCGCCTTCGACAATAAGCCAGTCGTTGACCAGGGTGGTCGGCAAATTAATGCGCGCCAAATCAATTTCCACGCCTGCCCAGCGCGCGGCCAAGTCCGGCGAAACCGGGGGCACAAATTTGTAAACCTCTTCTAGCGTTCGATCGGTGCCCAGGCCGGCGAGGCGCATCACCGTCACGCGGTCTGTGCCTTCGAGCGTGCCGGTTTGAATTGGCTTCCAGTACACCGCGTCGAGCGCGGCACAAAGTAAGGCCGCGAGCGTGGTCTTGCCCACACCGGTGTCCGTTCCCGTTATAAAAAAGTGGTGCCTCACGCGGAGCTCGCCAATGCCACAGGAGCGGAATGGTGCGATTGCGCGCGCCACGTGGATAAAGCCGCGGTGAGTCTCCCAAGTTCAGCGGCGCTGATTTTGTGCGTCACCGAAAGGCGTAGCCTGGCGGTGCCGGGCGGCACTGTGGGCGGCCGGATGGCCCTGACAGCAAATCCGGCGCGTTGCAAAAATTCGGCGGCAGCAACAGCGGCGTCGTTTGCGCCAACTATGGCGGGAACGATTTGCGTGGTCGTGGCAAGCGTTTCCCAACCGTCGTGCTGCAAGGATTTCGCGAGGTCTTGCGATCTCGAAAGTAATTCCGCCCGCTCTTTGTCCATTCCAGCGGCCAGGCGTAGCGCCGCTCGAATTTGTTCAGCCATGTAGGGGGGCATGGCGGTGCTGAAAATAAAAGTGCGCGCGTGATTGAGCAAATGCTCACGGAGCACAGCCGCTCCACAGACGAATGCGCCGGCGCTTGCCAAGGCTTTGCCGCAAGTGTGCATGGCAGAGAGCACGCGCCCGTCGGCCAGGAGTTGCGCGGAAATTCCGCGTCCACCCGGTCCGTGCACGGCGGTGGCGTGCGCTTCGTCGACAACTATACTGGCGCCATACTTTTCCGCCAGCGCGACGATGGCATCAAGAGGGGCCACATCGCCGTCCATGCTGAAGACCGTTTCGGTCACGATGAGCTTGTGTCCGCGCGTCCACTGGTTTTCCTTCAGCGACGATTCCAACGCATTTAAATTACTATGGGGATAAATTACTTTTCGAGCGCCCGACAATCGAATTCCATCGATGATGCTGGCGTGATTCAGGGCGTCGGAAAAAATGACATCGTCTTTATTTGCCAGAGAAGTGAGCAAGCCAATGTTGGCGGCGTAACCGCTGTTAAAATACAAAGCCGCTTCGCTGCCAGCGAACGCGGCGAACTCTTCTTCCAACTCATTCCACACTGCGGCGTGCCCGGATAGAAGACGCGAGCCGGTGCCCCCGATTCGCGGAGCCTTGACCATGGCCTCGATTGCGGTTTGTTTGAGCTCAGGATTGTCAGCCAGCCCAAGATAATCATTCGAGCAAAGATTCACTCCAGTGATTTGCACGAGCGTCCGACGCTGACTCCGCGATTCAAGTTCGCGCAGCCCCGCTTGCAATTCCGCTAGCAGTGAGTTGTTAAATTCAGACGGCATGTGATTCGAGTGGTTTCAATCCCAAGGTCTGCAGTAATTGTTCGTCCTCGTCCGCACCGGGGTTGGGCGTGGTGAGCAATTTTTCCCCCACAAAAATCGAATTTACGCCCGCGAGAAAACATAGCGTCACCGCTTCGGGCGACAATTGTTTTCTTCCCGCCGCCAGCCGCACGCGCGAAGCCGGCATCAGCACGCGCGCCGTGGCTATGGCGCGCACCATTTCGAGCGGATCGAGCGCTGGTTTATCCGCCAGTGGCGTACCCGCGACACGCACGAGCATGTTGATGGGCACACTCTCCGGATGCGGCCCGAGTGTGGAGAGCTGGTGCAACAAACCGATGCGGTCTCTTTCGCTTTCGCCCATGCCCAAAATTCCGCCGCAACACACGGTGATGCCGGCCTTGCGTACTGCTGCGAGCGTTCGCAAGCGGTCCTCGTAAACTCGTGTGGTGATGATCGAGCCGTAAAACTCCGGCGAGGTATCTAAATTGTGGTTATAGGCCGAGAGGCCTGCTTGTTTAAGTCTCACGGCCTGGCTGTCCGTCAACATACCCAAAGTGCAGCAGACTTCCATGCCCAGAGCAGAAACGCCACGCACCATTTCGAGTACGTTATCGAAATCTTTGCCTTCGGGCGCCTGCCGCCACGCGGCACCCATGCAGAAGCGCGTCACCCCGCGTCCGGCCGCGTCGCGGGCCACGGAGATGACATGTTGCGGGTCGAGCAACCCCTGACGTTCCACTTCCGCATCGTAGTGCGCGCTTTGCGGACAATATGCGCAGTCTTCCGGGCATCCGCCAGTTTTAATGGAAATTAGTTGGCAGGTCTGCACGCGGTCCGGAGCGTGAAATTTCCGGTGTATCGTTTGCGCGCAAAAAATTAATTCAGGCAGCGGGGTGCGATAGATTGCGGCAACCTCTTCACGGCTCCAGTTGCTGCGAACCTCCGACGTTGCGGGGTGATCGCTTCCGAAAGATACAGCGGCGGAGGCCGGTGTAGATACCGATGGGTTTGTGCTCATAGTCCCCGTGACACGTCAATTGTATGACTGACCCGCGCCTGTGGGCCGAATTTTAGAATGGCATGTTACCATCGCTAGGCGGCAGCGTCTCGCCAATCCGGTGGTTCATTCCTCTGGGCCAAGTTTGCCGCTTTGCTAGAGGCGCGATCCGAGGTTAAGGTGGCGGCGCTTTGAGTTCTGACCATCCGTCGCTGGTTTGACCGCTATCGTTGCTAAATGTTATAAATCAACGCTTTGTTGCCAGCCCGCGCAAAGCCTTTTCGCTATCCCTGGGAGGGGTTCCGGGGACGGTCAGGCTAAGATAAACAGTCCAGGTTAGGCCCGTGCCACATTTTAGCGCCGGGCCCTGTTTCAAATTGGCGGGGTGCGCCGCCGGTGCGGTTGTACGCATGCGGGAAAGTGTCCGCCGAATCGTAGTACAGGGCTCCGCGCTCTGAAATCATTTGTAATTTATGGAGGAATTGTTGATGCGCACCTGGTTCGAAAATTTGTGTTCGCTCGCTCGCGGGCCCCTGAAAATAAGCGCCGGCATGGCGTTTCTCTCGATGCTTACCTGCTTATCCGCGCGCGCTCAGGAAGTTCAGGAGGCGGGGGGCGAGGCCAATCTTAAGCTTCCAGATTTATCGCAGGTCTCCTTTCTCGGTATTAACGGGCACAAAATTCTTCTGTTCGGGCTGATTTTCTGTGTGTTCGGTTTGATTTTTGGATTGGCTATTTATAGCCGCCTCAAGAATCTGCCGGTGCACAAATCGATGCGGGATATCTCCGAGCTGATTTATGAGACCTGCAAAACCTATTTGATCACGCAAGGCAAATTCATTTTGCTGCTCGAAATTTTTATCGCCATCGTTATCGTTCTTTATTTTGGTGTGCTCCTGAAATTTGAAGCGATGCGGGTGGGAATTATTTTGCTCTTCAGTCTGGTGGGCATCGCGGGCAGCTATGGTGTGGCATGGTTTGGAATCCGCGTAAACACTTTCGCGAATTCCCGCACTGCGTTTGCCAGTCTTCGTGGCAAGCCGTATCCCATTTATCACACGCCGCTTCGGGCGGGCATGAGCATCGGCATGATGCTGATCAGCGTGGAGCTGCTGATCATGCTGTTTATTTTGCTGTTTATTCCGGGCGACTACGCGGGACCGTGTTTTATCGGATTCGCCATTGGCGAATCGCTGGGCGCTGCCGCGTTGCGTATCGCCGGCGGAATTTTTACCAAGATTGCCGATATCGGTTCGGATTTGATGAAGATTGTCTTCAAGATTAAAGAAGACGACGCGCGCAATCCGGGCGTCATTGCGGACTGCACCGGCGACAATGCCGGCGACTCCGTGGGACCCAGCGCTGACGGGTTTGAAACGTACGGCGTAACAGGCGTCGCGCTAATTACTTTTATTTTGCTCGGAGTGTCCAGCCCCACAGTACAAGTGCAATTGCTGGTGTGGATTTTCATCATGCGCATTGTGATGCTGATTGCCAGCGCTGCCGCTTACTTCATCAACGCGGCCATCTCCAAGGCCAGATACGGCAATGTGAACGAGATGAATTACGAAGCGCCGCTTACTTCTCTGGTGTGGATTACTTCCGTGGTTTCGATCGGGTTCACCTATCTGGTTTCCTACTTGATCATTCCGGCGCTGGGACAGGACACCACACAATGGTGGAAGCTGGCCACGATTATTTCGTGCGGGACTTTGGCTGGTGCGATTATTCCGGAGCTGGTGAAGGTGTTTACTTCAACGGAGTCGCGGCACGTGCGAGAAGTGGTCAGCTCCGCGCAGGAAGGCGGCGCTTCGCTGGGGATCCTTTCCGGATTTGTGGCTGGAAATTTTTCGGCGTATTACATCGGGCTGGCCATGGTAGTGCTGATGTCGCTCGGCTATTTGATCAGCGAAATGGGACTCGCGACATTTATGATCGCTGCGCCCGTGTTTGCGTTTGGATTAGTGGCTTTCGGCTTTTTGGGCATGGGACCGGTCACCATCGCGGTGGATTCTTACGGGCCGGTGACGGACAACGCGCAATCGGTTTATGAGTTGTCCTTGATCGAGCAAATTCCTGGGATTCAGCAGGAGCTCAAGCGCGATTACAACATCGATGTAAATTTTGAACGCGCCAAGGAAATGTTGGAAGCCAACGATGGCGCAGGCAACACCTTTAAAGCTACCGCCAAGCCGGTGCTGATCGGCACCGCGGTAGTGGGCGCCACGACCATGATTTTCTCCATTATCATGGCGCTTACGCACGGGTTGACCATGAACGTCAACAAGCTTTCCCTCTTACATGCTCCGTTCGTTCTTGGGCTCATTACCGGCGGCGCGATGATTTACTGGTTTACGGGAGCGTCAACACAGGCGGTTACTACCGGCGCTTACCGCGCCGTTGAATTCATCAAGGCCAACATCCATCTGGAAGAAGCCAAAGCCGCGAGTATTGCCGACAGTAAAAAAGTCGTTGAAATCTGTACCAAGTATGCGCAGAGAGGCATGCTGAATATTTTTATCGCCGTTTTCTTTGCGACCTTGTCCTTCGCCTTCGTTGAGCCGTTTTTCTTCATCGGCTATCTCTTCAGCATCGCCATCTTCGGCTTGTATCAAGCTATTTTCATGGCCAACGCCGGCGGGGCTTGGGATAACGCGAAGAAAATCGTAGAGGTCGAGTTGAAGCAAAAAGGCACGCCACTGCATGACGCCACGGTGGTCGGCGATACGGTAGGCGATCCTTTCAAGGACACTTCTTCCGTGGCGTTGAATCCGGTGATCAAATTCACCACGCTCTTCGGACTGCTTGCGGTGGAGCTGGCCGTTCAGCTCACCGCCACGCAAGGATCAAACGTGACACACGCGCTGGCCGCGGCGTTCTTCGCGGTTTCGTTTTTCTTCGTGTACCGCTCATTCTACGGGATGCGCATCCGGCAGGAAGCGCACTAGACCACTTTTCTGGACGGAAACGAAAAAAGGGCCATCCGGAAAATCGGACGGCCTTTTTTTTATGTCCGCTTTTATGTCGGCGCGGCGATGTTTAATCATCGTCGCGGTCACGGCGATAATGCCGACGGCCATACTGATCCTCGTACCAGCTATTACGATCACGATCAGCGTAATAGCCGTTGCGGTCATCTCGGCGGTCGCGCCACTCCCGATTCCACTGGTCATTGCGATATTTCCGGCGCAAGCGTTCCTGGCGTTCGTATTCTTCATGAAGTTCGTGCCGCCAGTGCCTTGCCTGCCTACTGTCGTAGCCGTGATCCTCTATGGCTTCATGCAATTGCCAATTGGCGTAGGCAATCCGGCGATTACAGTCATCCCAGTCATCGGCTTTTGCACGGGGCGCGCCAGCAAAAAGCGCCAACGCTATCAACATCACTCCTGGAAGTAGTCGTGCGAACCACGTTTTCTCAATCATTCTTGGTAATGGCATAACGGTCTCCACAGGCGGCCCCGGCCAGGCGCTTGGGGACTGCGTCCTGAGAGTGGAAACCCCATACCGGGGATATTGTCGCGGTTCTCGGAAAAACAAATCTGATCAGGTTCTGATGAGTCCGGGGAAGCGGTGCGGGTTGTTGTCGAATCCGGGAAATACTGTGGCTAGATCTTTTACGCCGATGTGTTTGGTCAACGTTTCTCCCAGGACGTAGCGAAAATCGGTGGTCAGCGCGAGATCGCGGCTCTCGTTTAACTGGTGATCTTCGAGGCCGGGCCATTTACCGTAGACTTTGCCGCCTTTTACTTCGCCACCCATGACGAACATGCAGTTGGCGTGGCCGTGGTCGGTGCCGCGATTGCCGTTTTCTTTGGCAGTGCGGCCGAATTCGCTCATGGTAACGACCACAATGTCCCGCATGCGGTCGCCCATGTCTTGATGAAACGCGGCGAGGGATTGGCCGAGGTCTTTCAGCAGGTTGGAGAGCTGGCCTTGCACTCCGCCTTCGTTGACGTGGTTGTCCCAGCCGCCGCAATCGACGAACAAAACTTCCACGCCCACTTTGGCTTTCAGCAGCTGGCCGATTTGCTGCATGTTTTGTCCCAAGCGGCTGATGGGATATTGTGCGCCATTTTCCGGCGGCAATTTGCCGGTGTCGATTTTGCTGAGCATGTCGATGGCTTCGAAGGTTTCCGTGCCGGTTCCGTGCAGCGCGTGGTCCACGCTTTGCGAATACATGGCTTCGAAGCCGCCCTGCACTACGTTGTTCATGGCCGGCGATTGCGGCATCACTTTGAAATTTTTTAAATCCGGCAACGCGATGGCCCCCGCGCTTCCCCGCAACATGCGCGGAAGATTCGGGCCCATGGCCACGGCGCGAAATGGCGAAGCATTTTCTTCGGGTATGGTTTGCAGCACGCGGTCGAGCCAGCCGTCATCGGTGGCCTTCACGCCGGGCGTGCCGGACTCCATGAAGTCCTGTGCGTCGAAGTGGGAACGCGTGGGATCGGGCGAACCTGCTGCATGCACGATAGCCAATTGATTTTTGTGAAATAGCGGCTCGAGTGGCGCGAGACTGGGATGCAATCCAAAATATCCATCCAGATCGATAGCTGCTTCTCCCACCACGCCGCGGCGGGGCTCGGGAATCGCAATGGTGGGACGCAAGCGGTAGTAATTCGGCTCCGCAAAAGGCACCACAATATTTAATCCGTCTGCCGCGCCTCGTTGAAACAGCACTACGAGCTGTTTCTTGTTGGGCATCGGTGTGGCCGCCACGGCGCGTTGCAAAAACGCGGGCATGGCGCTCAGGCCCACCATGGCCACGCCGCCCTGCTTCAAAAAATATCGCCGGGAAAATCTCATGTGCGACTCCTTCTTGATGACAACAGCAACTCAGCATCGGCTCAGAAATCAAAACCGGGGTTGGCTAGCGTCTCTGAAATTCTGGAGCGCCCAGCACCAGTCCGGTCACTACTCCAAGGTCCACCTTTTTTACCGGATCATCGAGCTTGGCCTGCAAGACCTGCGGACTGTCCAATTGCTTTTGCAGCGTCTCTAAAGTGGTGGGGCTCGCTTGGCCACCTAGAAAAATCTGCAACGCGCGTTCCAGCGCAACCTTGGGCTCCGCAGCATCGACGCCCAGCAATGAACCAACGTCCGACCGCGCCCCGCGAACTTTGTTTCCTGCCAAGGTCAGGGAAAAATTGAGGCGATTCAGGAGTGCGCCGGTGTTCACCCACGCGTCCGCGTTATCCGCGTAACCGGTGGGAGGCTGGCATTGATATAGCGGCTCACCGATGCGCCCGACCCATTGCGCCAAGGGCATGGCGCTATCCACATCAGTGCCCAGCGCGCGCACTGCGGAAATCACGAGTTCGAACGGCGTTTTGATTTTTGCGCGGTATGCTTCGCGAGACCAAAACTCCGGCGAATAAATCATGGTGTGCATGACCGTGCGGATATCGCCGTCGCTGGATTCAAATGTTTTGGCCATGCGTGCGACTAGCGAAGCCGGCGGAGTATCGGACACAAATCGCCGCGCCAGTTTGGTGGAGATAAACTTGGCGGTGCTGCGATGCCGCGCAAGCAATTCGATGGCTTGCTCGCCGTCTTTCATTCCACCGGCATGAATTTTCTTATTCAAAACAATTTTCTGGCCGGAATCGTGCAACTTTTCGTCAAATTTAAATTCCGGATTCAGCCGGGGTTTGTCGATGGTCCAGCCAGTGAAGCAGCGCGCCAGTTCGGACACGTCTTTTTGCGTGTAGCCGCCTTCCACACCCAAAGTGTGCAGTTCCATTAATTCGCGACCGTAATTTTCATTGAGGCCGCGTGTATTTTTCTTCGCTGGAGGGCCTTGCGGAGGTTGCGGCCGAGGCCGCCCGAATCGGCCGCGATTTTGCCGCACGGCACGCAACGCTGCTTGGCGCTGCGCGGCGTTGGGATCGGCGCTTAGAAAATTGTCCAGATAAAACAGCATCGCGGGGCTTTCGGCGGTGGCGGTGACTAAATCCTTGAACTTCCCCAAGGTATGCGGCTGGATTACATCGCGTTCGTAAGAAGTGAGGTACCACTTGTCTTGGCCTTTGGCCGCGTACACGTTGAAATGGTTGAACCAGAAATCATCCATGACTTGCTGCAATTGGCGCTCGCTGTAAATCGCGCGCGTCACTTTGGCCATGGCCAATTCTTCAACTACGCGCTGCGGCTTTTTGCTGTCGTCGGCAATTACGCGCGGCACCGCATTGGGGTCGGGCCCGCTCAACACATTTCGTTTCCCGACGCCGGGGGTGGTCAAGTTGCTGGCAAGGTCGCGGTTCAACGGCGACGGTTTCGTCTTCATGGAGACCGGAACGCTGGTCTTGTCCGCGATATTTATTTCGGGAGAATTATTCGGCGCCGATTGACTTACCGCCGCGGAGGAACTTGGCGGCGCGGACGCAACGGTCGTCTCGCTTGCGTCTGAGGTGTTTTGCATATCCTTGCCACCGCCGGTTGCGCCGTTGTGGGCCGGCCGTTGATTGGGGTTCGCGGCCGCGTCTGCGCGCTTGGCAGCCTGAATGGCGGCTTGTTTCGGCTGCGGATATTCCTCGAGCAGGTGCGCCGAGGACATGGACAGCGTGGGGAGATTCTCGAGTCGCGCGTTCACGGCTTTATCGTCAATGGAGTTTGGCGCGAGTTGCTGTTCGATCCACTTGGCCAATCCCATTTGACGCACGCGCTCGACATCACCCGGCCGTGGTCCATAGGCAAGGCGATTCATGGCGTGGAGAATGGCTTCATCAACGGTGAGTTCGGTGACGGGCAAGCCCTTCAACACGGGATCCTGTTTCGGTTTTTTGTCTTTGGCGCCGGCAGGAATGACGGCAATGGCGGGTACGTCGACTCCCAAAGACAATACGCAAGCGATCGACAAAAACGCAGCGAGCAAGGCCTGGGGTCGCAGAGAGACCGTCGCCATTGGGGTGTGGCTGGAATCTATTGGCAGCACCAGTTTTGCGTAGCTGGGCTTCATCCGTGCTCCTACAAGATTAACCCTAGGCACGCCGGGAAGTTGCAGAGAGCGGATTGGCCTGTGTCGAATACGACCGTCCGGAAGGGACTTAAAAAATGGCGTTGAACAGGGTTGTCCCGATGGAACGAACGCAGCGCGGAGTATCCGATTGGCAGAAAACGATTACATCACCTCGAAGTCGACAATGCGATTGGGGGCTTTGTTGCCGGCTCCGTCGACAGCCTGCATCACCAGGCGGTAGCCGCCGGGATTCAAGTCCTTAACATTAACCTTCATGCCCACGGGCACCACCGGGTTCCCTTTCTGAATAAATGTATCGACAGCCACGACTCCGGTGAACACGACTTCTTTATTGCTAGCGCGATCCATAATGCGGTATCCCATACCGATCTTCGGCGGGCTATCGGAAGTCAGCAATGGCTCGTAAATCTCCGAATACACAATCACGTTTTCATCGCGTTTGAAGCGATTCGTACCGGATGGCAGAATCTGCAATCCCTGTACCACAAGGGGAGTGCGGTCTTCGAGTAAGGCGGAATCAAGGCTGGTGGGTATGTCCCCGAGTCTCTGAGCGCTATCGGTCAGGGCCACGCCGCCGAGGCTAAAGTGTTTTCCATCGTAAGCATCAATTTGCAGCGGCATCTCGAATTTTCCAAAAGCGTCTCCGCCCGCACTGAGCACCACGGTTAACTTGTACGTTCCGGGAGAGGCGTCAAACTGGTTTTGATAGCGATACGGATTCTGGGTGAACTGCTTCCATTCGTCCTTTTCCAAATTGAGATTGACGGTGTCACTGAAGCGCGCCCCCACCGATCCATCGGCGCGATAGGTGATGCCCAACACATTCAGATTCGCGTTGTATTTTCCTTTTTCTTTATTGAAATGCACGGCGTCGGCGGGAATTTCCATCGCCAGATTCACGCGCGCGACATTTGCAGCAGTGTAAAAATACGGAGCCTGCATGCCCCCGTGTATCGAACCGCCTTGCGCACCGGTGGCGCGCGACTCGAGTTGTTTTTCAAGCGGCTTTCCTTCGAGGATGTTGCCGGTTTTCACATTACAATATCCGCTGCGCGAGCGCACGTTCGTTCCACCGTGGTTTAGCTTCACCTTCAGCGTGTGGCATGCGCCTTCCGGCGTGTCGGTCGGCACATATCCCAGAATATAAAACTCACTTTGCTCTCGACCGATGCGCTGCAAACCACCCAGAAGATCGTTGGTGTTGAAGATCGTGAATCCGCCAGTACCTTCCGCTAACATCGCCAGGATTTGCTGGTTCGTGGACGCCGATTGCGGAAACGGCGGAACGATAGTGCGGGGCTGGTTGTACGGCGAATTGAAATTGTAGGCGCCCGGGT
>DASYJM010000117.1:0-3422 GCA_035996445.1 Candidatus Acidiferrum sp. | reverse complement strand
GCGTTAATCAAGCACTGCGCTCATTTCGCTTCAATCGTTTGACAATCGGCGAGGCCACCCGAGCGGCTACATACAGAAATGGGCTCAGATACCAGTAGTGCTCACGAAGGAAACCTCGCCAGAGCTTGCGGCCCCAATCTTGTGCAACATTCTCTCGCCCCTGGTGAATGGGCCGATGCACCGCGTGGATGTGGTGGCCAATCTCATGGTACAGAACCTCAGCGGGCATCATGTAACGTAGTAGTGGCGCCCATCTCCACCAACTCGATTCCGCCTTCACAATGTTGTCCACATAAAGCCATACTGTGCCGGGAGAATTTTTTGCCGCTCTTGAATAAGAACCCAAGGAATCCGCCAGACGCACCTTCCGATTTCGGCTCCAGACTTTTTGTTTACGTTTGTTTCCGGTCAGTCCAGCGCGATTGGTGAGAACAATGGTTTTTAATCCGACCAAATATTTCTGTGGGACAAACCGAAGTAGCGTTTCAACATCATGTCTAAAGTTCGATGGTGGTGCAAAGTTTCGGTAGGACTCGACAATAGACGGAGCATTCGGCTCTAATTCTAGCGGGATAGTTTCCACTTTCAGATTATGCCGCATTACCGCAGGGCTTTCGTGAAGTTCGGGGCTTTCGGGTTCTCGCAGCTGGGCTAACTCCTGAGAAGTCGCGAAATCGGAGAAGTAAAGTAATACTTCACATTGACGGGAACCGCGTTAACCAGGCTTTAGGAGAATTTTGCCAGCATCGGTGTAAGCTGAATGGAAATATCTGGGAGGTGGCTTGTGCGAAATTATCCCTGCCTCATCCTTTTCATGCTGGCGAACCTCGCGGTCCCAAACTCATCGCACGCCCAAAAGCAATTAGCGAAGACGCCCAAAATCTTGTCAGCCAAAACCGTTTACTTCGACAACCAAACGGGTGTCGAGGCAGTGGGAAACGCAGCTGTAGCTCGACTCAGGAAATGGGGGCGATTTCAGATAGTTCATGAAAAGCAGACGGCAGACTTGATTCTTTTGTTGTCCGCAGACCCATACAACGGCGGGTACATCATTTTTGCCAGCGGCCAGACCGGAACGATGGATAAGGACGGCAATATCGAACAAGACCGTGTTCCAAATTATAATAGGCAGGCTCCGGTGCGAGATGCCTATTTGACGGTGATTGACCCAAAGAACGGACAAAACTTGTGGAGTGACTCGCATGTGTGGGGAGGACTGCTAACAGGGACCAACAGCGCGGGCGCACGCTTAGTTCAAAAATTGCAAAAGCAAATCGGGAAATAATACGACTGCCAAGTCCTGTTAAGTCGCGTTACCGGAAACTTGAAATTGAAGCTGTGAAGAAACCTCGATTGAGAGTTGGACTGAAAATTTAGGGTGAGCTTCCCGGATTGTTGGCCTTCTGCTTCGAACGAGTGTCTCGGTCCTACTCGCTCTTCTCTTACTATCTCAGGTGATCGCTGTTGTTGTGCGGAGCTTGCTCAATCGGATCCAATGCTGCAGGTTGTAGGTGAGGCAAGCCCACAGCATTTCCATCTGCACTTTCTTCAAGCCCCGTACATGGAATTGCCGCAAACCCAGTTTGCTCTTGATCCAGGCGTGACAAAACTCCACGATTCTTCCCCGACGACGATACTGTTTGCGGGCTTCTTCGCTAGCCATCTTCTTGCGAAACGCTATCACCACCGGACTTTCTTCGGGGTGCGCCACCGAACGGCCGCGCTTTTGGTTGTCTGGGCAACACTCCGGTTTGCGAGGACAGGCTTGGCAATCCTCCAGCCGGGCTTCGTAGAGGTGGTAAATCACCCCTGCTCTCCTCTTGCGTTGTCCCGCCGGATGCAGGACTTTGCCCTGCGGGCAAACACAGTGGTCCTTCTCTGGCAGATAAGGAAATGCGCTCGGCGGAAACCGGTTCGGCAAGTTGGCGCCCCGTGGCACATTTTCATACCGCATGGTCCCCAGAAAATCGATCTCTCGCCCGGCCATCTTCTCGATATTCTCTCGCGTGGTATAGCCACTATCGGCCACCATCTGTTGCGGCTTTTTCTCCAGCCGCTGTTCTAGGCGATCCACCGCTGGCAATAACTGCCCGCTGTCGTTGGGCTCCTGGGTCACTGCTACTCCCACAATCAGTCCATATGTCGCATCGGTAGAAATCTGCGCGTTGTAACTGAGCGCTAATCCGCCATCGGGCTGATGCATGGCCCTGGCTTGCGGATCGCTATTGCTCACTCGCGTTTCCTTCTTGGCTTTTTCTCCGCTCTTGCGCGCCTGCCACTTCTGCAACTCTTCCAACGCACTCTCTAGCCGCTCTTGTTGCTGGCGTCGTGCGCGTACTTGGGCCTGCTTGGCTTTCGGACTGCTCTCCTCGTTCCGTGGATCGCCCATCTCCGCTACACGTCGTCGCGCTCGCTCCAGATGTTCGCGAATCGTTTCCTCCTGGCAATAACTCCGAGTGCTCGCCTGCGCCTTGATCTTGGTGCCATCTTGCATCACTTGCTCCAGCGTGATCAGTCCTTCCTGGCTCAGCGCCGCCAGCACCTGCGTGAACAGTTCATCGAGTTCGTGCTGCTTCTCCACACGGAAATCCGCCAGCGTGTGATAGTTCACTTCCTCCCATCCCGTCAGCCACTGAAACGCCGGATCGTACGCACAGCGCCGGGCCACTTCTCGCGCCGAACCAATCCCCTGGCTATAGGCGTACACCCACAAACTGATCAGCAGTTGCGGATCGAACGCCGGCCGCCCGCCTTCCTCCGTGCTGCTCTCGATGGCTTGATAAAAGGCGCTCAGGTTTAGGCGCCCTACCAGTGTCCAAATGGCTCTCGCTCGATGGTCTTCCGCGATGAGCTTGTCCACATCCACGGCTCGCCAACTCATCTGCTGTCGGTTCACGTAGCGAATCAAAGGCTGCTTGCTGGTTGTATTTTCTTGGCTCATGCCGCGAGCTTACGGCGGAGTTTTTATTTTGCAAGACTGAAATTTACGGGGTTTCTTCACACCTTCAAATTCACATGGACGGTAACCGCGTTTACCAGGACTTTAGAGTGGCTTTTGATCTAGAGACGAAACACTCACTTGCAGTGGCACAATTTGCTCATAGACCTGAGGTCCGGCCCTCCGTACCCGTCAAACAGTAGACAAAGCTCAGTTTCGTTGGTGAAACGGAATCGGAAGGACTGTATGGGTTTGCCGCCGGAGTAGACAACTACGAGATGCTTTTCTCCGAGGCTTAATCCCTCTACTTTGAAGCCCATTTTCTGAGGCCATGGTGTTTTGTTTCCTTTGTCTATTCTAAACATCAGCGTCTTGAGGTCGAAGGGAACGGTAACTAGAGTGCAGCAGCCCGGCGGATCCGGAATCACACAGAGCATCCCGGTCTTAGGTTCAGCGAATGTCGGAAGCGCTGAGAGAAAACCCA
>DASYJM010000116.1:0-7852 GCA_035996445.1 Candidatus Acidiferrum sp. | reverse complement strand
AACCGTAGGTGTGGCCATCGGCCACAGCCACAACGAGGATCCGCTGCGAACGTTGCGCGATGCGGCAGACGCTCTGCAGTCGCCGAAATTCGAAGCTGCGGTATCGCTTGCAAAAGAAAAGATGCAGAGTGCGGTCAACTGGCATCTCAGCCTGTAGGGAGCATAAAACTGCGCGGGGCCTGCGGGGCGCCGCCGGTGCTGCAAGATGCCCCGGAAATATCCAGTCACACATCCGAAGTAACTCCATCGCCGCTTGACTCC
Source organism: Candidatus Acidiferrum sp. (assembly GCA_035996445.1). Lineage (GTDB taxonomy): Bacteria > Acidobacteriota > Terriglobia > Acidiferrales > UBA7541 > Acidiferrum. The sequence continues at coordinate 7,591 of DASYJM010000116.1, read as the reverse complement.
TGCTGCGGATGGTCGGATGCGGTCATGCCCGGGGTAGTCTCGGCGTCTGGTACGCGCGCCGCCGATTTGAGGCGCTAACTTCCGTGTCCGGCTACAAAGGTGCCGTTATATTTTCACAGGTCTTCAATATGTAACTTGGTATCCGAATTCTTCCACGCGTCTTCGAATTGCCGGCGCGCCCATTCCGCGTCATCAGTCTTTTTTTCCGCTACCAAGCTCATCCACAAACCGTAAAGTGACCGGCCATTTCGCGGATTCCGCGCCAGGTCCTCACGAAATGTCTTCTCCGCTTCCGCGGATTGCCCGTCACGCAGCAGCGCCCCACCGAGCGATTCACGCACCGGGTAATACCAATCTGGCGGCTCGTCGTACGCCAGTTGATCCTCCATGGCTACAGCCTTGCGCCACAACGCGATGGCAGCCTTGTGATCTCCACGCACTCGCGCGATGCGCGCCGAAAGTATCGTATCCGCCAGTTGCAGTATGGTTTTCGCGGGACTGAAGCCGCCGGACAAGTTGTCGGGGATCTGCTGTAAACCTGCTTCGAGCTCTTTTTGTTCCTTCGCAGCGTCGTCAAGCTTTCCGGCGGCGGCGAATGCCGCGCCACGCGCGAAATGCCACGGCTTAATCAGCATTGGCGCTGTTGAGTGTGGTTGAGGCAGCGCCAGAACCTCGTCCCAATGGTTGAATCTAGCGAGAACTTCTATATGGTACGCACTGAAAACTGCGGTCATCGCTTCCGGCATTTCCTGGCCCCGCGCGCGAATATTTTCCGTCAGCATTTCGGCCGCTTCGCGCGCTTTCGCAAAATTTCCTTGCTGCATAGCGGCGTACGTCAAAAAGTGGAGGTTATGGCTGTAGTACATCACGGGGTACACTCCGTGCTCCGCTCCGGCCTGAATGTAAGCACGATCCACCGCGGATGCCGCTTCGTTACTCTTCATCGCCGCATCGAAATCTCCTACGCGCGCATAAATGTGTGATGGCATATGCACGAGGTGTCCGCCATTGGGAACAAGCGCTGGCAGCAGCTGCGCACTCGGCAGGGCCCAGGCCGGATGCGCCGATGCTTCGACAGCGTGAATATAATAATGGTTCGCGCCGACGTGATCCGGATAACGGGCCAGGACGTCCTCTAACACCGAGATGATTGTGAGCGTATTGTTATTCGCCGGAGTGCCATCCAATTTCCACAATCCCCACGGGTTCAGGTCCATCATGCTTTCGGCATAAATGGTTGCCGCATCCGGGTCATCCGGATAATGTCTTGCGAGCTCACCCATAGCATGTGCGTAGTCCTGCGCCAGTTTTTTCAAATCCGGTTTGGCATCTCCGGAGTACCGCTTCGCGAGTGCCTCCGCATAAGCTCGCTCGTTCTCTACCCCTGACGACGCCAGTGCGCGAGCTTTCTGAATCGCGTCAAAAGCGGCCTTCTCCCGCTCCAGATCCACATCCAGGTTGTAGTTCGGTCCTAGCGCCAGCGCCAGTCCCCACCATGGCATTGCCGCTTGCGGATCAAGCTCCGCCGCACGTCGAAACGACTGTGCGGCTTCGTCGTGATTGAATGCATAGACAAGTGTCAGCCCCTGATCGAAATATCGCTGCGCTTCCTGGTTTGAAGTGGAGATTGGATGGTGCAGGGAGCCCATTCCATCAAGGAGCCGAGCGGGTCTTGATTCGTCGGGGGAGTGCGATTGCTTCGCGGCAGCACTGCTACAAAATAATGCAATGCCGAGCCAACAACATCCCCATCGCATCTTCATATCGCATCCCTGAACGTTATTTGTGAACGCCTGATTTCAGCGCGGATTCTAGGCAAGACCTTTCTCGCATGTCAAATCGCCAAGGTCAAAAAAAGATGCGTCGCGGAGCTGCGGCTCCTGCACGCCTTTAGCACTTCGTCGCGAAAGGACTTTTTTCTACGCCTTTATAATATTGTTCCGCACCGCAAAGCGAATCAGATGACCTATGGAACGCAGCTGCAGTTTCATCATCACTCGCGCGCGATATGTTTCCGCGGTCCTGACGCTGATGTTCATTTCGCCGGCAATGTCTTTGTTGCTCTTACAATCCGCTAGCAGCTTCAGTACTTCGCGTTCGCGCTCTGACAACATTCGACGCCAGTGTTCATCGCTGCCATGAATACTTGTGTCAGCTTTGTTCGCCGCGATTCCATAAGCTTTATCGCTTTCGAGTCTTAGGCTGGGAGCATCGGCAGAAAAATACCTTTGCGAGCTGCCGGTGATGCTTTTTGCATGCCGGATACAATCGTCGATCAGCTCGATAGCTTGCGGAAGTAAGCCGGCGGTTCCATCCGAGGAGCGCCCGGTTGTTACCAAGAACTGCAATTCGGTTTTTAAGCCCGCGCTCACGTGCAGTAGACTCCCTATCATATGATTCAGAGAAACTTCTAAATTTCTAAGTCCAGTCAGTTCCACCACAAGTGCCGCGACCTGCGTCACGCGATTTTCAAGGTCCCGAACCGGAAGATAAGTTTCCACCCAGTGTCCAATTTCCATCCTGCCCGGCAACTTCGCCGTTAGTTCCCGGTTAAAGATCGGGTCGCCAGTCTCAAGAACTTGTCGCACAGGAGCTTCGACCTTAGGTGCGGAACTGCCCAACGCGTACCGAAGCTTTTTCCCCATATGGCTTGAAACCGGAAGGCCGTTCATCGCCGCCAATGCTCCGTTGATCGCGCGAAAACGAAACTGCGCATCGAGCAGGGCCACGCCCATTACCGGCGACTCAAAAAGCGCCGGTAGCAGTGGTCCTATCGCTCCTTCCACATTCGAAAGCAGCACCTCTGCTGATTTTAGGTCCGCTTTGCCTTTTCCCAAGTGGCCATCCTATGACTATCTAGATACGTATAAATACATAACGCAAAAGCGTATTTCGCGGTAGGTATTATCCGGGATTGTGCGCGTTTGCAAATAGACCTATAAACGCCACAAGCTTGCTTCTCCCACGGGGATCCTCCCCAAAAAGCAATGCGGAAAGACACAGGTGGATGAAAGCCCCAGCACGGGTTTTCGCCGAAACGCCCCGGCTTACCTGGCAGCCGATTTGTAAGGAGGCCCGTCATGATCCGCGTGTTTCTAGTTTGCGATGACCCTGCGTTCTGCGAGAAACTAGGTAACTTCTTCAATCAGCAAGACAATTTTCAAGTGTGTGGTAAGGCCGCCCGGGATTCGGGGGCTACCCAGAAGGCCGGCAAATCGCTCCCGGATGTGGCCATAATCGTAGCCGATGGCGTCCATGATTTCAAAGTCACCGATGACTTTAAGAAATCACTGCCACATCTACCTCTTTTTTTTATGACCACGACTCCGAGCGTTGAAATAGAAAAGAAAGCTCTATCTCATGGTGTAGAGGCCGTCTTTTCGGCGGACGATGATCTAATTACCCTGGCATTGAACGCTAGGGAAGTTTGTCCTGAGATCAGATTTTTGAGTTCGTGATCAGCCTCCTTCATTCCGGCTCCAAACGGAAACGCCCCTCCTTAACTTGCTGCTCCCGTGGATTCGTTGACATGCGCTTCTGCTAAGATGTCTGCGAAATGCCGGATTTCTCCTCCCTCATCGGACACACCATCTCGCATTACCACATTATTGAACGGCTCGGCGGCGGAGGCATGGGCGTTGTCTACCAGGCTAAGGACACACGCCTTCATCGCTTCGTAGCTCTCAAGTTCCTGCCAGAGGACATGGCCAGAGACCCGCATGTGCTGGCTCGTTTCCAGCGCGAGGCACAAGCCGCGTCTGCCCTGAATCATCAAAATATTTGCACCATTTACGACATCGGCGAACAAGACGGCAGAGCCTTCATCGCCATGGAGTATCTGGAAGGCACAACCTTAAAGCACCGCATCGCAGGCAGGCCCATGGAATTCGAGAACCTGCTCAACATATCCATGGAAATCACCGACGCTTTGGATGCGGCGCACTCCAAAGGCATCGTCCACAGAGACATCAAGCCTGCGAATATATTCATCACGGAGCGGGCCCACGCCAAGCTTCTGGATTTTGGTCTTGCCAAGATCAGTTCCGCAAAGAACTCAGTCGTCGATGCGGAAACATTGGTTACCCAGCAAATCGACCCAAACCACCTGACCAGTTCGGGAAGCACTCTTGGAACAGTTAGCTATATGTCTCCAGAGCAGGCCCGCGGAGAAGAACTGAACGCGCAGACGGATTTGTTTTCGTTCGGCGTTGTACTTTACGAAATGGCTACCGGTGCACTCCCTTTCCGTGGCGATACGCCCGCTGTTGTTTTCGATGCCATACTCAATCACGAACCCATTCCACCGGCGCGCGCAAATCCAAAAGTTCTCCCCAAACTGGAAGACATCATCCATAAGGCGCTCGAAAAAGATCGTGGCTTGCGTTATCATTCGGCCGCGGACCTGCGAGCCGACCTAAAGCGGCTGAAGCGTGAAATCGATTCTGGACTAAGGGTCACGGCTGCGGGATCAACGACAGCTGCAGGCGGGATCGGCACTACTTTACCAACATCAACTGCGACGACCGCAGCGGTTGAAACGATTTCTCATCCCTGGTGGCGAGGCCGCTTGGCCGTGTTGCCCTTTGTGAACGGCAGCGCGGATCCCAACGCCGAGTACCTGAGCGACGGAATCACCGAGAGTCTCATCAATAGCCTCTCCCGGTTGCCGAATTTGAAAGTGATGTCCCGCGATTCTGCCTTCCGCTACAAAGGAAAAGATACGGATGTGCAAACAGTAGCGCGAGAGCTGGGAGTTCGATCCGTGTTGAAAGGCCGGGTCACCCAGCTTAGCGGCAATCTTGCCATAAGTGCGGAGCTCATCGATGCCACGGACAGCAGCCACATCTGGGGCCAGCAATACAGCCGTAAGCCGGCGGACATCTTCGCGCTCCAGGAAAAGATCGCCAGGGAAATTACCAAGGCGCTGCGGCTGCGTTTGACCGGCCAGGAGGAGAAGAGCCTCGCCAGGACCTACACCACGAACCCCGAAGCCTACCGAGGCTATCTCCAGGGCCGCTACTGGTGGAACAAAAGAACCGAGGAAGGCTTTAACAAGGGCATCGAATGCTTTCAGCAAGCCATCGCAAAAGATCCCACTTATGCTTTGGCTTATTGCGGATTGGCCGACTGTTACAGCATGCATGCAAATTACGGTTTCTTGCCGCCCAAAACCGGTTATTCGAAGGCCAATGATGCGGCCCTTAAAGCGCTGGAGCTTGACGACACTCTCTCTGAAGCTCACGTCTCGCTGGGATTTATCAAATCGGACTACACGTGGGACTGGCAAGGTGCGGAAAAGGAATTCCAACGAGCCATCGCCCTAAATCCGAATTACGCGACTGCCCACCAATGGCATGGCTATGCCTTGTGGAGGATGGGGCAGTTTGAAGAATCTATCGCCGAGCACCGGCGCGCATTGGAACTTGACCCGCTCTCGCTTCCCGTGAATAGGAATCTGGGATTGGCATACTACCTGGCACGCCGGTATGATCTGGCAATCGAGCAACTGCGCGGGACCCTCGAGATGGACCCCGGCTTCGCGCTGACACGGGAGTATGTTGGGCTAGCGTATCTCGAAAAGGGCATGTACAACGTGGCGATAGAGTATTGCGGAGAAGCGGCCGCGCCTGTTTCTGCTAGCACCTACGCAATATCCGCACTTGGTTACGCGTATGCCGTCTCCGGGAAAAAAGCAGAGGCAGAAAAAGCTCGCGACCGGTTAAAGAGACTGTCGGAACAAAAATATATTTCGCCGAGGTTTGTTGCCAGTATCTACGCGGGGCTTGGCGAGAAAGACAAAGCGTTCGAATCGTTAAACGCGGCTTTCGAAGACCGTTCACTACAGATCGGCCCAGGCATCATCGCGGACCCGACCTACAATTCACTGCACGCCGAACCGCGGTTCCAGGAACTTCTCCGTCGCATGGGATTGCAGATGGAATTGAACAATGACAACCAGTAGCGGTTTCTCGGCCATCCAAGAACCCGCACTCGCTCCGCGGCTGGTTGAACGCGTGCTAACGAAACTCGGCCTTCGTAAGCGGCCAGACCTCAACCTGGCTGGGCTGAACACGCTATACGCGGCGTTCTCCGCAAACGTCCCCTTTGACAACATCCAAAAGCGCATCTGGTTCGCGAGTCCACAAACGACTCCCCTCCCCTGCGGAGATCCCAACGAGTTCTTTAACAACTGGCTGCCGCACGGCACAGGCGGCACGTGCTGGCCACTCAACGGCGCCATGTACGCCTTGGCGCATGCGCTCGGCTTTGACGCCCGTCGTATCGTCGGTTCGGTGATCGTCGAGGGGTATCCCCGGGGCGCCAATCATGGTTCGGTTCTGGTGACCTTGGAAGGCATCAACTATTTGGTCGACGCATGGATGGCCGCGCTCAAAGTCCTTCCCTTAATCTCCGGCAAATCCTCGTCGACCGGCCGCGGAATCCACGACATCAGCGCCGTGCCAACGGAAACCGGCTTCGAAATCATCTCCTACCCTGGCTTTGACCGTGAACATCCCTTGCCATTCCGCAATGAACCCGAATACGACCCGGTCGATCACGCCTTATTCGTCGCTCGTTACGATAAAACGAAAACAGTCGGATTTTTCAACGATGCCATTTTTATCTGTCGCCATTTCCCCGAATCAATTCTCACCATGGGTCGCAAGAGCAAATTTCGCCTCGCAACCGACGGCACCCTGACCAAAACCGAACCCACCGAAGCCCAACGCAAAACCTCGCTCATCGAAGAGTTCGGTCTCTCCGAAGAGATCGTGCAAAAGCTCCCACCCGACGTCCCCGGAGGCTTCGCACCTCCCGGCCTCTGAGAATTGCTAGCCGTTTCCATCAAGAGACAATTCCCGCTACCCCGTTAAAAAAAATCCGCGAAAGCTGACTTTCCTGTGGCATTCCCACATAAGTAATGCCACACTTGTGGCCATACCACATGAGGCCTTAATGACCGCATCGAAGCTTGACCTGCTCCAGGGCACCTTGGACCTTATGGTCCTACAAACCCTTACCGCCATGGGACCGCTGCACGGTTACGGCATCGCGCGGCGCATTGAGCACGTCAGCGGCGATAAAGTTTTTCTGAACCAGGGCACCATCTACGCGTCGCTCGTGAGACTGCAACAGCGAGGATGGATCTCAAGCGAGTGGGGAGTCTCGTCCAACAACCGCAAGGCCAAGTTTTATTCCATTACCAATAGAGGACGCAAACAACTTTCTGAAGATGCCGTGAACTGGCAAAGACTAGCTAGCGTCATGAGTCGCGTTCTCGCTATGCAGGAAGAAGGTGGCGATCAATGATTGACCGGCTGCAACAATTTTTCCACCGGGTCACCTCCGTTTTCCGCCGCGAGCAGCTCGATAACGAACTGGACGCGGAATTGGCCGCGCACCTGGACTTGGCCATCGAAGAAAATCTGCAGCGCGGCATGTCCGCTGACGAAGCTCGGCGTCAGGCCCTGATCCATCTCGGCGGAAAACAACAGGCCATCGAACGGCATCGTGACACCCGCGGACTACCTGGTCTGGAAATCCTGTTTCAAGACCTGCGCTATGCGCTGCGTGCCTTGTTCAAGAATCC